>NZ_CP151099.1:4996500-5307500 GCF_038096175.1 Nostoc sp. UHCC 0302
TGCCAGCAGAATATCTCAAAGCTGCTATCCCTCTCCAGATAGGTATGGAAGTAAATCAACGACAAATTTTACGGGATTTGGCAAATGTTCAATATAGTCGCAACGACATAGAAATGGGTCGAGGAAAGTTTCGTGTTCGTGGTGATGTATTAGAAATTGGCCCAGCATACGAAGACCGAATAGTTCGCGTCGAATTTTTTGGTGATGAAATTGATGCGATTCGCTATATTGACCCGGTAACAGGGGAAATTCTCAAGAGTTTGGAAGCGCTGAATATCTATCCGGCTCGTCACTTTGTTACCCCAGAAGAACGGTTAGAAGTAGCTTGTGATGACATTGCAGCAGAATTAAAACAACGTAAAGCAGAATTAGAAGAAGCTGGGAAACTATTAGAAGCGCAACGCATAGATCAACGGACACGTTACGACTTAGAAATGTTGCGTGAAGTTGGTTATTGTAACGGTGTAGAAAACTATTCGCGTCACTTAGCAGGAAGGCAAGCCGGAGACCCTCCAGAATGTTTAATTGATTATTTTCCGAAAGATTGGCTATTAGTTATAGATGAATCTCACGTTACTGTGCCGCAAATTCGTGGGATGTATAACGGTGACCAAGCTAGGAAAAAAGTGTTAATTGAACATGGATTTCGTCTTCCTAGTGCTGCTGATAACCGTCCTTTAAAAGCCGAAGAATTCTGGCAGAAAGTAAACCAGTGTATTTTTGTTTCGGCTACGCCAGGAAATTGGGAATTAGAAGTTTCTGAAGGTCATATAGTTGAGCAAGTGATTCGACCAACTGGGGTAGTTGATCCAGAAATTTCTGTGCGTCCCACAGAAGGACAAATTGATGATTTATTGGGAGAAATTAAAGATAGAGCTGATCGCCATGAACGAGTGTTAATTACCACATTAACCAAGCGGATGGCGGAAGATTTAACCGAGTATTTGCAAGACCACGGTATAAGAGTACGGTATTTACATTCCGAGATTACTTCTATTGAGCGCATTGAAATTTTGCAGAACTTGCGCGAGGGGAAATTTGATGTATTAGTTGGCGTAAACTTGCTGCGGGAAGGTTTGGATTTACCTGAAGTTTCCTTAGTAGCAATTATGGATGCAGATAAAGAAGGTTTTCTGCGAACCGAGCGTTCCTTAATTCAAACTATTGGTAGAGCCGCGCGTCACATCCAAGGACAAGCGATTTTATATGCTGATAATTTGACAGGTAGTATGATTAAAGCCATTGATGAAACAGACAGGCGGCGTGGTATTCAAACGGCACATAATCGACTACATGGGATTACACCACAACCAATTGTGAAAAAATCAAGTAATGCGATTTTGGCTTTTTTAGATGTATCTCGGCGGTTGAATGCAACTGACTTGAAAGTTGTAGATGAACATATAGATGAACTGCCATTAGAACAGATTCCACAATTGATTACTGTGTTGGAAGCACAGATGAAAGAAGCGGCGAAGAAACTGGAATTTGAAGAGGCAGCAAAATTGCGCGATCGCATCAAACACCTGCGGGATAAAATGCTAGGACGTTAACGTGAATCTTATGCTGACCAATATTCGCCTAATAAGTGTTAAAGAATATCACCAAATGGCGGAAACGGGAATTTTTCATCCTGAAGAACGCTTAGAATTAATCGCGGGACAAATCATCAGAATGTCAGCAAAAGGAACTGCTCACGAATCAGCAATTACCCGCACAGAAAGATTATTACGTCAACGTTTGGGCGACAAAGTTTTATTAAGAATTCAGTCACCAGTGCAACTTGATGATTACTCGGAACCAGAACCAGATATTTCAGTGGTGAAGCCCAATCCACTAGATTATGATGATCACCACCCCAATGCTTCTGAAGTATTTTTACTGATTGAAATAGCTGATTCTAGTCTCAAATATGATCAAGAAGTCAAAGCGCTCGCATATTCTAAATCAGGTATTATTGAGTACTGGATTTTAGATATCAATAGACGTAAATTGTATATGTATCGTCTTCCTAGTCCAGATGGCTATCACAGTGAGAGTATACTTGCAGAGGATGTGACAATTTCACCTTTAGCCTTTGATGATTGTGCTATCACAATTCGGGAATTATTGCGAAAAGTCTAGGAAGCGATTGCATTAAACATCTGTGGGATAAAATGCTAGGACGTTAACGTAAAGCTTATTATTCGTTCGTCACTTTTACCCCTGCGCGTGAGCTTTTTAAAATATTGCAATGCGATCGCTCTTACATTAAAAAATAGCTAAAGCTTTCTGCTGCTTATCACTTGAGTATTGTTCCTGGACTTTTTTGACTTTTTGTGGTAAAGGCTTTTTTAGTGGAAGCGATCGCTCTTCACGCTATTAATTGTGTTCTAATCTCTGTCAATATTCAAGTCAGATTCGATTTTATCCTTTTGTTCGTCTCTACTTATTTATCTGAGAAGTAGCAACTTAGAAAATCTTGCGGTGTCAAAATTGGAATTCTGGTAAATTTTATCAACACCAATAAACTAGTTATAAATATCTCGGCGATGTCCAATCTTGTGAATTGTGATTAACTGCGTTTCTGTATTAAAGGAATAGATAATTCGATAGTCACCTACTCTAAGTTTAAACAGACCACTGAGGTCAGCGCTAAGAGCTTGGGGACTTACGTTATCAAAATTCTGAGATAGCCAATGAACTTTACGTATAATGCGTTCTTGGATAGTTAAGGTGAGTGCTTCTAAATCGTTAGTAGCTCCTTTCGTGAATTCAACACAATAACTCATTCCCACTGCAAACCCAGTTTTTTCGCTATTTCTTCAGCCAAAACTCCACTTTCTCCCGCTTGAGTGCGCTGTAAGGAGTCTAGTAGTTGTTGCTTCACTTCTGGCTTTAGTTGTTTACCTTCGTCGGGGTCAATCAGCAGAGATTGAATGGTTTCAGCAACAGTTTCCTGAATCAGTAACTTGAGTTCTTCAATAGTCAAATCTTTGACTTGCATAAGGTCGATAAATAATAACTGTTTACCTTATTGTGGCATAACGCTTTTCTTTTAGGTCTTTGATAAAACTGCCTGCGGTACACTGCGTGTAGCTTGCTTCTCCGTAGGAGTACGCGCCTACACAGGCTTTCGTCCGCCTGCGCGGACTAAGGTAAAATTAAGGTTTTGAAACCTACGGAGGTGGGTTTTGTATTTCGACTCCGCTCAACACAAGTTTGTGTAGACGCGGTTTCTAACCGCCCATTTCGCTGTAGGTGTTTTGGTGGAGGATATAAAAGCGCCGCTTGGGGGATGGTATTTTTATTCATCAGTGTCAGGTATTACTTCTTCTGCTGTCGCTTTATTCTCAGAAATGTCAATGGCTTGTAAAACCTGTTTAACTATTTTTGGGTGCAATATTTTTCCTGAATGAAAAGAAATCACTACTCTCACTTCTTCTCGAAAATAAATACTGTGACTTCCTTTACTTCTAATTTGAATAAAGCCTACATCTAATAAAAGTTTTTCAGCTTCCGTTGCAGTCAAATGTGGCAGCTTAGGCAACTTTTACCTCCAAGGTTATTGTGAATGTTTCCTTGTTCTGAAGCGCCTGTTTTTCTGAATTTGACAAGGTTTCTATATAAAGCTCAACAGCTTCTTTAATATTTGTCTGTACTTCTTCTAGGGAATCACCTTGAGATTGACAACCAGGAAGTTCAGGACAATAAGCATAATATCCATATTCATCTTTTTCGATAACAATGCTAACTTTATACGACATATTAAAGTTACCTTTACTTGTTCAATAACTATTATCACCTCTTATAGCGGTTCCCAATTGCATGGAATACAGACCTAACCCCCAGCCCCTTCCCTTCAAGGGAAGGGGAGTAAGATTCAAAGCCTCTCTCCTAAAAGGAGAGAGGTCAAAACTGTACTGCACCCAAGCGAGAACCGCTATATCCCCCTCTCGTTAGGAAGCATCAGGACGAGAAAATCAGGTTTAGCGATAAATTCGTTGCAAAAACCGTAACCACAACTGCAACCTGAAACCGCAACCGTAAAATCAACATAAAGTTTCAGCAATATTACTGGCGACAATTAAATAATTTACTAATAATCGGAATTGATGCCGACGAGATAGGGCTGTAAATAATCACTGATTGAGGCTGTGAGGCTAAAGAATGAAGAGAAGTGCAAAGTCTCAACGAGTTTGTTGGCAGTTTCTACCAAAATTGACCCGCTACAGTTTAACTTTATTGCTGAGTGCGGTAATGCTTGCTGATGCTATGGGGGCGACACCGAGAAACCAAGGGTTGCAGATAGCACAGCAGCCAGAAACCACTCAACAAAATGCCACTCGCGCTGCTGCGGAACGGGTTATTCAAGAGGGAATGCAGCTTGCTGAACGAGGGACAGCAGAATCACTGCGACAGGCGATTGGGAAATACCAAGAAGCGCTGAAGCTTTGGCAACAAATTGATGATAAAGACTGGGAAGCCATTACCCTCGTTGGCATTGGCAAAGTCTACAACTCATTAGGAGAAAAGCAAGAAGCACTCAAATGCTACAACCAAGCTTTACCCCTATACCGTGCAGTGGGGGACAGGAAAGGTGAAGCTGCCACTCTCAACAACATTGGCAATGTCTACTCTGATTTAGGAGAAAACCAAGAAGCACTCAAATATTACAACCAAGCTTTACCGATACGCCATGCAGTGGGGGATAGGGCAGGAGAAGCCACCATCCTCAACAATATTGGCAATGTCTACTCTTATTTAGAAGAAAATCAAGAAGCCCTCAAATACTACAACCAAGCTTTACCGATACGCCATGCAGTGGGGGATAGGGCAGGAGAAGCCACCATCCTCAACAATATTGGCAATGTCTACTCTTATTTAGGAGAAAAGCAAGAAGCCCTCAAATACTACAATCAAGCTTTACCGATACGCCATGCAGTGGGGGACAGAACAGGGGAAGCCGCCACCCTCAACAATATTGGTGCTGTCTACTCTGATTTAGGAGAAAAGCAAGAAGCCCTCAAATACCTCAACCAAGCCTTACCCATAACCCGTACAGAGGGGGACAGGGGAGAAGAAGCCAGCACCCTCAATAATATTGGCTTAGTCTACTATTATTTAGGAGAAAAGCAAGAAGCGCTCAAATACTATAACCAAGCTTTACCCATATACCATGCTGTGGGGGACAGGGGAAGCGAAGCCACCACCCTCAACAATATTGGCTTAGTCTACGACTCATTAGGAGAAAAACAAGAAGCGCTCAAATACTACAACCAAGCTTTACCCATACTCCGTGCAGTGAGGAACAGGGGTAGCGAAGCCGCTACCCTCAATAATATTGGCTTAGTCTACGGCTCATTAGGAGAAAAGCAAGAAGCGCTCAAATACTACAACCAAGCTTTACCTCTAGTCCGCGCAGTGGGGTACAGGGGAGGGGAAGCCATCACCCTCGTTGGCATTGGCGCTGTCTACTTCTCACTAGGAGAAAACCAAGAAGCGCTCAAATACTACAACCAAGCTTTACCGATACTCCGTGCAGTGAGGGACAGGGGAAGCGAAGCCACCACCCTCTTTAACATGGCTTTCCTAGAACGTAGTCGCGGTAATCTACAACAAGCCCAAACACATATTCAAGCTGCTATTGAAATCATTGAAGATTTACGCACCAAAATAGCTAACAAAGAACTACGCGCTTCTTACTTTGCCTCAGTTCAAAATTACTACAAGTTCTACACCGACCTGCTGATGGAACAGGACAAAAAAGACCCATCAAAAGGATACGATGCATTGGCACTGGAAGTTAGCGATCGCTCCCGCGCCCGTGGTCTAATTGAACTACTAACCGAAGCTAAAATCGATATTAAAAAAGGCATTGACCCAACACTTTTAGCAGAAGAACGCCGTTTGCAATTACAAATTAATGCTAGAGAAAAATTATTATCAGAACTATCAAGTAAAAAAGAAACCCCAGAACAACTTTTAACCAATACCAAACAACAAATCGAAGACATACTCAAACAACAGCGAGAACTTCAGATACAAATCCGCGCCAAAAACCCGGAATATGCCGATTTGATATATCCCCAACCTCTGACTCTCAAAGAAATTCAGCAACAACTAGATAAAGACACACTGCTATTGCAATATTCTTTAGGTGAAGAACGTAGCTATCTTTGGGCTGTCACACCCGACTCTCTCTATAGCTATGAACTCCCAGCAAGTGAAAAGATAGACAAAGCAGCCAAGAATTTATACAACAATTACTTAATTAATCCTGGAATGCAGGGAGGTTCGCCAGAAGATACAGGGAAAGCTGCTAATGAACTGAGTCAACTAATCCTCGCGCCAGTTGCTGATAAGTTGGGAAAAAAACGCCTAGTAATTGTTGGTGATGATGCTTTACAATACATCCCCTTTGCGGCATTAACTACATCAACCAAATCGGCCGATGGTTCAGATTATCAACCATTGGTAGTCAACCATGAAATTATCAGTCTACCTTCCGCTTCCACCATTGCCATTCTCAGGAAACAAATTAAAGGGCGGATAAAAGCACCGAAAACCCTTGCCATTCTTGCAGATCCAGTATTTAGCGCTAACGATCAGCGAGTAACTGGCAAATCTTCCAACGCTGCTAATAATAACATTGACCAGGAACTAGAAAACTCTGCGCTAAAGCGGTCTATGAGAAACATCAACCGCAGCGAAATTCAAAGACTCGAAGGCACAGAAGAAGAGGCGCGAGAGATTCTCAAACTTGTCTCACCCTCAGAGAATATCCAAGCCTTTGGTTTTGACGCTAACTATAACTGGGCTATCAATAAGCAACTGAGTCAATACAAGATGCTGCATTTTGCTACCCACGGCTTTCTAGACAGCACTGACCCAGAGTTATCAGGAATTGTCCTTTCTCTGATAGATAAACAAGGTAAGTCCCAAAGAGGCTTTTTGCGCCTCACTGATATCTTTAACCTCAACTTGCCAGCAGAGTTGGTGGTGCTAAGTGCCTGCGAAACCGGTCTGGGTAAAGAAGTTAAAGGAGAAGGGCTAGTGGGGTTGACAAGAGGATTAATGTATGCAGGTGCAGCGCGGGTGGTAGTGTCTTTATGGAGTGTTGATGATGAAGCGACATCTTTATTGATGAGCCAATTTTACAGCCAAATGTTGCAGCAAGGGAAAACTCCGGCTGCTGCCCTCAGAGCCGCACAACTAAAAATGTGGGAACAAGAAAAGTGGCGTAACCCCTATTCTTGGTCGGCTTTTACCCTGCTGGGTGAGTGGCGGTGAACGTTGTAACCCCTTTTCAAACCTCTCCCGCACAGGGCTACAGTGTACACACAAATCTTTTAGACTTGCTGCATAACGTAGGCTAAGTTAATTTTTGCAGGTCAATGCAACAAAGATGCAAGTCGATACAACAAAGGTGCAGGTCGATACAACAAAGGTGCAGCTCAATGCAATAAAGGTGCAGCTCAATGCAATAAAGGTGCAGGTCAACGCAATAAAGGTGCAGGTCAACGCAATAAAGGTGCAGGTCAACGCAACAAAGGTACAGGTCGATGCAATAAAGGTGCAGGTCAAAAGACTTGTGTATATACCGTAGCTTCCCTACTAGTTAAGTAGCGAATATCGTAGGTTGGGTTGAGGAACGAAACCCAACAAACTCCCGAAAATGTTGGGTTTCACTTTGTTCAACCCAACCTACTTTAAGACAAAATTTATTAGGAGTGATTTCTCATGAAAAGCATATTTACATCCAGACAATTTATTCTTCCCTGCATAGCAACAATTGGGGTAGGAATTTTGGGGTTTTGGGCTTCAGTTTCAGCCAAACCACAAACCCCACCCAGGTTTACCAAAGTTGAAAATCCCGGAGAATTTAAACTAGAAGGAAAAGGGGAGCCTTCGGTGCTAAATCAGAAAGAAAAACTCCCCGGAGAAGAACGAGCAATTATTGGTTCAGATGACCGTATCCCCATGACTAGCAGAGACTACCCTTGGTCAGCCATTGGTAAAATCGAGGGGATAGGTGCTGATGGTGGCGGCTACAGTTGCACGGGAACGTTGATTGCTGAAGACGTTGTTTTGACAAATGCTCACTGTGTCATTAACCCGGAAACCCAAAAAGTTAGTCAAGCGATGCCTACGGCGAGCTTCGCTAACGCATTTGAGCCAAACTTAGTTAATGGTGTCGTCAAAAGTAAAGCTGATATAGCCTACGCCACTAATGTTTATTACGGCACAGACTTTAAAAATGGCACATTAGCCGATTATGCAAACGACTGGGCGATTTTGAAGCTCAACAAGCCTATCGGTAAAAAATATGGTTATTTGGGCTGGAAATCCCTACCATCTTCTACTCTTGTTGGAGATATAAAAAAATTCGCCTTAGTCGGCTATTCTGGTGATTTTCCTAACCCCAAGAAAAAAGGTTATGAAAATTTAACTGCTGGTGAAAGCATGACTGCTGGCGTTCACCTGCGATGCAGTATCCTCCGCCGTCAGGATAATTTGTTGTACCACAACTGTGATACTAATCACGGTGCTTCTGGAGGTGCAATTATCAGTAACATAAACGGCAAGTATTATATTTTAGCGCTCCACTCCGGCTCAAACGAGGTGAATGGATTGCTGTTGAACCGTGCGGTGGAAATGTCTCGCTTGGATGAATGGTTGCAACGGAATTAAGGAAGTACCAAGCCTAATAACTATATGCTGACTATTCTTGCTGCTTGCTTGTTCCATTAGATTATGATGATCCCCATCCCGATGCTTCTGAAGTGTTGTTACTGATTGAAATAGCTGATTCGGGTCTCAAGTATGATCGAGAAGTCAAAGCGATCGCAATTCGGGAATTATTGCGAAAAGTCGAGGCAGTTTGAAACCGAAGCAACTGAAAATGAATAGATGATCGCATTTATCAAATTAATCCTCAGCATAGCAATTAGTTTAACAAAGGCGATCGCTCACAGCTATAAAAATTAATGATGAGCGTTAGGCTGATGCACCATCTTTAAAGTTAGTCTCATTTTCGATTAATTTAAAAAATTGTAAAATCTGTTCAGTTGATCGAATGTGATAAACACTTTTCATGCTTCGAGTCTGCTCGATATACTCACGATATTTTGGGGTCAAATATTTGTGACATAACCAAAGCACGCGGTAGCTACTAAGCGAACTCTTCAATATTGGACTTTTTTCTGGCCAGCCTTGTGGCGGTTTAAAGTAACCTGTGAATAATCGTTTAGTTACCCACCAAAAATGTATATATAGTGGTAGATCGACAAAAACCAGAGTATCCGCTTCGTTCAGTCGTAGCCAGAGGGTTTCTATACAACCAAACCCGTCAATAATCCATCGATCACTAACTAAAATTTGCTGATGGGCGTGCTTATAATCTTCATGTGGAATCGGATTGCCTCCTGATTGATATTGAATCTTGTCCAAGACGTGAAGTGGCAAACCAGTGATTTGGGATAATCTCTTGCTGAGAGTTGATTTACCGCCTCCAGCATTGCCAAACACCGCGACTTTTTTCATCGCTACTCTCCTTTTAGTGCAATTAAGTCACCTCATAGACTAATTGATTTGATTGAATGTCTGTGACTTTTTGAGTATCAGCAACTGTTTTTTTAAATCCAGGATAAGGTCTGAGGATTGAATTAACCGTAATTTCAAGATAAACGATTCTGCATAGTAGCGATCGCAGTTGAACACTGCATTGATGGCGATCGTCTAAGCAAGATAAAACGTTCTATACCCATCCTCGCAATTTTTTGTGTACCTGCGCTAAATACCACATATAATCATCAATTTTATAATTATCAGCAGCCTTAACTATATAATTTTTAGCTAAATCAAGATTATTTTCAGCTTCGTAATACAATCCTAAGTAAAGATGACTATAAAAATTTCCCTTTATCCCTTCTAACTGACCAACATTTAAAACATCATTTGGCGTACAAGTGCCTGCAAACAAATTGTATACAATTTGCATGAAGTGCCGAGGGTCATTTTTCACAGTTAATAGAGAATTACGTGCTTCTTTCGCACCAACTAAACGCGCCATGCAGAGATATCGCCATACTGTTTCTTCTACATCTTGGGCGTTCACTGTCAAATCTATCTCAAACTGTTGAACGCCTTCAGCAAATCTTTCTACATAATAGTACGATAATCCACGTTGCCATAGATAGGGTTTTAGACGCTCATCTAGCTGTTCTGCTGTGTCAAAATCTTGAATAGATTCATCAATTTTGGCAAGCTGAAAATAAACCATACCTCGGCGAATGTAAGCATTGGGATTTTGCGGCTGATTGCAAATAACTTCGTGCCACTGCTTAAGTTGAGCTTCCAGAGAATTTGAAAAAAACATAAGCTTGCTAAGTTGATGTGCATTGTACTTGCATATTGTCAGCCTTGGGCTGAATACGTCAATCTCTGTGCTAGTAGCTCACATATTTTGTGGATCAATTCTCTTAGCTTGCAATAGTACTAACAAATCTTGATAGCGCTGTCGTTCCTGTTCTAATTGGAGGAGTGTGGTTTCTTTCTCTTGTCGTTCTTGCTCAGCGCGTTGGTGTTCCTGTTCAGCGCGTTGGCGCTCTTGCTCAGCGCGTTGACGTTCCTGTTCTCGTTCTTGATCTAGTTCCACAGATGTGAGAAACTTTCGCCCATCAGGATAATAAATTTCTAGAGTATTTGGTGTAAGTTCAAAACGTATACCCAGGCGCGGACTTAACCAGCCATTTATCTCTTCAATTACTTCCAATTTTGGGGAGTTGCGCTTATACATCCAGTTTAGAAGACAGCAAAGTTAAAAAATATAAATTTGAAAAGATTGAATACAACTACACAAGACACCAATTTTGGACATGAGAAATTAATTCGGGAAAGAACTCTTGAAAATCATCCTCAAATGCATCATAGTGTGTTGTAAGTTCGCTAACAGCTGGGGTTAATGGCGTAGCCCGCACTTCTCTACGAGACGCTCCGCGAACGGCAAAGCTCGATGGCCGTCGTAGACATCGCATCGATAGCCGTTTTGATATCCTTTCCAAAGTATTTTCTACACCAGCTACGTTGCGGTAAGCTCCTAACCAGTCTTCAACTGCCATACGAGTAATCATTTCAGTAACTGTCACAGGTATTTCACCTTGATAGGCTTGAAACGACTTGTATATCTTTGCTGTAAACTCATCAAGAGACACATGGGAATACTCTGACCAGTTCTTTGCCAAGTAGTGGTCGTAAAAAACATCCACGAGTACTCCCGCAAATCGTCTGTAGCTTGGATTGATGCGGTCTTTACTTCTTTGCACAACTATATGACTGTCGGTAAACTTGTCAATAACTAGATGACATTTAATTCCGTGCTGGATATTTGAGTTCAATTCTTCGCGAACTGTCCCCTTTACAATGTCAGCAAGCAGATTACCTAACCTACTCTCAACATCCGCTTCAGATAATAATAAATGGGCTAACCAGTTCATTGTGACAATACATCTAGCTAACTGCTCGGCAAAGTTACCCAAAGCAGTGCAATAAAACTATTTTACTAAATCATCAGCACAGTAAAAAAATCCATATTGGATGTGATGAAACTATAGCAAGAACAATTTTTAATCACAAACCGCAGTCGCGTAGTCATAAATGTGCATCAAACGACGGAACGCAAATCTATCCACGAGGTAGAAGAAATAATACTTATAATTCGGTAATTTAAGGCTAGTTCCGCTCTAATTAGGAAAAAAATCGGTGGTTCCAATCAGAGACAATAATCCCATACGAATCACGCCTTATGTGACTTATGGGCTGATTGCTGCAAATGTCCTCGCTTTTCTTTATGAGGCAAATCTTCCCCCCCAAGCATTAAACGGGTTTTTACGGCTTGCGGCTGTAGTCCCGCAAGAACTCACCTTAAGTTTTGCTGGTGTATCTCTACATCAACCAGTGCCAGAGTGGGCAACTTTGATTACATCTCAGTTTCTGCACGGCGGTTTTTTGCACCTAGCTGGCAATATGTTGTTTCTCTGGATTTTTGGCAACAACATTGAAGATAAGTTAGGTCATGCCAAATATTTGCTTTTTTACATATCCTGCGGTGTCTTGGCATCGTTAGCACAGTGGTACTTCGCCCAGAATTCTAACATTCCTTCTTTGGGTGCAAGTGGTGCGATCGCTGGAGTCATGGGAGCATATATTCTCCGCTTTCCCAACGCCGAAGTTCTCGGCGTAGTCCCTTTAGGCTTCTTCTTCCCTACTTTCCGCGTTCCGGCATACTTCTTTTTAGGATTCTGGTTTCTCCAACAAGCCTTCTACGGACTTGCCAGTTTAGAAACACCCACGAACATTAGTATGGAAAGTGGCGGTATTGCTTACTGGGCCCATGCAGGCGGTTTCTTGTTTGGAGCGATTCTCGGCCCGCTATTGGGTTTATTTAATGATAAATCTCAAGAAGAATCTTGGTACAGGTAGTTACTTATCAACTGCCACGACACAGGCTATATTGCAGTTAATGGTAAATTCACAAAAACACCTGTGTTTCCCCTCTACGACGAAAATCCGACGCGAACCACCCCGTATTTTACTTACGGGTTGATTGGGATGAATATTTTAGTTTTTCTTCATGAAGTCAGTCTGTCTAATGAACAATTAGAACAGTTTTTGCAGTTGTATGCTGTAATCCCACGAGAGTTAACCACCAACTTAACCGGAGAATGGGCGACATTATTTACGTCGCAATTTTTACACGGTGGTTGGTGGCACTTAATATCAAATATGGTATTTCTCTGGGTTTTTGGCAACAATATAGAAGACCGCTTAGGACATTTTAAATATCTAATTTTTTATTTGGCGTGCGGCGCTTTAGCTGCCTCATGCCAATGGTTTATTGGTATGAATTCTGCTATTCCTTCATTAGGGGCAAGTGGTGCAATTTCTGGTGTTCTGGGCGCGTATATTATTCGTTTCCCCCATGCTAGAGTTACCACTTTAATTTTCTTAGGTTTTTTCGTGACTACAATCAGTGTTCCAGCACTAATCATTATCGGGCTTTTCTTCGTGCAGAATGTGATATCTGGTCTTGCCAGCTTGCAAGCTGCTGCTAACATGAGTGTTGAATCAGGCGGAGTTGCTTACTGGGCGCACATCGGCGGCTTTGTTTTCGGGATAATTCTCGCGCCTTTATTTGGGTTGTTTAGGCAGGACTGATGGGGAGTAGGGGAGATGAGGAGCAGGGGAAAAATAACTTCCTTATCCCCTTCACTCAGAACTCAGCACTCTCAATGCCCGATGCCCATTGCCTTAGTTATTATTATTAACACCAGCTGACACTTCTTCAGCTTCGGCTTCTATGTCACGCGAAGATGTTGGCGATTGTATAACTGTTTCAGGTACAGTAACTATAATGTCAGTACCATTGATAATTGCTCCTAACAATCCCAACTCAGATTCAACCAATTGATCAATAGCTTCACCAAACATATTTTCTTGTGTATAATTTGGTCGTGCTACCAACACTATACCATCACTATAAGGTTGAATTAACAAAGCATCATTGGATAAACTTAGAGAATTAGTATCTAAAATTACTAAATCATAGCGTTGACGTACATCTTCTATGAGCCGTCGCATTTCGCTCGATTCAAGAACAGCAGCAGATTGACGTACAGGCCCAGGACTAGGAAGAATATATAAATTTTCTACATCAGGTACTAAGCGGATACATTCACTCAAGCTAGCGTAATAATGCAGAGGTTCAATAATTGCATCGGGGTCAGAAGTAACCTTGAGGGAAGTACAACGGGAAGGCGATCGCAAATCTGTTTCAATAATTAAGGTTCTTTTGCCTGCACGCGCAGAAGCTATCCCCAAGTTATAAGCACTTGTCGTCTTACCTTCTTGGCTACTCGTGCTAGTAATTAAAACTACCTTTAAGTCTCTACCACCAATTCGGCGTAAATTGCTCCGAAACTTCTCTAAAAATTCTAAATAAGGTGAATCCTGCGAAAGTACTACTGGCAATGCTTCCAGCCCCAAATCATCAACTGGCATTAAAGGTAATTCTCCCAGCAGTGGCACTTCTCTTTGCTTGAGGGTTTCGCGGATATCCTCTTTGGTTTTGTAAGTACCTTCCAGTGACCCTAACAAAAATATTACCCCGCCACCAACGACTAAACCCAAGAAACCACCCACAGCCAAAGTAACAGGTACGCTCTTAGGGGGTTTGATATCAGCGATGACTGAAGGTAGTCTGGCAACACTAAGGCTACTAATGGTTTCTGCTTCTGCGGTTTTAGAATCGGTTAGCTTGGCCTGCATTTGGTCATAAACTGCTTTTTTGAGTCCAACTTCCTGTTCTAGACGCGATCGCTCTAATTGCTTATTCGGTATAAGAGAATATTCCTGCCGTAGTCGCGCCTCTTGCTGGATTTCCTGGGCTAGTTGTTGTTGCAGTGTCTCACGTTGGGTTTGCAAAGACACCATCTGGTTTGCCAGTTCCTGGCGTGCTGGGTCTAAGCTGCTTTGGGTGCGAATACCTGTAACATTGCCTCGCAGCGGGGCTGCTATCCCACCACCACCTAATACCTCAGCTGCTCGCTGTTGTAGTAATTCCTCAGCAGCTTGTTTCTGACGTTGCAACTGAATCATTGTCGGGTGTTCGGGACGTAAATCTTTCCTGAGAACGGCGATTTGCGACTCAGCTTGATAAATTTGCGATCGCAAACTAGCAATAATTGGATCAGCACTCAAAGCAGAAGAAACATAAGCCTGTCCAACATTTAAACCCAACTTACCTTGTAAACTACGAATCTGGGCATCAAGCCCAGAAACAGTCAGTTGAATTTGCCGTTGCAGATTTTGGCTAGCAGTAATACCGTTGAGCAAACTGCCGTTCTCCGCTGCTAATATTGCTGTACGCTCGATGCGATCATATTGTTCCAGCTTTTTCTCAGCAGCTTGTAATTCTTGCTTAGCTTGTGGTGAACGTTCGTTAATTTTTTGAATAATTGCTTTTAATCGCCCAGTATTAATATCACCACTCAGCTTGATCATAGCTTGCATTAACTCGACCACTATCTCTGTAGCTCGCTTAGGGTCTGTATCCTTATATTTCAGTTCCAGGATTGTGGATTCTAATTCTCCAGTCCGAGGATTTTTTTTAGGTACAGTCAGAGCTACATTTGCACCAAGCAGTTTCGCTTTAACATTTACTTTCGCAGCTACAGTTTCAATTATCGAGTCTGACAGCAAAACTTGTTCATTAAGTTCTTTTCCTTGCTGCTGAATTTCAGTACCAGTCGCAGAAAAAGAAACTGGCGGGCCAGAATAGGTAAGTGCGGCAGATGCTACATAGGTGGCGGGTGGTTCTGGTTGCACAGCTACCACTGTTGACCCCGCTACAACTAAAGCAAAACTAGCTAATCCAATCCATTTGTACTTCTCAAAAGCAATAAGATAGCGCTTAACAATTGGTGGGGTCATGGCAGATGCATCTAGTTAGTTATTTGTTATTTGTCATTAGTCATTTGTCACTTGTACTGAGCGAAGTCGAAGTATTTGTCACTCCCTAATCTCTCCGTTCGCCTTGGTCTGTGATAGGAGAAGTTCTGAACCGCGGCTTCTGGCGATCAGACTTCTCTCCTCATCCACTATCTAGCAACAACAGGCGAAAAGGTGAGAGTCACTATCTTGAGCCACCGAAGTTATTAAAAAAGTCAAGAAATGAGCGGACATTGAAAAAGGGTTGGGTAATAGTACTGAGTAAATTAGTAATTCTGCCGATGAGGTTCCGACCAACAACAATAACATCATTATCTTGAAGTGGCACGTTTTGAGAAGCATCGCCGCCCAGAGCTTTTTTTGCATCAAGTTTCTGAGTAACGGCTCTACCTCGTTCAGCATCAAAACGAACCAAAGCAATATTTCGGAGGTCAGCAGTGTCGAGATTTATGCCTCCTAAAGCATCCACAAATGTACTACCGTTAGCCAGTGCTTGAGTTGCAATTCCTCCAGCAGCGTAGTTTAAAACCCGGACTCTAATCTGCGGCTGAGCTAGGGATGAACGTGCTACTAAATTGCGGTCATAACCATCATCACTACCGACTTCACGACGTGGGATAGTTATTGCATCTCCGTCTTGTAGACGTAAATTAGGAATTGAACCACCATTTTGCAAAGCTGCATATAAGTCAATAGTTTGTGAAACCACAGAACCATCCATTAACTTTCTGCGTACTTGTACTTGCCGTAGGTCTGCGGTCAAAGTTGATCCACCAGCTATTAGCAAGGCATCAGCAACGCGGGGTGTTGGTGAACCAATAGGATAAATTCCTGGTCGAAATACTTCGCCGCTAATAGTAACTTGAACTGGTCGCGTCCCTGCTAAAGATACTACTATAATCGGATCGACAAAAATGCGGCTTAAACCCAAGCGAATTTTTTCTTGTGCTTCTTCTAAACTCAAGCCTTGTAAGGACACTGTTCCTACTTGTGGCACGACAATGTTACCCTCTGGACTAATTACAGCTTGAAAACTAAAGTCTGGACGCTGCCCTACTAGTGATAAAACTATAACTGGATCGATAACATAACGATTTAAGCCAGAGCGAATTTTTGCTTGTGCTTCTGCCAAAGTTAAACCTTGTAAGGAAACTGTTCCAAGCAACGGCACTATAATGTTACCTTCTGGATTAATTTGGGCTTGAAAGCTCAAATCTGGAAACCGCTGTACTGAAACGCTAATAGCATCTCCTATCCCTAAGCGGTATGGGCCGGGAGGACGCTGAAGTATAACGTTAATACCATCTCCTGGCCCTAAGAGGTAACGACTGAGTTGGGGAGAAACTTCGTTGTTTGCACTCGGAGGTACAACCTCAGCGCCTGGTGGAGGTGAGGGAGGTTGCCCTGGCGATTGTCCTTCAGGTTGTAAAGGCTGAGCAACAACAAGTTGCATAGGTGTTGTTAAGAAAACTCCTACCTGAAGACTGACAAAACACAAGGCGCTGAATGCACGCATATGATAATTGAGAGCCATGAACATTGGTGCAGTAAAGCTGAAGTAAAAATCGGCCGCGCCGAGTCGTTATTTTACTCTGTAAATGCCCTCAATGTCTCTTTTTTGGCAAAGTATTTACTCACAAAAGAGATGAAGAATAAAGATTTCAGGTTGATGTTTCTGCTAAATTTAACTTCATACTTCTAACTTGATGCTTGATCTGAGTTTCAGATTGTCTGGCAGATTTAGGATTTTGAGAACATTATTTTGATATCTGCACAAACTTAGCTGCAATTTATTTTACAAGGGGCCTGCCATTAATGTAGCTTGCACTGTTTCTCCAAGCGATCGGGCTAAACTCCAAGATTTCTCTACCTGCCCCAAAGGCTCTATGGGAATGAGAATACTTACGCCTACCCAAGGAATGCGGTTCTTACTCCACTGTGCTACTTGATCTGCTATAAACCAATTTAAAGGTGATGGATTTCCCCCGTTTGGCATGGCGTACCATTGCAACACAGCAAAGGTTTGTTGTGGTGTAGCGGCACGAAAGAATGTAGCTTCTACCTTAGTCTCAGCCTGAGATAACGATTTTGAGAGTTGTTTGATAGTAAATTCAGCAGAGCGATATTGAGCTACGTCCCATTTTCCCCAACGCGACCTTCCCCAGCCGTTAACTTCTGTCCATTCCACCTCTGGCTGATCCATAGGGCCGTTTTGCGGCAGTAAAAGTATAATTGCCTGATCTTCTGAGTTTTCTTTTTTAATTATCTGCAAAGACCATTTGTGTTCACCAATCAGTTGTTCGCTTTGTTCAATAGTTTGCCAGCCAGGAAGGGTTAGCCCTATCTTGCGTATATGTCTTAGTTCTTTAAGGTTAGTAACAGGTGGCGGCTGTTTCCATTGCCAATGCCCTGTCAGGTAACCAGGAAGCCCTCCCAGTAACAACAACAGTAGCAGTAACAAAAGTGCTACTACCTGATTTAATTGGTTTTCTTTGAAAAATTTAGATAAGGAAGTCATTAGTAAAATTTGCAATACTTAGGCAAAATCTTACTTTATAAAATGACACAATGTGTTCAGTAATATTGACAATCCCCCTGCGATCGCTTTCACATGCTTTCACATCAAGTTGAATTTGCTTTAAGCAAGTCCATTTGATTCGGTAGAACCTTCATAGTTGGAAAGCCATCCACTGTTTTAAACAGGAGATTATTAAATTTAGTTATTTTTGTACTATGTTCTAATTTTCTTCTTCTGGCTGAGTTTCTGGAGTTGCCAAAAAATAACTATTAATCCAATTTAGCAAAGGTACTAATAATAACAGCATACAAGCAGAGTAGAGATCACCACCCCAGCCCTCATGTAGCCATTGAAAAGCCGCTTCTTGACCTGTGCCGTGAAAAAATGTCAGTAGTGTGTTCCGAATGATGTTGGCACTAATGCTGATGACGACAGCAATAGATAAAAACCAAATAGTTGGGCGGCGTGAAGATAAAGTACCTGTCCAATACAGCAGCATTAAGCAGACGTAGAGAGTCGTGAACAACATTTTCAGCCCTGCACAATAGGGAGCAACTTCTACAATTCGTCCTCCCACATACAGATTTATCTCATCGACAGTTACTTGCATCCCAAACTGATTGAGAATGAAACCTGCTGTCCCAGCAATGAAGCTTTGAAGAGGTAGAGTATAGGGAGCAATCAGGTAGGGTAGTGCTGTTGGAGTTGCTAGAAATACTAGCACCAAAGGAAATCCTTGCGATCGCAATCCTGATATCCCCTTAAACCACAAGCACAATCCTGCCAGGATAACGGGCAAGGAAAGGTTAACCCACTCTGTAACACCGCTAAGATAAAAAACTCCGCCTAATATCAAAAGAACAGCCCCCAAAGGATGAGTAATATTTGGCAAACGTTTCCACGTTTTCCGGTTCATCCAAGCTATGTAAGCGGCAAATGGTAAACCAATAATGCCATGACTGAAATATTCGTGTTCTGTACTGATATTTTTGTGTAGCCACCCGTCTACCCAGTGTAGTAAAACAGGAGCATAAAGTAGTAGCAAAACACCTAAAATAGCTAGGTTAATCAAACCTGATGCATTTGTGTTTTTAACCTGTCGCTGAAGTACCATATTAAAAACTCACAACTTAAAAACTTTCAGCAGATACGATTATCGCGAACTTCTCCTGTTCCAACTATTCTTATACGCAGGATTTCAGGCTGCGATATTCTCCACGGAAGCAGAGGCAGGGTTCTCTAATGGAGAATCTTTTGAAACTGCCTGAGTAATCACTGCTACAACTTCTTGAACTTGACTACTACTCAAACCAGGATACATAGGTAAGGATAATATTTGCTTTGAAAGCTTTTCTGCTTGAGGAAAGTCTCCTTGCTGGTAGCCTAAGCTGAGGAATGCTGGTTGAAGATGACAGGGAATTGGGTAGTGAATACCTGTTTGAACTCCTGCTGCGGTGAATTTTTCCTGGAGTTTTTCACGTTCTATAGGGCAAGATTCGTCTATTTTGATGACATAAAGATGATAAACGTGTCCTGTGCCACTTTGGTTGTGCATGGGGATAATGCCAGCGGTTGCTAAAGGTGCTAGTTCTGCATCATACTGCTGGGCAATAGTTAGGCGATCGCGATTCCACTGTGGTAAATATGGTAGTTTTTGATGCAAGATAGCGGCTTGTAAGGTATCTAAGCGGCTGTTAGTACCTGGTTCGGTATGAAAATATTTTTGCGATGCACCATAATTCCGTAAGCGTACCATCTTCTTGGCTACATCTGAATCTCGCGTTAAAAGTATCCCCCCATCCCCAAATGCTCCTAAATTTTTGCTGGGATAGAAACTAAAAGCTGCTGCTATTCCTACTGAACCAGCTACATATCCATCTCTTTGGGCTAAGTGTGCTTGTGCTGCATCTTCAAAAATTAACAGTTTGTAGGTATCTGCAAAATCTAATAGCTGCCGTGGTGATACCATCTGCCCATACAGATGCACAGGAATAATTGCTTTGGTATGAGGTGTAATAGCCTTGGCTGCTGCTTCTAAGTCAATTAAAGCTGTTTGGGGATCACAATCTACTAAAATTGGTTTCGCACCAGCACGTAACACTCCAATCAATGTCGCCACAAATGTGTTAGCTGGTAAAATTACCTCATCACCAGTGCCAATATTACACGCTTGTAATCCGAGGGCGATCGCATCTGTTCCTGATGCAACACCTACCCCATATTCTGTTCCAGATACGGTCGCAAATGCTGCTTCAAAATCTGAGAGTGCTTGTCCTAAAATAAAATCTCCCTGTTCTAGTACAGACTGAATTGCTTGTTGCAGTTGCGTTTGAATCGGCTTGTGTTGTAATTTAAGGTCTACAAAAGGAATTTTAATCGTCATTTTATTAGATACTACTTTTTTTCAGAACTTAAATAAAAAATCTGGTTTTGCAAAAATTAATCTGTTTTTAACTTAATGTCAATTTTTCGTAGAATTATCCTTACCAACAATTAAGAATTTTCCCACAGTTATTAGGTTAAGCTAATACAATAATTATCGTTAATTCGTTTGACTATGATTAAGTTATAGTAAATAACCTTTTACTTATACTGATAACTCATTAATTATTAGCAAAACTAATAATATTGTTGTTGAACAAATCTATTTATTAGCAATGACTATGTGACTTTTGTAACCTATTTTTAAAGTAAAATTATTAGATATTTAATTTATGCGATAGATAGTTAGATTAAATATCTAGAATTGCCAATAAATGTGCTGTCTATTTAAGTAAAAATTGTTACGTTAGATTTTGTTGTCATAGTAATATTAAGTAAATTTACCTTGGGATACAAACAGAAATTTTTCTTCTTGTATGTAGGAATGATAGACTCTTTGCGTAACCATTAGCGTTATATTACCCTGGCTTAATCCGAAACTAACGCTGTCTGATTGCAAAACTTTAGATAACACAGATTATATAAGTAGTCAGTAAAAGATTCAGCATCAGCAGCTAGGAAATCTTGAAGACTGCATTGCTTGTTTAAAAAGTGAGAGAAGAAAAAATTTTTGTCCCAAACTTGTTTATCAGAGGCGAAATTGGGGAATGCTTAACAATAGCAATTGATAACCCAGAAACAGCGGTTATATCAATTACAGTATCGAGCAATTATCAAGGTAGCAGTGGCAATGGTAGAGCCTGAAAATAAATTATTTACCCTAGAGGATGGTTGGAATTCTCAGGAAACAATAGAACAACAACGCCTGCAAGCTTTGTCTGAATTAGGTTTGCGGCAACCAGAAACGATTCCGGTTTTTGAGGAAGCCACTCAAACAGCTGCCCACTTCTTGGAAGCACCAATTTCCATTTTGGGATTTGTGGATCAAGAACGTCATTGGTTCAAATCAGCAGTGGGCTTATCTAGGCTAGGGCTAATGAATCATTTGGCGCAAAGCCGCCAACTTTTACGCCGGGAATCTTTTTGCACCCAGGTAGTCGAGAGTTTTCAATTATTAGTAATTAATGATACACAAAAACTTACAGACCCAATACTTGTTGGCAGCAAGCTAGTGAAAGATTATGGCATCCGTGCTTACTTAGGAGCGCCATTAATTGATGCTTCAGGACATTGTTTGGGAGCATTGGCAGTCATGGATCTAGTGCCGCGCAATTTTACAACTAGAGACATTGAGTTTTTACAAATTATAGCTCGATGGAGCATGAGTGAATTCGAGCGCAATCGGCTGCTGCAAGGAAAACTAGATATCAGTACTCCTAAGAGCGCCCCTATATTGTCATTCAATGAAGACCGTAGCACTGAGATCAAAATCACTCCACCCACTTTAGAAAAAGACTCTGTTTCTAGCAAGCAACTGAAATTAGAACTTTTAGAGCAGCTAACTCAGGAGTTGCGTACACCTCTAACATCTGTGCTGGGGATGGCTAGTGTATTAGGACGTGAGATTTATGGGCCTCTGACGACTAAGCAGAGAGAATATGTGGAGATTATCCAACACAGTGGTCGGTACTTACTTTCATTAGTAAACGAAATTACCGAGCTGGGAGCTATAGATGAAAACTCAACTGTCTTGAATCTAGCTCCTGTTGATATTGAAATGCTTTGTCAACAAGCGATTAATACTCTAGAAGAAGCAGCTAATCGCCGCGAGCAAGATATTCGCCTGTCTATAGAACCAGGACGTAATCGTATCTGGCCTTTAGATAAGGACAAGGTGCGCCAAATCTTATATCACCTAATCTTTAGCGTGATTCAACTTTCTGCAACAGGTAGTGTTGTTCGGATTCATGTCTCTTACAAAGAAGATTCGCTCAATATTTCTATTTGGGTTTCGCATCCCTGGTTAGGAGATGGTATAACTGAGGTTGATCCTTACTTCCGCCTCAATCCCCTGTCGCGATTGGAATTAGCAAGTGAGAAAGCAACTTACAATACTTATGTAGAAAGCCAGGAGCAACCTGCTACTATACCACTATCGGTGGAAAAGCCAAATGAATTAAGTGATTTCCATTCAAATCTCATTGCTGTTACTTCACGCATAGATTTAGGTAAAACCAACGGAAGCCTTTCTCGCGAAAGCTTAGGTCTATTGCTTAGCTCTCAGTTAGCAGAGTTGCATGGTGGGCAAATTTCGATTCAAGGTTCATCAGAATCAGGATATCGTTATTTACTTTCTTTGCCATTGCAACTGGCGACTCCCTCAGAAGGAGTTAATGATATCTAATAACTATCCAATAGCTGTCCTCTATTAGTATCCACTGTAATGCTTTCAGATTATAGGTAGTGGCTAACGACTAAGAATTAGAATACCATTACCAATTTAAATCTACGTTATTACCTTTTTATAGCCACACGCATTATGATCAATTCCAAGTTCTGCGTCGGCAGACTAATTGATCGCAGTGTTTTTTATGAATTTAGTCTGGCAACGATTTACTTTATCTTCTTTACCGCTCAAAGAATATCTTGCTACCAGTTACCTGCACCGTTTTCTGGTGGGGCTTTTGCGTCCTTGGCGGCAAACTAGCGTCTTGATACAGTGGGGAGATGCGATCGCAGCTGCTTTACTCAGCTTAGTGTATGCACTTGCACCTTTTGTTTCAAGTACCTTGGTAGGTTTATTACTGGTGGCTTGTGTAGGATTTTGGCTGCTGTTAACTTTATCTGATGAAGCAACACCAGCAAATACCTCGTCGGTAACTCCTATTCACCTGCTGGTATTGCTCTACTGGGGAATTGCTGGAATAGCAACGGCGTTATCACCAGTCAAAAAGGCGGCGTTGAATGATTTGGCAACGTTGACGCTGTATTTACTGCTTTTTACTCTTTGTGCTAGGGTACTGAGGTCGCCTCGTCTTCGTTCTTGGATTATTATCCTTTATTTGCACGTATCGCTGATTGTCAGCGTCTATGGATTGCGACAATGGTTTTTTGGAGCGGCACAATTAGCAACTTGGGTTGATCCAGAATCTCCTTTGTCTAAAACTACAAGGGTCTACAGTTATTTAGGCAATCCCAACTTATTGGCTGGATACCTTATACCAGCCGTAGTTTTTAGCTTAGTGGCAATTTTTGCGTGGCAAAGCTGGATCAAAAAAGCTTTGGCATTAACTATGTTTATTGTGAATAGTGTCTGCCTGATTCTGACTTTTAGTCGTGGCGGTTGGATTGGACTAGTAGTGGCAGTTTTAACTGTTATGGCATTACTAGTTTATTGGAAGAGTGCGGATATGCCACGTTTTTGGCGAACTTGGTCGCTGCCAATTGTCTTGGGAGGTTTGCTCGGACTACTTCTGGTAACTGTGATATTTGTAGAACCAGTACGCCTCCGGATTTTCAGCATTTTTGCTGACCGCCAAGATAGCAGTAATAATTTTCGCCGGAATGTCTGGGATGCTGTGTTTGAGATGATTCGCGATCACCCGATTATTGGTATTGGCCCTGGTCACAATTCTTTTAATAAAGTTTACCCCCTTTACCAACACCCTCGTTATAGTGCTTTAAGTGCCTATTCAATTTTGCTAGAGGTAGCTGTTGAAACTGGTTTTGTTGGTTTAGCCTGTTTCCTCTGGTTAATAATTGTGACATTTAATACAGCACTGCTGCAAGTGTCACGATTACGAAAATTGAGAAATGCAGAAGGATTTTGGTTAATTGGAGCGATCGCTACTTTACTAGGTATGCTGACTCACGGCATGGTAGATACTATCTGGTTTCGTCCTGAAGTCAATACCCTGTGGTGGCTAACAGTTGCTTTGATTGCTAGCTACTGGACACCTTTACCTCAACATCAGGCTCAAGAAGAAAACTTAGCTAACTGAGAATTAGCACTTCATTAAAAAGAGTTAGTAGTCAGTTGTTTTTACTGACTACTCGCGTTTTGAGATTCTAAATTGCCCAGTACAACGCGGCGTAAATCAATCAATGATTCAAAATCCCTGAAAAGCTTACTAGATAAGCTTTTTGATTTTTGCCGAAAGTTGGGTTAGAAGAAAGCTCGACTCAGAACTTTCCAAGACGAATTTTGAATCTCAACCAAGGCAGCGCTGCTAGTCCCTGTAGGTCGTGGCCCCTGGAGTATTGGGGTCACGATAACGAGTTGGTTCATCGTCACGTTTTCTTCCTGACAAACCAGCTAAACCTAACAAACCAAGTAATCCCAGCCAGCCCCAATCAAAATCGTTCCGATCAGAGCGATTGTAAGTAGTCGTCCTTGGGGTGGTATTGGCTCCGGGGTCAGTAGTTGTTTGAGCTTGTACGGGTAGAGTTAAGGGCATAAACCCCATACTCAGGGTGAGAACACTAGCGCCAACAACTTTGGTGAAATTACGCTTCATGGTAAAAGTTCCTCATGCCATCCGAAGTTACTCACCACTCTATCGGGTTCTAAAATTTGCAAAATCAATCTGTGGCTATAAACTGAGCATTTTGTCAATTCACGCTGAGGATATACAACGCGCTTTTTACAACAGTTAATTTCTCAACCTAGTGTGGTAGTTTGGGGAAACTGAAGCTTAATAACTTTTCATCGCCCTTTGAATATCCCGTTGATCTTGACGTCGTTTCAGGTCATCTCGTTTGTCGTGAAGCTTTTTACCTTTGCCAAGAGCTATACTCACTTTCACCCAGCCTCGTTTAAGATACATTTTCAAAGGGACTAAAGTTAAACCCTGCTGTTCTACCTTGCCGATTAGCTTACGGAGTTCTTGACGATGCAATAATAGCTTGCGTGTACGGCGCGGCTCATGATTAAAATATTGTCCACTAGCGGTATAAGGAGAGATATGCACGTTGATCAACCATGCTTCACCATCGCGAAGCAAAGCATAGCCATCTTGCAGATTGATTTTACCGGCACGAATCGACTTGACCTCGGTTCCTGTCAACTGAATTCCAGCCTCGTAGGTTTCTAGAATTTCATATAAATAACGGGCTTGACGGTTGTCGCTAATAACTTTGTAACCTTCGCTCTTGTCACTCATGGATAATTTTTATGCCTTGCCTTAAACTTACCTAAAAAATTGTTGGAATCGGCTTATGAATTTCTAGGGGCTATTAAACCACTATAAAATGCTGAACCGTATATCACTAATTTAACTTTTCTAAGTTCGCAATTAAAAGTTTTCAAGTAACTTTAAGATACTGGAAATCAATAAACATCACAGAGGTTTATTAGTTTTCAGTAATCAATACAGAGCCGATAAGGTTATACTAAGTAGTTAGGTTTATTTATACTGCTTACTTAAAAGCAAGAAAATTGTTGATTAAGCCAATATTTATTTACATGAAGATGAGCATCTGTTTTATTTTTATTGCTGACTTGTTACGAATTACAAAACTCTCTATGCCCAAGAAGCACAGAGAGCTAAAGGTAGGTTACACTTCAGTTCACGCGCCCAAAGGATTTAAGATTTTCTTCATAAATCAACCCTCAGGCAGTAATTAGCTGCTAATCCTGTCATAGTATGAAACATAAGAACACTTTTTTTGCCTGTGTTCATTGATAGTGCTTATAGAAGCCAATTTCTTAGTAAAAAAAATACTAGGGGTGTACTGTCCATGCCCTTGACGATCCTTGTAGTGGATGACGACCTGGGCACTCGTCTATCTATTAGCGATTATCTTGAATTGTCTGGCTATTCCGTGATTACGGCTGATGATGGTCAAGAAGCTTTAGTTATGGTGGATGAGTACCATCCTGATTTGATTGTGACGGATATTGTCATGCCACGGATGAACGGTTATGAACTTGTGCGCCGGGTACGTCAACAACCAGCGTTCCGTTTATTGCCTGTAATTTTGTTAACAGCACGAACTAAGACCCAGGAAAGAATTCTGGGTTATCAATCAGGTTGTGATTTATACTTACCCAAGCCCTTTGAGTTGGAAGAGTTAGCAGCAGCAATTCGCAATCTTCTGGAGCGATCGCAAATCATTCAATCGGAGTTTCGCTTTTCTCATAAGGAAAATTCGGGGATTTCCGCTTCAACAAAAGGGGGGGATGCCCATAATTTTCTCTCGACTCAAATTCCGAAATCTCAGATGCTCTCGTCCCTAACTCACAGAGAGCAGGAAGTTCTGGAGTTATTAACTCATGGTCTTTCTAATGCCGAAATGGGTCTTCAGCTACACCTGAGTCCTCGAACAGTAGAAAAATACGTCAGCAGTTTATTGAGAAAAACTTCAACTAATAACCGAGCTGAATTAGTACGTTTTGCAATTAAGCACGGTTTAGTGGAATAAAAAGAGTGAGGGGTTAAGAGTAAAGAGCTAACTCCTAAATCCTAACTCCTACCCATAAATCATAACTTTAGCTTATAGGCTGTTGGCTGGAAATGTATGTGACTAGACCTTCACAAGCATCAACAAGTAAATCAATAACTTGGTTAAATCCTTCTTGACCACCATAATAGGGGTCTGGGACTTCCTTTAAGGTGTGTCGAGAGCAAAAATCGCACATCAAACGCACTTTGTGGTGATATTGCTGAGTTAGATCAAGACTGAGAATATCCTTGTAATTCTCTCGATCCATAGCCAAAATCAAATCAAAGTTTTGAAAGTCGGATTTTTCAAACAGGCGGGCTTGACCACGTAGTTTAATTCCCAGTTTTGTACCAGCTGCGGCACTCATGCGTCGGTCAGGTGGACTACCAATGTGATAACTAGATGTACCAGCAGAGTCACAAATGACGTGATCGCTTAAGCCTGCCTGCTGAATTTGATAGTTCATTATATTTTCTGCCGATGGCGATCGGCAGATGTTACCTAAGCAGACAAACAGCAGCTTGTAAGGCATAAATATTTTTTGTCCTTTGTCTTTAGTCATTTGTCACTTGTCCACAGCTAATCACCAAGGACTAATGACTAATGACTAATGACTAAAATCCAGGAAGTTCCAATCCACTTGTCAAGTCTTCCATGCGTTCCCGCATTGTTGCTGTGGACTTGTTATAGGCGTCTTTCATGGCCACTGTTACAAGATCGGAAAGTACTTCTGCACCTTCCCCTAAAGCTTCTGGGGAAATCTCCACCCGCTTAGGTTCTTGGTTGCCGCTAACAATTACCTTTACCAGTCCACCGCCAGACTCTCCTTTAATCTCCATTTGCTCCAATTCTTCTTGGAGTCGCTTTGCGCCTTCTTGAACTTGCTGTGCTTTTTTAAAAGCTTCGGCCAATTCCTTCATTTTTCCCAAGCCAAAGCCAAATCCTTGTCCTTTTCCTGTCATAATTGATTGTCCGCGTTTGCGTTGAATAACAAATCAAATTCAATTATAGATGCGGCGAGCAATTTGCCTCTTTTTTTACCAATAATTAATGCATCATAAGGTAGGGAGTAGGGAGTAGTAGCCCGACCAGGCTAAAATGATGGAATGGATAATTGCGGGAAAACCCTATTTTTAAGGAAAAATACGAATTTTATAGTGCACTATTTTAATCCGGTCACGCCAGTAGGGAGTGGGGAGTAGAGAGTAGGGCATTAGTTATTTCTCCCCTGCTCCCTCATTTCCCACTCCCCACTCCCTATCCACAAGCACCTTGGAATTCTCCAATCATTTTGACTTCTGGTTCTAGCCAAATAGACCAATGTTCTTGTACTTGGTGTTGAATGTGACTAATAAGACAAAATATATCACTAGCCTTTGCCCCACCACGATTTACGATGAAATTGGCATGAAGTTGTGCTACCTGTGCGCCACCAATTTGGTAACCTTTTAGACCAGTTTGTTCAATTAACCACCCAGCGCTATAAGGTTTGGGATTGCGGAACACACTGCCACAACTGGGGAAGTTGTATGGTTGGGTAGTCAAGCGATGCTTTTTATGTTGCTTGGTGATTGCTACCACTTGTGCTGGATCAGCACCTGGTGCTAATTGCAAGGTAGCTTGAGTAACTATGTATTTGCTACCTTGCAGTAATGAAGTGCGGTATTTGTAACCTAACTGTTCAGGGGTAAGAGTTTCTAAAGTACCATCGGGTGCAAGTACCTGAGCGCTAACTAACATATCTGCGATACAGCTATTATGCGCTCCGGCATTCATGACGACAGCACCCCCAACAGTTCCAGGGATACCAACAGCCCACTCTAGTCCTTGCCACCCCAGTGCTGCTGCCTCCCATGCTAAGCTGGGAATCGATTCGCCAGCAGCAACAGTTAATTGACCTGTGTTTGGGTCAAAATGACTGTGCCGGAGATGACGAGTAGCAATTATTAAGCCTGATATCCCGCGATCGCTCACCAACAAGTTAGAACCTGCTCCCAGTATTGTCGCTGTTAGCTCACGTTCTTTTGCGTACTTAAGACTCGCTTGCAGCGCTTCTAAGTTTCGGGGGGCAACGTACCATTGGGCTGCTCCCCCAACCCTGTAGGAAGTAAACGCTGACAAGGAAGCTTGGGGCTTGATCACACAATCAGTGCCGGGTAAATAAATCACCTCGCTATTAACCGAATTAGCTGTTTCTTGTTTCCTTGTATTCAAAGCAGAAACCGTGCAGGCGTTTCCAGCTGCCTGGGAAATTGTCATTTTTACTTTATATTGGTAAAATTTTTACATTCTTTTACCGTAAAAATACGGCATTATGATAAATCAATGGAACCGTTGCTAAATAGGCACTTTGCTGAGCAATAAAACTTAGCAACTTAGGATGTAGCTTTAGCAGGCTCACAAAGAGTTGTAATTACTTCGGGAATCACTTGGTTTAAGTTACCCGCTCCCAGGAATAGCGCCAAGTCTCCTGGGCGCAATGTTTGCAGCAAGAATTTGCATACTGAGGGTAAACTTGCTTGATAAACTACCTGTGGATGTTGCTTAGCAACTTCCGCTGCCAGATGTTCACCACTAATTTGCCCTAAATTTGGTTCTCCTGCACTATAAATATCAGTCAGTACAACTAAATCAGCATGAGTAAAGGACTGAGCAAATTCTTCTAAAAAGGTTAGCGTGCGGCTATAGCGATGGGGTTGGAAGATGGCAACAACTCTTTGCCCTGGTCTTGCTTGTAAACGTGCTGCGGCAAGAGTAGCACGGATCTCACTGGGGTGATGGGCGTAGTCATCTATGAAGGTAATACCATCCACTTCACCCCGAAGTTCAAAGCGGCGTCTTGCGCCTTCAAAGGTGGCAATACCTTTAGCAATTGTTCCAAATTCTAAGCCCAAGGCTCGACCAACAGCCACTGCTGCTAGGGCATTACTGAGATTGTGCCGACCAAGCAGTCGCAATTTCAATACGCCCAAAGCTTTGCCTCGTTCCCAAACTAGTGCTGTAGTGCCATCAGCACGAAAGTCAATATTAGTAACGGTGTAGTCAGCGTCGGTCTCTGAGTGTAAGCTGTAGCTCAAGGTTGGTTGCAGGCGATCGCGTACTGTAGCACAGTCAATACTACCGATCAATGTCTTACAACTCTTGGCAAATGTCTGAAAGATATCAATTACTTCTTCTAATGTATCGTAATGGTCAGGATGATCTAGTTCAATATTAGTAATAATGCCAATCTCTGGAGCGTGTTTTACCAAAGAACCATCTGATTCATCTGCCTCGGCTACTAAATATTGACTTTGCCCCAACCGAGCATTGCCTTCCCAGGCATTGACTTCGCCACCTACTAAAATCGTTGGGTCTAGATCCGCTTGCAGTAGCATATAACCAATCATGCAACTTGTGGTAGTTTTGCCATGAGTTCCTGCTACGGCTATGCTGTAATAATCTGCAATTAAGGCTGCTAAGACATCCGAACGATGGAAAATTGGGCAGCCTAATTCTAGGGCTGCTTTGTATTCCAAATTACTTGTGTTAATTGCTGTTGAACAAATGACTTGGGGCAGTTTTGCAAGTTCAACAACAGATAATTCTTGTTGAGTATTTAATCCTAATCCATTATTTTTTGCATCAGGATGAAAGAATTCAAAATTGCTAGCTTCTTGTTTATCAAAAATATGTGATCCGATAGATTCCAAATGTCGGGTGATGTGATTAGGACGAATATCCGAACCGGAAACTGGCAAATTGCGCTTTACCAGTAAGTATGCCAGAGCAGACATACCTATACCACCAATCCCAATGAAATGAAATGGTCTACCGCTAAAATCTACAGAATTATTCATTTATTACTCCTCATTACACCACACCACACCAGAATCACAAATGACACGCGTATCATAACAGGAATTTGTTTTTTACCGTAACTGCTTTTGTGTCATGTTCTTATTTAAAGCTCAATTGATTTTTCTGCTTTGGTTTGGCTTGTTCAGAATGATTTTACCTTTCGTGGAGGTTTTTGCTATTTCTAAAGTGTTCTTAAGATTATTCGGAAAATTTCCGTCACATCGGGACAGAAATTCTTGTAATGTCAAATACATATTTTGGGTTACCTTACTGGATTTGCCTAAGATAATACATTGTTAGTGAAACTGATTTTAATTTGCATCAAGTCTAGGCGCGAATTGACTTCAATAGTACATTGGTAATGAAACTATTTTTCAATTGCATAAACCCAGGCATAACTGGATGCAGGAACTAGCAATTTTTGGTGGCACATTTGATCCAATTCATTGGGGACACCTACTTCTAGCCCAGAGAGCTTTGCATCAAGTACCTTTAAAAAAGGTAATTTGGGTGCCATCGCTAAATCCTCCTCATAAAGAAGCAGCTTTGTTTGAGCATCGTGTAGAAATGCTGCATTTAGCTACAAAAGATAATCCAGCGTTTTCTGTCTCACTGGTGGAGGTAAATCGCTCTGGGACTTCTTATGCTATTAACACCCTGTTCGACTTATCTGCTTTTTACCCAAATACTCACTGGTACTGGATTTTAGGTTTGGATGCCTTCCAAACCTTACCCCGTTGGTATCGTGGACACGAACTAGCACAAATGTGTGATTGGTTAATTGCACCCCGACTGCTAGGTGGTGAGACTATAGCTCAAAGCGAGTTAATCTGCAAGCAAGTCGAAGAAGAATTAAAAGAGCGATCGTATACCATTCAGTGGCAATTCTTGAATATCCCTTTAGTAGGAGTTTCGTCAAGTCTAATTCGCAAATTTTGTGGCGAGCGCCAGTCTATACGTTATTTACTACCGGAATCGGTCAGATTTTACATCGCTCAGAAGAACCTCTACTCAAATAAATCTGAATAAATTATGTGTTTTTTTATTGATTCAGCACTTTATGGTTATAAGTGATCCCCCCCTTTGCGATATGATTGGGGTCAACGATATCAACTTATAGGCATAAATACAGAGGGCAAGATACTGTGATTAGAGTTGCAATCAACGGTTTCGGGCGTATTGGACGTAACTTTGCACGCTGTTGGGTAGGTAGAGAAAATAGCAAAATCGACCTTGTAGCTATTAATGACACATCAGACCCTAGAACCAACGCTCATCTGCTGAAATATGACTCGATGCTAGGGAAGTTAAAGGATGCTGACATTACTGCGGATGATAACTCGATCATCGTTAACGGTAAGACCATTAAGTGCGTATCTGATCGCAACCCTGAAAACTTGCCCTGGAAAGAGTGGGAAATTGACCTAATTATCGAAGCAACGGGAGTATTTACCAGCAAAGAAGGCGCGTTGAAGCACGTGAATGCTGGAGCCAAGAAGGTTTTAATTACCGCTCCTGGTAAAAATGAAGATGGCACGTTTGTGATTGGTGTAAATCATCATGATTATGACCACAACAAACACAATATTATTAGTAATGCCAGCTGTACTACCAACTGCTTGGCTCCCATTGCCAAGGTGTTGAATGATAAATTCGGCATCATTAAAGGTACGATGACCACCACCCATAGCTATACAGGTGATCAGCGCTTGCTAGACGCTTCTCACCGAGATTTGCGACGGGCGAGAGCAGCAGCCATAAACATTGTACCCACCTCCACTGGTGCGGCAAAAGCAGTGGCGCTGGTAATCCCAGACCTCAAAGGCAAGCTGAATGGTGTTGCTTTACGTGTACCTACCCCGAACGTTTCAATGGTAGATTTCGTGGTTCAGGTTGAGAAGCGTACTATTACTGAAGAAGTTAACTTAGCTCTCAAAGAAGCGGCTGAAGGCCCACTCAAAGGCATCTTGGATTACAGCGAACTACAATTGGTCTCGTCTGATTATCAAGGTAGTGACGCTTCTTCAATTATCGATGCCAGCTTGACTTTAGTCTTGGGCAATGACTTAGTGAAAGTCATGGCTTGGTATGACAACGAGTGGGGTTACAGCCAGCGAGTTCTAGATTTAGCGGAATTGGTAGCCGAGAAGTGGAATTAAGTAAAAAGTTAAGAGTTAAGAGTGAAGAGTGAGGAATTAAAACTCCTAACTTCTGTATAGACGCGTAGACGCTCGAAGAGCGGCTTCTCGTAAGAGTATAATCGCATCTCCACTCCTAACTCCTAAAATGTTGAAATCCCTGGCTAAGATGCAGAACTTGGTCAGGGAATTTTTCTTGCTCATCATGTAATACTACTGTTAATCCTGGTGTAATCCTTCCAATGATCGCAGCGCCTTGGCCTAACTGTTGCACCAAATCATGGGCTGACTCTTGGGGTAAACACAGCACTAATTCAAAGTCTTCGCCACCATATAGAGCATATTCCAGCGCTTGTTCTTGTGGCAGCCAGCGCTCAAAAGCCATTGGTAAAGGAATTTGGCTACGTTCCAAAACAGCGCCAACACTACTGGCGCGGCAGATTTGCAAAACAGCATCTGCCAAACCATCGCTGCTATCCATCCCAGCGATGGGAAAGGGGAGAGAGTGAGAATTTAAAATTTTCCAGAGGATTGGTAAGACATCTAATCGTGGTTTGGGGCGCTGGTGTGCTTTGATTAGCAGTGTCTTTTCCTTATCGTTAAGGCTTTGCCCTAATTCGGGATGTAATAGCAATTCTAAGCCAGCACGAGAGGCTCCGTGAACACCCGTAACAACGATCGCATCCCCGACAACAGCAGCAGAACGGCGGATAATTTGATGAGGGTGAACTTGTCCGAAAGCAGTAATTGCAATAGTGGTGATCGGCGATCGCACAATATCACCCCCAACAATTGGGGTATTGTATTGTTGCAAGCATTCTGTCATTCCCTGGTATAGTCGCTCAACCCAACTCACCATGATTTCACCAGGGAGTCCCAGCCCAACAGTTATTCCCAAAGGCGAAGCGCCCATTGCTGCTAAATCTGATAAATTTGCCGCCGCCGCCCGCCATCCAGCATCTTCTGGGGAAGTGGTGATATCACTAAAATGCACGCCATCAATCAACAAATCTGTTGTCACCACTAAAGACTGCTCTGGTGCAGACACAAGTACCGCCGCGTCATCCCCGATAATTTCTGGGGGACAAAAGTGCTGCAATTTTTCTAAAAGACCTTGTTCGCCAATATCTTTAACTTGTAGGGAAGATGATTCACTGTTCACAGTCGGTAGTCCCCAACTTTCAACTTGTTTTTCTACTTAGCACTCAGCACTAATTTGGAGATGGGGGACAAATAACTCCTGTACAGACGCGTAGACGCTCGAAGAGCGGCTTCTCGTAAGAGTATAATTGCGTCTCTCCTAACTCAGCGCTCCTTAAGGTTAGGATAATGATATCGTCTAGGAGTCAGTTGGGATGGTCGCTACACCAGTAACTAACCTCACTTTTGAGGAGTACTTAACCTACGATGATGGCAATGGTTTTCATTATGAACTGGTGGATGGCAAGCTGGATTTAATGAACCCACCTATGATTGAACATTTCCTAATTGCCAAGTTACTTGAGCAAGTGCTGGATGCAGAAATCAAGCGTTGTAATGCTCGTTGGCTGTGCTTTCGGGAGACTGGGGTAAGGACGGGGAGAAATAAATCTAGGTTGACTGACTTGTCTGTGGTGACGCAAGAGTAAGCTAAAGAATTGCTCAATGTATCAGCAGTTTTTGAGTCCCCTTCGCTAATGGTTGTAGAGCTAACTAGTCCAGATTCAACCAAAGGGGATTATCGTTATAAGCGGTCTGAATATGCGGCGTTGGGGGTTCCTGAGTATCGGATTGTAGATCCATTGGCAGACAAAATTACAGTGTTATTACTAGAAGAGGGACTGTACGAAGAAACAGTTTTTACAGCCACTTAGCAGATTGTATCGCGGACTTTTCCAGAATTAGCGATCGCAGTTGACGAAGTATTGACCGCAGGCAATCTCAGTTAAGCTAGTATTTTTAACTTGCACCTGATTAAGCATAAGAGTTAGGAGACAGGAGTCAGGAGACAGAAGTTATTCTCCCCCACTCTTCCCATCTTCCCTACTCTGTTCTTAAGCCGCTTGCGGCTCAACCAAATTTTCTATACCTTGGACAACTGTTGCCGATTCAATTTTGTCACCTGCCTTTAGTTTGTCCAAAACCTCTTTGCCCTCGGTTAGATACCCAAAAACGGCATAGCGACCATCTAATAAATTGCGTCCTGCGGGAGTGAGTTCTGGTTCAAATAAGAAGAAGAAAATTTGGGAAGAACCCCCATTTACTTCACTTTCAGGACGAGCTTGGACTAATGCACCAAAGGCAGAGAAAGGGAGAACAGGCATATCAATATAGCGACCTGCTTCTTCTAGTGTTATGCCATAGGTAGGCTGCTTATCACCTTCAACCAAGACTTCTAAAGGAATTGCGCGATATTTGCCCGTTGTTGGGTCAATAAAGCCTTGTTCTTTCCCTGGTGGATCTCCAGTTTGCAGAAAGTAAGATTCTTCAGAACGGGTAAATTCTAAGCCGTTATAAAAACCGCGTTGCACCAAATCTACAAAATTACCAGCAGTTACAGGGGCGCTGTAACCGTCCACCACCACAGTTAAGTCGCCTTTGTTGGTTTTGATTTCTACAGTAGCTCTACCTTTAAGTTGAGGTAGATTACTGTACTGGGCAGGTACTTCAAAAGGAAATTCCTTCACCATTGACTCTTCCAACTGGGTGACGAGATTGAGTAGTTTGGCTCTTTCTTGGAGAATTTGTTCTTTATCTTTAACTTTCGTTAATTCTTGTAATGTACCCACACCAGATTTTAATTCATTAATCCAAGCTTCGGCTTGGGGTTGGCGTTCTTCAGGAACGCTTGTTAAGATTTGGGAGGGTTTATCGAGAATCCGCGATGCTTTGCTCACGTCTTTAGAAATAGCACCCCACCGCCGATTCGCCCGCAGCTGATTAGAGATGTCTTCTAAGCTAGCTTGCAGTTCCCGCACAGGTTTATTGTTTATCGGGAGTGCATACCGCAATAGAGCTTTGCCGTCAGTAATGGCATTCCCCGCTGGCAGTGCAGCGTTACTGGAGGGAGTCCACCCAGCTGTAGTCATGCCTAAAAATATTGTTAGCAGCAGTATTGTCATTAGGCTGTTCTTCAGCCAGGATTTTAACAAGTTAAACATTGGATGGCTCAAATGCAGCATCAAATTGTTGACTGGACGTAACCCATCAATCATCTTCCCACAGTAGGAGTACTGCGTGTTGAGTCCACAGTCAAGAGTCAAGGGTCAAGGGTCAATCTTTGGACTGTTGTACAGACGCGATTAATCGCGTCTCTACTTTTGACTAATTACTCAATGACGACCCTTGAAGGGTACAATAAATGCCGATTGTCTTCCAATATTTAAAAGCTTCATGATCTCTAGTAACGACTTTCGACCTGGTGTCTCAATTGTATTAGATGGCTCTGTCTGGCGAGTGATTGAATTCCTCCACGTTAAGCCAGGCAAAGGTTCTGCTTTTGTGCGGACAACACTAAAAAACGTTCAAACAGGGAAGGTGCTGGAAAGAACGTTCCGTGCGGGTGAATCAGTACCGCAAGCCAATCTAGAAAAAAGCACCATGCAGCATACCTATAAAGAGGGCGATGAGTTCGTTTTTATGGATATGGAAACTTATGAAGAGAGCAGATTGAGCGCGACGCAAATTGGCGATCGCGTAAAATACCTCAAAGAAGGAATGGAAGCCGAAGTTATCCGTTGGGATGACCAAGTATTAGGGGTAGAATTACCTAAATCTGTAGTTCTGGAAGTTATTCAAACAGACCCAGGTGTTAAAGGTGACACTGCTACAGGTGGATCAAAACCAGCCACGGTAGAAACTGGAGCGATTGTGATGGTTCCTTTGTTTATTTCCCAAGGAGAACGTATCAGAATTGATACGCAGGAAGATAAATATATCAGTAGGGAATAATTTTTATCTCTACTGAGCTGGCTGCTCCCGATTTCAATTCCTGATAGGGATTAAACACCTGCCACACTTAAAATTTTAATTTACTCATAGGTCGAGGTAATAAAAACTGTGCCATTGGACTTTAATGAAATCCGCCAACTGCTAGCAACTATTGCACAAACAGATATTGCAGAAGTAACGCTCAAAAGCGACGACTTTGAACTAACGGTACGTAAGGCTGTTAGTTTTAATAATCATCTAGCGTCACTAGGTCAACCGAGTTTAGGTGGTGTGGTTGGTTCGGGATTTTCATCGGTTCCAGCTACAGGAACCCAGACGGTAGCACCTTCGTTAACAGAGGTGGGGACAAGTCGCGTCTTTGATAATGCTGCAACTGGGACGCAATTGCAATCGGTAAATCCTCCCTCAGCAATTGACCAAAGATTAGTAGAAGTACCTTCCCCAATGGTTGGAACGTTTTATCGCGCTCCTGCACCAGGGGAAGCACCATTTGTAGAAGTGGGCGATCGCGTCCGTAAAGGTCAAACAGTCTGTATTATTGAAGCCATGAAGCTGATGAATGAAATTGAAGCCGAAATTTCTGGACAGGTGATGGAAATTCTCCTTCAGAATGGTGACCCTGTAGAATATGGTCAGCCTTTAATGCGAATTAACCCTGATTAAGTATTAATCTATATATGAAATGAGTCATCATCTAATGAGTCATCTTTAAAACTTTCAGTCCTTGCGGGTTAATCCTGATGAAACAAGCGTTGCCTGTACCGCCAGAAGTGGTGCAACAAGTAGCTGAATACTTCAGCCTGTTAAGTGAACCGATGCGCCTGCGGCTGCTGCACTTACTGCGGGAGGAAGAAAAATGCGTCCAAGAGTTGGTGGAGGCAACACAGACATCTCAGGCAAATGTCTCTAAGCACCTGAAGGTAATGTGGCAAGCAGGAATCCTTAGCCGCCGCAGTGAAGGAACTTGTGCCTACTACCGAGTGGAAGACCAAATGATTTTTGATTTGTGTAATCGGGTTTGCGATCGCCTTGCTACAAGGTTAGAACAGCAAGCCCGTAATTTTCGTGTATTAAATACGAAGCTTTGAACTCAAGAAAGTTATGAGTTACGAGTTATGAGTTATGAGTTTTAACTTCTAACTCCTCACTCCTAACTTCTAACTCCTCACTTCTCTAAAGCGGATAGTTTTCTTTAAAGCTTTCACGAGTTAGCGGTTGTTGTAACTCTACGCCTTCACCACCTAAAACATCTAATGGTTTGCCGTTGATGTCAATGTATACTTTGGCGTTGGGATTTAATGTTGTAGCAGTATAAACGACTTGTCCTACGCGACCCATCATTGAGGTACTACCGCCACCAGTAGTAAAATCTTCAGATAAATTAACGTGAATTTCGTTCTTGTCTGCTTTCAGCCCTAATAGCTTGGTTCCCTTGGGGATAGTTGTGGAATTTGTTCCTTCTGTTGGGCCTGCTAACAAACTTTGCATAGCTGCTTCTAAAGCTTGGTTGGGCTGTGTAGCAGCTACTTTAACTGGCTGCGGAACCAAATCAACACTTTTGTCTTTTGGTCTTAGCCAATAAATGTTAGCGGTTTGCTCATTACTAGGCTGCTTAGTTGATGGCTGTACTGGCTGATCAATGCTTTGAGAGGGGCTAGATGGTGTAGGAGTATTCTGGGAGTTTGAAGTAACCCAAGCTACACCACCACCCACGGCTACAACCGCAGCTGAGACAACTGCAATTACACCTGGAGTTATACGCTTAGATCCTTGTTGGTCTGTCATGTTCAAAACCTTCCTGACTGAGGGCTGAAATAGTCTTTGTACGAGGGGTAGCCTGGTTAAGGACGGTACTTACAAGTAGAGAGTTTCCTAAAAGCTAGCTGAGGCTCTATGCTTTAAAATTCTATTAATTTTAATCTTGCTAATCCCTGATCTAATTTTAGAATTTGCGCTTGTAGTCCGTCACTTGCGTAGTGCTGAGATTATGGGGAGTGGGGAGTGGGGAAGGTGGGGCTCCCCTGGGGATAATGGGTAATGGGGAGTGGGGGAATGAGGGAGAATAACCAATTCCCCATGACGCCAGTTCTCTCAAGTCGACGGAGCCCTCCGGGTTCAGCAGTCCACTCGGCGGCAAAGCCGCACGTGTGGCTGCACTCACCGCCCACGAGACTGGCTCCCCTATGCCCTTTAACTTTTAACCTCTATTGCTGTTGTAATCCATTGCTTGAGTATAGATACAACTTCATCAATGGCAATTTCTTGAGATTTGCGAGTTGCTCTTTCTACAACTTCGACTTTGCCATTGGCGATCGCTCGCCCAGTTACAATCCTGTATGGGATGCCAATTAAGTCAGCATCTTTGAATTTTACCCCAGCTCTTTCATCACGGTCATCAAGTAAAGTTTCGATTCCGGCTTGATTAAGTTCTGTGTAGAGTTTTTCGGCTACTGCGACTTGTTGAGCATCATTGATGTTAGGAATTGTAATAATCGCGTGGTATGGTGCGATCGCTACTGGCCAAATAATTCCATCTTTATCGTAAGATTGCTCGACGGCAGCTTGTGCTAGTCGTGATACGCCTATACCAAAACAACCCATGAATAGCGGTTTTTCCTCACCCTGTTCATTGGTATAATTTGCTCCCATTGCTTGGGAATATTTTGTGCCTAATTGGAAGATATGACCTGCTTCAATTCCACGGGCGCTCTGTAGGGCTTGTTCGGGGTTGTGGATGGCGCGATCGCCTGGTCTAGCTTTGCGTATATCCACTACTAGTTCTGGTAGTTTGAATTGCTCACCCCAATTAGCACCAACTACGTGAAAGCCAGTTTCATTCGCGCCTGTGACAAAGTTTTTTAAATCAATAGCTGTTTTATCTACCAAGCGGACAAACTTAGGATGGATCTGTTTATTAGCTGTTATATATTCATCTGCGATATCTGGTGCGATGTAGCCTAAAGGTAAAGATTTAGCTGTCCATACTTGCTGCGCTTCAGCATTTGGTACATTTAAACTAATAATAGTTTTAGCTCCGTAATTAGGGGCTAATTTGGTCAATTCATTTTGCAACTTGACCTCATTAACTTCCTGATCGCCTCGGATGCTCACCAATACCAACACCGTCATACCATTATCATAAACTGTTTGATAAAGGACGTTTTTCACCAATTGAGTAGGAGAACACTTGAGAAATTGACACACCTTTTCAATAGTTTCTGTTCCAGGTGTATCGCGTTTCTCATAGCTTGTAAACCGTGAAGTTTCGGCATCGGCTGGTAAAGAAACCGCTTTTTCTACGTTGGCGGCATATTTGCCATCTTCGGTGAAGAGAACTTCGTCTTCACCTGCTTCCGCCAGTACCATAAATTCTGTAGAACCAGAACCACCAATTGCACCAGAATCAGCTTCGACTGCGCGAAAAGCTAAACCGGAACGCCGCAGGATATTGCTGTAGGCTTGGTACATATCCTGGTAAGTTTTTTTGAGGCTGGCTTCATCTACATGAAAAGAGTAGCCATCTTTCATGATAAATTCTCGTCCGCGCATTAAACCAAAGCGGGGGCGAATTTCATCCCGGAATTTAGTTTGAATTTGATAGAGGTGCAACGGTAGCTGACGATAAGAGCGAATCATATCACGAGCGATCGCAGTAATTACTTCCTCATGAGTCGGGCCTAATCCCAATTGTTGTTCGCGGCGGTCAATAAGGGAAAACATAATTCCCTCAGCTTTAGTGTAAGTATCCCAGCGTTCTGATTCTTTCCACAAATCAGCGGGTTGTAATTGAGGTAACAAACATTCTTGTGCGCCTGTAGCGTTCATTTCTTCCCGGACAATTTGGGAAACTTTTTGCAGTACCCGCCACATCAGCGGTAGATAGGCATAAATACCGCTACCGATGCGACGAATATAACCTGCACGGAGTAATAATTTATGGCTGGGAATTTCAGCATCAGCTGGATCATCCCGGAGTGTAACGAATAAAATTTGTGACAGTCGCATCGTTTATTCCTTTTCTAGAATCACTTATAAAGTATGAAGTGTGAAGTACGAAGTACAAAATATAAAGTCTTATTTCTTTTCCATTTTTACTTATAGCCTTCTGACTTGAAAGTGCTAAGTGCTAAGTTAATTCTCCCCGTTGTCCCCAGTCCCCAGTCACTAGTCCCCAGTCCCTGCAATTTTAGGAGCAAACTACCTTGTCAGATGTAATTTATCAAGCACAGCCACCTTTAGAATTTATTCCTCCAGCGTTTAACCCCTGGTTGTTAAAAGCTGTCCATCTGTTGCTACCCAGCTGGATACGTTGGCAAACACCTATTACCCAAATTGAAGCAGACAATGTAGAGGTTTTGGTGGATCTCTATCGCCAATTTCAGGAAGGTAAGGTTCGCTTTTTGCTGGCATTTCGCCATCCTAAAACAGATGATCCATTTTGTTTAGAGTACTTGCTTTCGCAACTCGTGCCAAAGGTAGCACGAGAGCAAGGCACAGCACTACAGTATCCAATTCATGCTCATTTTCTCTACGATCGCGGCATTCCTCTTTGGGCAGGTTCTCATGTTGGCTGGATTGCTTCGCGTTTGGGTGGGACTCCTATTCAGCGCGGTAAGGCTGACTGGACTGGGTTACGTTCAGCACGTGAGTTGTTTGCCAATGGAAAATTCCCGATGGCTGCTGCGCCAGAAGGTGCTACGAACGGTCTATCGGAGATTATTAGTCCCCTAGAACCTGGAATCGCGCAATTAGGTTTTTGGTGTGCTGAAGATTTGCACAAAGCTGGACGCACTGAACAGGTTTTAATTGTACCAGTTGGAATTAAATATAGTTACGTTGATGCTCCTTGGGAAGCGATCGCTAATCTTTTAAGTGAATTAGAAGCTGCTAGTGGTTTACCTGTCAATCCTAGAGAACAAGCTAATGTTTCTTCTGTGGAGTCGCTTTATCCACGGTTGTTAACTTTGGCAGAACATTTACTATCGTTAATGGAAAAATTTTACACGCGGTTCTATCATCAAAAGCTGCCAGATGCCCAAATTGTAACTGGTGAAATCACAGATAGAAATGAGGTTTTGGCACATCGTTTACAAGCTTTGTTGAATGTAGCCTTACTCATATCAGAGCAGTATTTTGATTTGCAATCTAAAGGTAATTTAAATGACCGTTGTCGGCGAGTTGAGCAGGTAGGTTGGAATTATATATTTAGAGAAGATTTTAAGGATGCGAAAACATTATCCGATATAGAACGTGCTTTAGGCGATCGCGTTGCTGAAGAAGCAAATGCTCGGATGTGGCATATGCGTTTAGTAGAAAGTTTTGTTGCCGTTTCTGGTAATTACATTCGCGAAAATCCGACAGCAGAAAGGTTTGCTGAAACTACTCTAATTTTATGGCAAATGATTGGCAAAATTAAAGGCAACAGAACTGTCCAGCGTCCGCAATTGGGTAAACAGCAAGTAAAAATATCTGTAGGTGAACCGATATCTATTTCTGAGCGTTACCCAGCGTATAAAGGTAATCGCTTAAGTGCAAAACAAGCTGTTGCTGATGTAACAAATGATTTACAACACGCGATGGAGAGTTTAATTTAGCTACGAGAAAATCATATAGTAGCATCAGATCAGCACAAACGCAGCAATTCTAACTAGATTATTAACCAGTTAAGATTTTCTAATCTTTGTGATTGCTGCTCAGCTTATGAATAGTTACATCGTTCATTCCAGCCCTAGCAAAAAATTATGAATTTGGCATATTTAGTATTGGCACATAATACTCCTAACCATTTATGTAGGCTAATCAATGCTCTTAACAGTCCTGATGTTCATTTCTTCATACATATAGACTATAAAAGTGACAACCTGCCTTTTTTAGAAAAAATTAATCATCAAAATGTTACATTCATTCAGAATAGAGTATCTGTCTATTGGGGAGAGTTTTCTCAAGTAGAAGCTATTCTAAATTTAATCAAAGAAGCATTAAACAATCAAAACAAATTTGATTATCTAATTTTAATGAGTGGAAGTGATTATCCATTAAAAAGTGCAAAATACATAAACTACTATTTGACTGCAAGGGTAGGAACCGAGTTTATTAATTTAGTCGAAATGCCAAATCCAAAAGCAGGTAAGACTTTAGAAAGATTTTATAAGTATCAACCACAAACGCTTTCTAATGAACGCTTTTACAAAGTCATAAAATTAGTACTTTATGTTTTAATTAACAAAGTTTTACGTTGGAGACGCAATTACAAAAAAGTTCTGGGAAATCTGAAACCATATGGAGGAAGTACATGGTGGGTATTGTCAGCAGATGCATGTCAATACATATTATCGTTTACTGAAACAAATCCTGAAATAGTGAATTTCTTTAAAAATACATGGTCTCCGGATGAGTCATTTTTTCACACAATAATAGGAAATTCAAAGTTCCGAACAAAAGCTGCAAAAAATTTGACATTTGCCCAATGGAAAAAGCTTAAAAATCCTGAATTTATTGATATGGAACAGTTACAAATTCTCCTAAGTAAAGATAAAATTATTGCAACCAACACCAACACAAGTAATGAATTTCTATTTGCCAGGAAGTTTAAGGATGAAAGCTTAGAACTAACTGATTTTATTGATAATTGGATCAAGGAATCCTAAATCATTAAAAAAAGTACAGATTTTTTATGTGTAGAGATGTTGTAATTCAACCTCTCTGCTTTTTTACGATATGATATTTACTCTTCTGCTATAATTTCGTTTATAGGTTGTTCTATAGCTAAATCCTTCCAAGGAAAATCAAAATATGGCTGAATATTTTTTAGTTCATAGATGGACTCTATGAAAAAACTTTTTATAACAGATAACTGGTCTTTTTCAGATAAAAATTCTTGTACGCTTTTTCTATAAAATATAGCTGACCATGCGGGTATAACTGTTAAATCAAGAGGAGTCCATATATCGGGTTTGTCGTTAACTACTTTTTGCATAGCTGCAATAATTTTAGGGCGTTCTACAAAACCAGGAGAAACTTCCAAAAGTATACCTAAATATGGATAATCATTTAAATTAGTTGGATTTAAATCGAAGTATCCCAGACCACACCAAAAATTATCGCTAGAAAACTTAGTATAAATAATATATCTACTGTGCCATCTCCATTGAGTCATACTTGTACTTGCTACTGGCTTGATCATACTTCCAAAAGCTAGCTTGAATTCGTGCTGTACTTCTTCATTGAGCGTTGATTCCATAAAATTGAGGGTTTTGTTAAAATTCACCATTGTCAATATGTCAATAGATGAAAGTTGATTATTGTGAGCCATTCTATTATTCCTCATAAAAATTAGTATTTCTTGACCTAAAATATCAGATTCACGTTTTTCTAAAAAACTATAAAACTGATACCACCTCAGCTGGAAAAAATTTACCTTTGGTAATAAGTTAATACAAAAATCCTTAATTTTTTCTTTTGGGTCATAATCACGGGTGATATAAATTAGAGTTCTCTGTCTGGCATTTGGTAAACTACTCAAAAGTTCAGTATACTTTTTTAAAGCATTATTACCATCCTTAGAACCAATTTTTGATTCAATAATTATTACATCTGTATTGAAGCCAGTTGAAAGTTCAACAACTATATCAAATCTACTATCTTCAGTATGGTTAGGTAACGCTTGATATGCTTTTTGGATTGAAATATTGATGCTGTAATAACTATTATCACTAATGATTGAATGATATTTTAGCCAACTCAGTAAAATATCATTGTTAAGAGATAAAAAATAGGCAACAATTTCAGTGAAAAAATCTTCTAATGGTTTATTCGCTGAATGTAGATTGAGTAAGTTTGTAAATAAAGACATATCAAATTCAAGCTATCCCTAGTAAATGAAATAGCTAAGTGTATTTGCTAATATTGCATCAGTTTTAACTTGAGCGATCGCAGTTTGACAAGAGTTCTACACAAACAATACCAACGAAAAATAGGGGTAAAACTTTTACCCCTACAAAGTCGTATATTTTTTAATAATAGTTAAATTTAGAAATAGTTTTTTATAAACATCTTTTCGATGCTTGCACTGCAAAAGTTGCACTAGTTGACTTTCATCATCAATTTCATCACGAACTCTATAATCACCAACCCGGATACGATATTCGTTATCAGAGCCTTTTAATTTGACAACACCATCGGGACGTGGTTCATTTGCAAGATTTTGGATTTTCTCAAAAATACGCTCTTTAACATCATTTGGCAAGTCGTCAATCTGCTTTTGCACTGACTTTGAAATAATGATGATGTAGCTCATTATCCTTGATTTGAGCGCTTAGTAAGATATTCATCCATAGTCACGTACTCACCAACCGCATATTCAGCACGAACTGCTTGAATTTCTGCCTGTGTTTCTGCATCATCTTCATACAGCGCTTCCTCGGCTGCAAAAATTTGTTGCTCTATTATCTCTTGAAGTTGACGTTTTTCTTCTAAATTCAGAGAAAATATTACTTCTGCTAAAGCTTCCACAGATAGTTGTAGTTTAACAATGGCTGGCATTTTTATCCAATTGGTTTTGTTATTTTTCGTATTATTAATTTTAACATTTTGCATAAAAAATAGGTGGATGAAGAGCGTACCCTTTCCACCTGTGTAATTACATGACAAATCTTTTTGTAACTTAAGTTAAGTGATTTTCTAGCAAAGATGCGATCGCATCTGGATGAATATTTTTGTATTTCTTTTTACCAAGCTGTAAAACACAGTTGGGTGCGCTACTACAGCATTTTTGGCAACTAGTATGCTCAATTGTAACTTTGTCTAACAAACCGCGATCGCACAAAGTTTTTTCTAACTCTGATAACAATCCCTTACCGCCACGCTTGAGGCAACCGGACTTTTGACATACCATAATCCTCGCTTTTGGTTGAGGAGGTGGTATTTCATTTGGGCAAGTACCAATTGATGTTACCTGATAAGCTTTGAGTTGAATTGTACCTGTACGCGAGTTTAACTTACTGTGACCACAAACGCGAATTTGCTCACCAGAAACTAAAGATAAACCCAAAGAATGGCGTAACTCTTTAGGCAGTTTAACTTGCATATTTCCCGATGGAGTTGCTAACTGCAAGTATTTACATTTTCCTGGTTCATCACCAACAAAACCTAAAAACTCTCCCTCAAGGTTTAATTTTGATAACGTCAAGTATTTGTCACCCATGATTGATAAAAAGTTAGGAGTTGGGAGTGAGGAGTGAAGAGTTAGGAGTTAGGAGTTAAAATTCATAACTCACAACTCTTAACTCATAACTGATTTTAAGCAAGCCGTTTAGCTTCTACAGTTTGAGGTAAATTTGCTATGTCTGGCAAATCACGAAATTCCAATTCCCAACCATTTGCTAGGGTGAGAATTTTACCGTCATTTCCATCAGTTTGTTTAACAACTTCTTCCTCAAGGTCTTTTTTAGCAACGTATACTACTAAAGTGCCGGCGTCATTCATCCGTAGCATTACTTTCATGAGATTCCTCAACAGATTCTAGTTCTTTTTTCTTGCAGCCGACGACAAACCCTGTTTCTAAGAAATGCACAGCATAGATATAGGAGGTTTGCAAATATGTGCCTATACTCGCTATGTAACCAATATCTCCTTTGTTCGCTAAAACTTGGCCGACTTCCTTGCCAGGAAAAGTACCATCGTTTTTTAGCAGTTTACGAACTCTGACTTTTTCACCAATTTCAAAAGCAGGTGGCAAGTTTAGTTCTAATTCATCACGTTGCATGAGAATACCTCTGTTCTCTTACCAAATTCAAAAGTTCTTCTGTCGTCAAGCTGCGTTTTTTCTGTACAGATTGTTGGCGCACTGCGTCTAAAATATATTGGGTTTCTTGTGAGTTTAAGAAGATCCCATACTGCTCTAATAAGTTAGACACTAAATGTCGACCAGAATGTTTACCAAGCACTAAACGCCGTTCCCAACCTACTTCTTCCGGCGCAAATGGTTCGTAAGTAATAGGATTTTGCAGTACACCGTGAGCATGAATCCCAGACTCGTGAGCAAAGGTATTTTCTCCGACAATTGCTTTCCAAGGTGGGACATTAGCACCTGATGCTGAAGCAACTAATTGAGATAATTCCAGCAAACTCGGAGTATGAATACCTAAATCAACGCCGTAGATGCGTTTAATAGCCATGACAACTTCTTCTAAAGCTGCATTACCCGCTCTTTCACCTAAACCGTTAACTGTTGTATTCACAGATAATGCTCCAGCTTTCACACCTGCAAGGGCGTTAGCAGTTGCTAGACCGAAATCATTATGGGTGTGAATTTCAAGAGGAATTGATAAAGATGATACGAGTCCCTTGACTTTTGTGTAAGTGGTGAAGGGGTCGAGAACTCCTACAGTGTCGCAGAAGCGAAACCGTGATGCACCCCATTCTTGAGCATAGAGGGCTACATCTAAAAGAAAGTTTTCATCAGCTCTAGAAGAATCTTCTCCTCCTACTGCTACCCAAAGACCTTTATCGACGGCAAAGCTAATACAGTCTTGGAGCTTTTGCAAACTTACTCGCCACTGACCATGAAATTTAGCAGCGATTTGGATACCAGAGACAGGAATAGCAATATGCACTCGCTTCAGACCACAGGCAATAGAAGCCTTAATATCTGAGATGACAGCGCGATTCCAACCCAAGAGTTTAGCTTGCAAACCTAAGTCAGAGATTGCAGATATGGCGCGAGTTTCTTCTTCACCCATTGCCGGAATCCCGACTTCCAATTCTTGCACACCAATGGCGTCAAGAAATTTAGCGATCGCAACTTTCTCTTCTAAGTTGAAGGCAACACCTGCTGCTTGTTCGCCATCACGTAATGTAGTGTCATTAATTATGATTTGACTCATTGCAAACTTCCTCTTTCGGAACTATTTCTTAATATCCTTTCTCTTTACTATTCCTAGTGATGGTAAATGCTATAAATATCACAACTCATAATGCAGTATTTTTCATTCTTGATTATGACTGAATTAGAAATACCACATCTGTATGGCAAAGAACCAAAACCCTGTATCATTTACGAATGTTTTTCACTGTTGTCAGTTGAAATCTCTTCGAGTAGCAAGCAACTTATGTAGCTATTAGCAAATGCTGAACAAAGTAAGAGAGTGAACCCAGCAATTAAAGTAGAAATCATTGTTGCAACCTCGTATTTTTAGAGTATTTCTGTGTAGTGAAGGTAAGCGATAGTACGCAATTCCAAAGGGTTTAAATTAGCTATAGTTGTTCTGCTAGCCAATCAAAAATTCGTTCTAGCTGCTCTAAATTGACTAGACCATATTGCCAAAGAAGCATTGCTAAAGGGCCATTATTTAACTCACGGTGTCGTAGTGCTGTAGCAATATCGGCTTTTGAAAGTTCGAGTTCATTGTGTAAAAAATTGAGAAATTTTATATCACTGTTGCGGGTTAACATAATCGGACGTTTAAGTTCTGGAGCTAGGATAGAATTAAAAATTTTCAATTCCAAGTCTTACTTGGCAATTTTGCCTTTTTAATTAGAGGCAGATGTCAGGATAATTTCAGATTTAGGAGACTGAACAAAATCTGAAACTCGGCTAAACTACATCAGTCTGCAACAAAATTCGTTAAGAGACAGTAACTTCAACTTCTAAACCTAAAATAGGTTTATGCATCTATGCAAACAATGCGAATAATGCTTGCGTTATTGCTTCAGCCCTGAAATTGTATCGATTAAGTATTCGAGAAACATTCAGGGTTCATCACTGTAACACCAACAACGCTCTAGCCAATCTACTAATTCGTGGCGAGATGCCAGAAATTGCATAAGTATACTGCGAATCAGAATCGCTTCTAGCAAGTTATTTACTTGCACTCGTAAAGAACCATCGGGGGGACAGGAACAAGGAATCATCAACTCTTGCAAACGGTAATAAATTCGCCAGCGATCGCATAAAGGAATCTGCAAAACTTGATCGAAGGCATCGGAACTACAAGGTGGTAACATACTCATCTGTCTTTTGTCCATTGTCTTGTGTCATTTGTTATTTGTCCTACCCTGCGGGAAGCCGCATAAGCGTCTATGTCATTAGTTATTTATCCAAAACTAATGCCCAATAACTATTGACTATTGACTTTTAAAGTTTGCAATTGTTGTTCGAGTTGCTCAACGCGGGAAAGCAACGAGCGGATCACACTTGCTTCCAAATCAGGTAACTTTCCATGTTCTAGAGGACAAAGGCTGGCGGTTTCTTTTTGAGAAATAATCCGACCGGGAATCCCTACAACAGTTGAATCACAAGGGACATCGCGTAAAACAATTGAACCTGCACCAACACGGACGCGATCGCCAATTTGAATATTCCCCAAAACTTTCGCACCCGCCCCCACCACAACGTTGTTACCTAACGTCGGATGACGCTTACCACTTTCTTTCCCAGTTCCGCCAAGGGTAACGCCTTGGTAAATTAGTGTATGGTCTCCCACAATGGCAGTTTCACCAATGACAACGCCCATACCGTGGTCGATAAACACACCCTTACCAATCTTTGCACCTGGGTGAATCTCAATTCCTGTCAAAAACCGCCCAATGTGAGAAATTAAGCGGGGAATAAAACCCACTCCTCGACCATGTAACCAGTGAGCGAGACGATGCAAACATAGAGCGTGCAATCCAGGATAGCAAAACACAACTTCTAGCCAATTACGTGCTGCGGGATCGCGCTCAAATATAATGCAAAAATCACTCAATAATGGCTCAAAAAAAACGCCAGAGAGTAGATTTTTTACCACGGATGTATGTGCAGAATTCTGTGTGTTTATAGTTTGAGGATTGCTGATACTGTCTAAAGACTGTTGCATCGGTACTGTCTGGTAAAAAGAGCCATCTGTTATTTTTATGCTTATATCAGGCGACTCCAAAGGGGACAATATACTAGATGCTGATTGGATTTATTGGATTGATTAAGGTTGTACTCATAGCCTGAAACCCCGATTTAAGGTAAATTTAAAATTTATCTTGGGGTAGGGGTGCTAGTGTTTCAGCATGGGGGTACTAGTATTCTTAGGGTGGGGGGTTAAGAATTTCTGTACTCATTAGGAATAGCTTTGCCTGTAAGTCTTTGCAACGATTTAGGCAAGATATTTTGCGATTTATTAAGCTGTACTCACCTGCTCGCAAGAATGAGGTAGATGGGATGACATATTCAATATCTGTATCTCCAGCTACGATTACTATCTTATTATTTAGCTAGATAAAAAACAAGCTTCTTTATTTTTTTTTAGCCTTTACTGTCTGTATGTATGTATACGTTTAAAAATATAGCTATAGTTCATAGTTTATCAAGTTCATAGTATTAGGGTACATTATGGACTTTAATCTTAACGCACCGAAAATCTCTGACAGTGCTGTACTCTCGCCAATAACACATCCTACAAAAAGACTACAGAGTGGTCAAATTCAACGTATCTTTAAAGAGAATTAGTATAACTTCATCGGAAAAATAAATTAAGTCCATTTTAATAAGCAAAAAGGCTTATTACTTTCTCATTTTGCCTAAATGCTTTCTTAATATCTTTGATTACTTTCTCATTTCAGTAGATTTAGCAAGCAAAAAGGCTTATTGCTTTCTCAATATCTTTGATTACTTTCTCATTTCGGTACATTTAGCAAGTAAAAAGGCTTATTGCTTACTCAATTCAGTAAATTTAGCAAGCAAGAAGGCTTATTGCTTACTCATTCCAGTATATCGCGTATTCATTTTAGTGTTTTCCGCAAGCAATTAGAGATATTGCTTTCTCAAAGCTGTAATTGCTTACTCATTTCAGTATATCGCGTACTCATTTTGGTGTTTTCCGCAAGCAATTAGAGATATTGCTTTCTCAAAGCTGTAATTGCTTACTCATTTCAGTAGATTCAGCAAGCAAAAAGACATATTGCTTTCTCAAATCTGTGATTGCTTTATCATTTCAGTAGTTTACGCATTCATAATAACTATCACTATGTAGCAAAAGCCATTAGAGATTTGCCGAAATTCTCTCAGGCTGATCAATACAAAAATTTTTTAAGGTAAAGAATATTAACCGTAATGTATTACAAGGTATAGATAATGGCTCGTCTAAAAAGAACTTCTCAAACTTTAGAAAAAGCAGAGCGTCGTGCCGCCAGCATTAGCTCAATTGATCCGAATTTAGATTTAGGCAATGGACTCACCCAGCCTGCTTTCTCAACGCTTATTGAGAAGATGCGAACTAGGGAGAATGTATACAATACTGCCCTTTCTAACCTTGATAAATTCTACCGTGAAATGCTAGAAACAGAGCGCGAGTTAGCAGATATGGCAGAGCATATGCTGATGGCAGTTGCTACTCGATATGGTAAAAGCAGTGTAGAGTACGGCATGGCAGGAGGAGTTCCTAAGAACCAGCGCCGCAAGGGACTGCGAGGCGAGTCACCAACTCCCAACTCACAGCAACCGTCATTAATTGCCAACGGCAACGGCAGTAAAAATAGCAACCAAAATGGAAATAAAGCAGTAGTACCCCAGTAGTCAGCAGGGTGTGTTATGCCACTCTCTTATCATGTTCGACTTAATACTTCTGTCGTTGCGTACTCCTTCTCCGTAGGAGAAGGATACAAAGCGCGGCAATCCCAAAGGCTTACGTTAGCCTTGGTGTACGTTCGCAATGACATATAAGTGATTTTCTGGTTATGATATTACGCGCCTGAAATTGTCTATTGGACAACATTTGATAGACTCGCACACAAGCTTGTGCTTGTTCGTTGGTCAGGTTTATAGATAATAGTAAGCTTTATCTGGTGACTTATTACAAACACTGTTGCTTATAAAAACTCAATTTATCTACTATTTTGCGGTTTCTACTGGTAATAGCTTGTAGCTAGGCGATAATAAATTCATTTGCTCATAAAAGCACAGTTATGACCATCTGCCTAAATCCAGCTTGCCACAATCCGCCAAATCCTGATGGCACAATATTTTGCTCCAACTGTGGTGTAGGATTGGTGGTGCTGAGAAACCGCTATCGCCCGATTAAATCATTAGGTGGTGGAGGATTTGGTAAAACTTATTTAGCAGAAGATATAGATAAATTAAATGAGCGTTGTGTCATTAAACAATTTGCACCGCAAGTACAGGGGACTGGCGCACTGAATAAAGCCACAGAACTATTTGAGCAAGAAGCAAAGCGACTACAACAGTTAGGAGAACATCCTCAAATTCCTACACTGTTGGCATATTTTAAACAAGATAATCGCCTGTATTTAGTACAGCAGTTTATCGAAGGGCAGAATTTATTGGCGGAATTAAAACAGCAGGGAATTTTCAACGAACAAAAAATAAAAGAATTCTTGCTTGATTTATTAGGTATTCTCAAAACAGTTCATCAAAACAAAGTCATCCACCGCGATATCAAGCCAGAGAATATTATTCGTCGTAGTGATGGAAAGTTAGTACTGATTGACTTTGGTGCATCCAAGCAATTGACGGTGACGGTAATGATTCACCCAGGAACAACCATTGGTTCTTTTGGTTATGCACCATTAGAACAGATGGAGGGAGGTGAAGCTTACCCAGCCAGTGATTTATATGGTGTTGGTACAACTTGCTTTTACCTAATGAGTGGAATTCCCCCTTGGCAACTTTGGCAACGACAAGGTTATGGTTGGGTTGCTAGTTGGCGAGAACATTTACAGCAACCAATAAGTGAGAATTTGGGGCGTGTGCTGGATAAATTGTTGCAAGAAGAATACCAGCAGCGTTATCAGTTGGCTGAGGAAGTTTTACAAGCCTTAAATTTACAGCCAATACCAGTAGGTCAGCCTGTTAGACCTCCAATTAATCCACCACCTCGCGAAAAACATTCTATTCCTAAATACCTTGTTTTTATGCCATTAATTTTATTTATGGGTGTTGGTACTGTTTATTTGCAAAGGCTGACAAATAATCCAGAAATAATAGAACAGAAAAGTGCTGTTACTTACTATAAAGAAGGATTAGAAAAATACAACAACAGAGATTTTCGCGGTGCAATTGAAGACTACACCCAAGCCCTCAAAATTAATTCTAATGATGCGGAAGCTTACATCAGTCGGGGTAATGCTCGCACTGCTTTAGGAGATAAGCAAGCTGCAATTGAAGATTACAACCAAGCCATCAACATTAATCCCAACCATGCAAATGCTTACTACAACCGGGGTGTAGCTCGCTCTACTTCAGGAGATAAGCAAGCTGCAATTGAAGATTACAACCAAGCCATCAACATTAATCCCAGCTATGCAAGTGCTTATTACAACCGGGGTGATGCTCGCGCTGCTTCAGGAGATAAGCAAGCTGCAATTGAAGATTTTCGTAAATCTGCTGATTTGTATAAGCAACAAGGAAAAGAAAGTCTATATCAAGATGCTCTAAACCGCATTAAACAACTTGAGGAATAACTAGATTGTCGGGTTTTTCAAAAAGTCAGCCATATTATTCGTAAAAGGAAAAAATTATGGTGATTGGGGTTAACCAAGATGATCTGAATCTATGCCTAACGATGTAATATAACGGCAAGCCGCTAGGTATCAATGCAATTTTTCTGCTAACTGCTGAGTGCGTTGTTCAGTTTGTTAAATTCTATCTTGAGGTGTAAGATATAGTTTGCTGAAAAGCAGGACAATCATATCAAACTTCACAAGTTTTTAACTACTTTAGTATTAGCTGTGCTAAGACAGGGTGGATATGAATATCGAAACTCCATGCAACAGGAAAAAAATCAATTCAGCCATCTTACAGCAATAGAAAGAACTTACTTATCATTCCCTGCACAGTTGTTATTAAATCAAAATCTGCTACAAGGCAAAATACTAGATTTTGGTTGTGGATTTGGTAATGATGTTAAACTACTGCGTCAAAAAGGCTGTGATATTACAGGTTATGACCCTTATTATTTCCCCGATTATCCTCACGATAAATTCGATACTATAATTTGTTTTTATGTTTTAAATGTTTTGTTTCCTGAAGAACAGGCAAATGTTCTTATGCAAGTATCGCATTTATTAAAACCAGGAGGTAAAGCTTATTATGCTGTGAGAAGGGATATTAAGCGAGAAGGTTTTAGAGAACATTATGTTCATAAAAAGCCTACGTATCAACGTAGTGTAGAACTTCCTTTCCATTCAATTTATTTGGATGAGCGCCGAGAATTATATCAATACAGCCATTATAATCACCAGCGGAATTCATCTAATTATTGTATATTTTGTAATCCTGGTAAACATTTAAAACTATTAACTGAATCAGCAAATGCTTATGCTGTTTTCGATGGTTATCCTATAAGTAAAGGACATATACTAGTTATTCCTAAACGCCATGTAAGCAATTATTTTGAACTACCTTTTGAAGAGCAATCTGCTTGCTGGTATATGGTGAACAAAGTACAAGAAATTATTAAAACAGAATTTGAACCTGATGGTTTTAATGTAGGCATGAACATTAATCGAGAAGCAGGTCAAAATATTATGCATACCAGTATTCATATTATCCCTCGTTACAAAGGTGATGCTGTTTCTCCTAAAAGTGGAATCAGAAACGTTATTCCTAAAAGATAGAGACGTTGCAATGCAACGTCTCTACAAGGGGTTTGCCAGAATTAACTAGTAACTGCGATCGCAATTTTCCCAACTGCACGACCAGTTTCACTATAAGCATGAGCCGCAGCCAGTTCTTGTAAGGGATACGTGCGATCAATGACCGCTCGGATTTTTCCCGTTTCAATCAATTCTTTGAGATAAACCAAGTCTTGAGTGTTAGGTTTCTCAAGCACGAACTTGGCTTTTTGTCCAGGAAGAACGGCTGTTAAGATGCTCTCCACCACAGTTTGAGGGCTTGGTAACGTGGAGATATAAACCCCGTTGGATTTTAAAACTCTTTTGGTTTGAAAAAGCGATCGCTTGCCAACTGCATCGAAAATAATATCGTACTGGGCTGTACCATCAGCGAAGTCTTCTCGCTTATAGTCAATAACGTGATCTGCTCCCAAAGATTTTACCAAATCCAGGTTTTGTGTACTGCTAACTCCCGTCACCTCTGCTCCCAAAGCTTTAGCAATTTGCACTGCAAAACTGCCTACACCGCCAGCTGCACCATTGATTAGTACACTCTGCCCAGTCTGAATATTACCCTGGTCTCGCAGAGCTTGCAGAGCCGTAAGCGCTGCTAAAGGGACAGCCGCTGCTTCTTCATAAGTCAAATTCGTGGGTTTGAAAGCAACCAAGTTTTCTGGTACAGCAGCAAATTCGGCATAAGCTCCCCCAGGGAAATTAGTACTGCCATAAACCGCATCTCCTGGCTGAAAGCGCGTAACTTGAGAGCCAACCTGTACAACTTCTCCCGCCAAATCAAACCCCAAAATTTTCGGGAATTTGCTTCCGCTAATCAAGCTCAACGCTCCTTGGCGGATTTTCCAATCAATGGGGTTAACGCTGCTGGCATAAACTTTCACCAGTAATTGCGTTGGCTCAATTCTCGGCTGCTCCACATCTTCATATTGCAAAACGTCTGTAGTCCCATACCGACGGATAACGACTGCCTTCATCGCATTTCTCCTGCTACCCTGTTTATTCTTATGTCTTCAGTGTAGCGATCGCGTCCTGAACTGAAAGCATTACCAATATAAATTAATTGTGATATCAAACACAATTTATAACTTTATTTTCTATCCTTTGATATAAAAATAAGTTTAAAATAATATTATTTGAAAATTATGTGCATTAATGCATCTTGCTAGAAATATCTGTACATCTCATCAGATAAGGCTTGCGAACGCAATTTAATATCATTATTAACCTAAAGATTAAAAAAATCTGAACCACATTTTTTCCCAAAAAAAAATGATATGTTAGATACAGAATTGAATTTCGCACGTATCTGGAGTAGTCCAACATAATCTACTCCAGTTTTTCCCCCTTAAATTCCTTGTCAGCTATTGCTTTCGCTGGGACTTGAGGGAGCATTTGAGTACACGTTGAAGTAATCCAAAACCAGTTTAAACTAGGCTCAAACCCTGACTGGATTTGGGTTCTGGCTGAGTACAAAGAAATCCTGAACCCCTTACTATAAATACTCGAACCCCAACCAGAAAATACTAGAACCCCTACCCGAAAAAATTTTTTTAATTGATTTAATCCCCTATAAATCAGGGTTTGAGGATTTGAGTACAAACATAATAAATCCAATAAATTCTATCCTAGATATACACGCCGCCTCGCTCTGGGACAACTGATATAAATCTTATATCGCCAATCACTCAACGCTCTAACAAAAACCAGAAGCGGAAAGTGAGTGGAGGGATGAGATAGCACTATGCCTGAAGTGAATAGAAGTCGCGGCTGTAAGCATAAATTCTACCCAAGACCCAAACGTTGACACACACCAGCCAGAACCCAAAGATTTTATCGCCTGCCCTACTCTGCAATCAGGCGTCTACGCTACTGATACAGAGTATACTCCTGTGAGCAGCGTGGGTAATAAGACGCGACTTCAATTCCTAGGCATAGAAAATAGCAACAGCATCTCCCACAGTGGCAGCCAAGTCCACCGACCTTTTGCGAAATTCAATGACATCACCGTCTACACGACTCCTCACCACCCCCGCTACGGAATCGCCAACAACTCAAGCAAAATCAGGTGGTTGCGGCTGCGACAGCAGCACCACCGTGGAAATGGACGAGAAGCTCAAAGAGCGTATTGCCAAACATCCCTGCTACAGCGAAGACGCCCATCACCATTACGCCAGGATGCACGTTGCAGTTGCACCAGCTTGTAACATTCAATGCAACTATTGCAATCGTAAATATGATTGCGCTAACGAAAGCCGTCCTGGAGTAGTTAGCGAATTACTCACACCCGAAGAAGCAGCACACAAAGCTTTGGTAATTGCAGGTAAAATTCCCCAAATGACAGTTCTGGGAATTGCGGGGCCTGGCGACCCATTAGCGAATCCAGAAAAGACTTTCCGCACCTTTGAGTTGATTGCAGACAAAGCACCAGATATTAAACTGTGCTTATCAACCAACGGTTTGATGTTGACTGAATACATCGATCGTATCAAACAACTAAATATAGATCACGTTACCGTCACCTTTAACACTATTGACCCAGAAATCGGAGCGCAGATTTATTCTTGGGTTCACTATAAGCGTAAACGTTACAGAGGCATTGAAGGCGCAAAGATTCTGCTCGAAAAGCAGATGGAAGGATTGCAAGCTTTGAAAGAAGCTGACATCTTGTGCAAAGTCAACTCGGTGATGATTCCGGGAGTAAATGACCAGCATTTGGTCGAAGTCAACAAATACATTCGTGAAAATGGTGCATTCTTGCACAACATCATGCCGTTGATTTCTGCACCAGAACACGGTACACATTTCGGCTTAACCGGTCAACGCGGCCCCACACCCAAAGAACTGAAATCGGTACAAGACAATTGCGCTGGCAACATGAAAATGATGCGCCATTGCCGTCAGTGTCGCGCCGATGCTGTAGGATTGTTGGGAGAAGACCGCAGCCAAGAGTTTACCAAAGATAAAATCTTGGAAATGACCCCAGAATATGACCTCGAACAACGTGCAAGCGTTCACGACGGTATAGAGAAGTTTAAAGAAGAAATTAAAGCAGCCAAAGAGAAGGCAAGCGCTGGTAAGACATCTGCCAACAATCCTAAAATCTTAGTTGCAGTAGCAACCAAAGGCAGCGGATTAGTTAACCAACACTTCGGTCATGCCAAAGAATTCCAAATTTATGAAGTCGATGGCAACGAAGCTCACTTTGTTAGCCACCGCAAGATTGACCAGTATTGTCAAGGTGGATACGGTGAAGAAGCCACTTCCGAGCATATTATAAAAGCGATCGCAGATTGCAAAGCGGTTTTGGTTTCCAAGATTGGTAACTGTCCCAAAGAGAAATTGCAAGAAGCCGGAATACAGACCGTTGAAGCTTACGACGTAATTGAAAAGGTTGCTTTGGAGTTTTACGAGCAATACGTTAAGGAATTAGGGAATAAGGAATAAAGACTGGGGATTAGGGGCTGGGCAATAGTTTTCCCAGCACCCAGTACCCAATACCCAGTACCCAGTACCCAATCCCCAGTACCCAATCCCAAAAAGGAGAATAGTCATGGCTTACAAAATTACTAGCCAATGTATTTCCTGCAATCTCTGTCAATCTGTATGTCCCACCGGAGCAATTAAAGTAGTTGACGGACAGCACTGGATTGACCCTGAACTTTGTACAAACTGCGTTGGTAGTATTCATACTGTGCCTCAGTGTAAAGCAGGTTGCCCCACTTGCAACGGTTGCGTCAAGCAGCCCAACGATTATTGGGAAGGTTGGTTTACTAATTACAATCGCTCTTTAGAGAAATTAACAAATAAACAAGATTATTGGGAGCGTTGGTTTGAAAGTTATTCGCAGAAATACTCAGAGCAGTTGCAAAAGCGTCAACGCCAAATAGTTTGAGCGGAAGCTTGATTACAGCTAAAAAGAAAAATCTTTTCCTCTTCCCTAATCAAAAACAATGCAAAACAACTGCATCTATCTCGATAATAATGCTACCACTAAGGTAGACCCAGCAGTTATAGAGTTGATGCTGCCTTACCTCACAGACTATTACGGCAATCCCTCCAGTATGCATACCTTTGGTGGGCAAGTCGGTAAGGCAGTAAAAACAGCTAGAGAACAAGTTGCTGCCCTATTGGGAGCCGATGAATCAGAAATTGTCTACACCAGTTGCGGTACTGAGGGAGATAACGCCGCGATTCGCGCCGCATTGTTGGCACAACCAGAGAAGCGACACATCGTCACCACGCAAGTTGAACACCCAGCGGTGCTAAATGTCTGCAAACAATTAGAAACCCAAGGTTACAGTGTTACCTATCTTTCGGTAAATAATCAAGGACAGTTGGATCTAGATGAACTAGAAGCCTCCCTGACTGGTAACACCGCCTTGGTAACAATTATGTATGCCAACAACGAAACCGGCACGGTGTTTCCAATTGAGCAGATTGGGTTGCGAGTCAAAGAATATGGTGCTATCTTCCATGTAGATGCAGTGCAAGCAGTGGGAAAAATCCCCCTGAATATGAAGACTAGCACTGTGGATATGTTGACGATATCTGGTCACAAAATCCACGCACCCAAAGGAATTGGTGTTTTGTATGTGCGACGCGGTGTAAGGTTCCGTCCCTTCCTGCTTGGTGGACACCAAGAACGTGGACGTCGGGCGGGAACAGAGAATGTCCCAGGAATAATTGCTTTAGGCAAAGCTGCGGAACTAGAACTGTTACATTTAGAAGAAGCAACAAAAAGAGAAATAAGGCTGCGCGATCGCCTTGAACAGACTTTACTTGCTAAAATTCCCGATTGTGTAGTTAATGGTGACCCTACGCAGAGATTACCAAACACCACCAATATCGGCTTCAAGTACATCGAAGGTGAAGCTATCCTGCTGTTATTAAACAAATACGGTATCTGTGCCTCATCTGGTTCTGCTTGCACTTCTGGCTCCTTGGAACCTTCCCATGTCCTGCGGGCAATGGGCTTACCCTACACAACTTTGCATGGTTCCATTCGCTTCAGCCTAAGTCGCTACACCACAGACGCCGAAATTGACCGAGTTATAGAAGTAATGCCCGAAATTGTAGAACGTTTACGCGCCCTCTCGCCATTCAAAAATGATGAAGCAGGTTGGCTGCAAGAACAAGAGCAAACACTAGCGCATCGTTAGGGATTGGGGACTGGTGACTGGTGACTAGGGATTAAAGTAATTTCAATATTCACTACTCTCCCACTCTCCCACTCTCCCACTCAGCACTCAGCACTCATCACTCAGAACTAAATATGTGGGACTACACCGATAAAGTATTAGAACTGTTTTACAATCCCCAAAATCAGGGAGTTATCGAAGAGAAGGACGAACTTGGAGTTAAAGTTGCAACAGGAGAAGTCGGTAGCATTGCTTGCGGTGATGCTCTAAGACTGCACCTCAAAGTTGAGGTAGAATCTGATAAGATTCTAGATGCACGTTTTCAAACCTTTGGCTGCACAAGTGCGATCGCTTCTTCTAGTGCGCTGACTGAGATGATCAAAGGTTTAACTTTAGATGAAGCTTTGAAAGTCTCTAATAAAGACATTGCAAATTACCTTGGTGGATTGCCAGAAGCCAAAATGCATTGCTCAGTCATGGGGCAAGAAGCGCTAGAAGCCGCTATTTATAATTATCGTGGCATTCCTCTAGCTGCCCATGATGACGATGATGAAGGCGCTCTAATTTGCAGTTGTTTTGGCATCAGCGAGTCGAAGATTCGCCGTGTAGTGTTAGAAAATAACCTCACTAATGCTGAAGATGTAACAAATTATGTCAAAGCTGGTGGCGGATGCGGTTCTTGTCTAGCGAATATTGATGATATTATCAAATCAGTGCAGCAAGAAGCCGCAGCACCTGCTCTCAACAATTATGGTGTGAAGATTGCCACAGATATCGTTAAATCTAAGCAGCAATCACAAAAAGTACTAACTAACGTGCAGAAAATTGCCTTGATTCAAAAAGTTCTGGATGAAGAAGTCAGACCCGTGCTGATTGCTGACGGGGGAGATGTGGAACTGTATGATGTGGAAGGCGATCGCGTTAAAGTTGTCCTTCAAGGTGCTTGCGGTTCTTGTTCTAGTAGTACAGCAACTCTGAAGATTGCGATCGAAGCCAGATTACAAGATCGTGTCAGCAAGAACCTTGTAGTCGAAGCAGTTTAGGATTTGCTGTAGGACTTAGGCACTCTACAAATACGCTCTAATATGCATCAGCAAGGAACACAAAGTAGGATTTGACTCAGATAATTCTCTTCTCATCAATGCTTCGTACCAATTCTGACTTTCCTAATTACGAATTACGAATTACGAATTACGAATTGGGATCATTCCTACTAACAACAGATAGCTCCATCATCTGTTATTGCTAACAGCATATAGGCAAAGAGATTAAGCGCCTACTTGCGAATTTCATCATCTAAATCGCTTCAAAGGAACAGGATATGACCACATTGTACGACAAACTTGGCGGACAACCAGCTATTGAGCAAATAGTAGATGAACTCCACAAACGCATTGCGACAGACAGCACCCTGAACCAATTTTTTGCTGGTACAGATATGGTCAAGCAGCGTAATCATCTAGTTGCTTTCTTATCTCAAATTTTTGAGGGGCCAAAGCAATACGCGGGTCGCCCAATGGACAAAACACACGCGGGAATGAATTTACAGCAACCACACTTCGATGCGATCGCTAAGCACCTGAGTGAAGCAATGGCTGTGCGTGGAGAGTCAGCAGAAGACACAAAAGCTGCACTAGAGCGCGTCTCTAATATGAAGGGCGCTATTTTAAACAAGTGATTGGGTAGGCGTCAAGCCCTATTTGGTCTTTCCAACTGAAACAGAGTATGACGTATTTGTAAATTGTCTAAGTTCTTAGTTATTAGTCAAGGCAAATGATTAATTACTAAAAGAGAAGTCTGATCGCCGATTTCCGGCGCTCAGAACTTCCAAGACAAAAAAGAAAAGAAAAAAGACAAACAGAAATTTAACTAGGAAACATATGTACTTGCTTTCAATAATTTTAGCTGTAGAGCGATCGCCTCCAGCGACGTTCTACATACCCTCACTGCTGTAGCTCAACAGGTGTGAGAACCGACAAACGCAAAATACCCACCAACCAATTGCAGGAAAACACGAACCATGACTGACGAGAACATTAGACAGATAGCTTTCTACGGTAAGGGCGGTATCGGTAAATCTACCACTTCCCAAAACACCTTAGCAGCTATGGCAGAAATGGGCCAACGCATCTTAATCGTTGGTTGCGACCCTAAAGCTGACTCCACACGTTTGATGCTGCATAGCAAGGCTCAAACAACCGTTCTTCACCTCGCCGCAGAACGTGGTGCAGTAGAAGATATCGAAATCGAAGAAGTAATGCTGACCGGTTTCCGGAACGTTCGTTGCGTTGAGTCTGGTGGGCCAGAACCCGGTGTAGGTTGCGCCGGTCGTGGTATCATCACCGCCATCAACTTCTTAGAAGAAAATGGTGCTTACCAAGACCTAGACTTCGTATCTTACGACGTATTGGGTGACGTTGTGTGCGGTGGTTTCGCTATGCCTATTCGTGAAGGTAAAGCACAAGAAATCTACATCGTGACATCAGGTGAAATGATGGCGATGTACGCTGCTAACAACATTGCTCGTGGTGTTCTCAAGTATGCTCACACCGGTGGTGTGCGTTTGGGTGGTTTGATTTGTAACAGCCGTAACACTGACCGGGAAATCGAACTGATCGAAACCTTGGCAAAACGGTTGAACACCCAAATGATTCACTATGTACCACGTGACAACATTGTTCAACACGCAGAATTGCGTCGGATGACTGTTAACGAGTACGCACCAGAAAGCAACCAAGCTAACGAATATCGGACATTAGCTACCAAGATCATCAACAACAAAAACCTGGCTATTCCTACACCTATCGAAATGGAAGAACTAGAAGAATTGTTGATTGAATTCGGTATTCTCGAAAGCGAGGAAAATGCTGCCAAGTTGGTTGGTAAGACAGCTACTGAAGCTCCTGTAGCATAAGTCGCCGCTAAGAAATCACACTTTAGCACAAGGAAAAAGGAAGAGTTCCATATCTTACCTTTGCTCCTATCCCTTGCATCTCCCCCCTAACCTTAGAGGGGACTCCTAGTCCCCTTATGCCCCGATCCTTACGAGTCACTGAGGCTAAGTATGACACCTCCAGAAAACCAAAACATCATCGAAGAAAGAAAAGAACTAATTAAAGAAGTTCTAGAAGCTTATCCTGAGAAAGCTAAGAAAAAGCGGGAAAAGCACTTAAATGTATACGAAGAAGGTAAAAGCGACTGCGGCGTTAAGTCTAACATCAAATCTCTTCCTGGTGTAATGACCGCTCGTGGTTGTGCTTACGCCGGTTCTAAAGGTGTGGTTTGGGGCCCTATTAAGGACATGATCCACATCAGCCACGGGCCTGTAGGTTGCGGTTACTGGTCTTGGTCTGGTCGTCGTAACTACTATATTGGTACTACAGGTGTTGACACCTTTGGTACAATGCACTTCACCTCTGACTTCCAAGAACGCGATATCGTTTTTGGTGGTGACAAGAAACTCGTCAAGCTGATCCAGGAACTTGATGTACTTTTCCCACTCAACCGTGGTGTCTCCATTCAATCTGAATGTCCCATCGGTCTAATTGGGGATGACATCGAAGCTGTTGCTCGTAAGACATCGAAAGAAATTGGCAAGCCAGTTGTACCTGTGCGTTGCGAAGGCTTCCGGGGTGTTTCCCAATCTTTGGGTCACCACATTGCTAATGACATGGTTCGTGACTGGGTATTCACCAGAGCTGACCAAGCCAAGAAAGACGGTACACTTCAGTTTGAAGGTACTCCTTATGACGTAGCGATTATTGGTGACTATAACATCGGTGGTGATGCTTGGGCGAGCCGCATCCTGTTAGAAGAAATCGGCTTGCGCGTAGTCGCTCAGTGGTCAGGTGATGGCACAATCAACGAAATGTTGATGACCCCCAATGTGAAGATGAACCTCATCCACTGCTACCGGTCGATGAACTACATCAGCCGTCACATGGAAGAAGCTTACGGTATACCCTGGTTGGAATACAACTTCTTCGGCCCCACCAAGATTGCTGAATCTTTACGGGAAATTGCTTCTAAGTTTGACGAGACAATCCAAGCAAACGCTGAGAAGGTCATCGCCAAGTATCAGCCAACAATGGATTCGATTCTTGAGAAGTATCGTCCACGTTTGGAAGGTAAGACTGTCGCCATCATGGTTGGTGGTCTACGTCCTCGCCACGTTGTCCCAGCTTTCCAAGACTTGGGTATGAAGATGGTTGGTACAGGTTATGAGTTCGCTCATAACGATGACTACAAACGTACTACTCACTACATCGAAAACGGAACCATCGTTTATGACGACGTTACCGCTTACGAATTCGAGGAATTTGTGAAGGCACTCAAGCCAGACTTAATTGCCTCTGGTGTGAAAGAGAAGTACGTCTTCCAAAAGATGGGTCTACCTTTCCGTCAAATGCACTCTTGGGATTACTCCGAACCTAGCGATCGCTCCTCAACATCATATAATGCAAGGTTTTTTAGCAGCGGCAGAAAAAAGAGCCTATTTCTAGCCTAAATGCAAGTTTTAGGGTTATCTGCGAAGTACCTGTTTTTATGCTTCAGACACTATAACTCTTATAGAGTCTAGCTTTTAGATTTTACTTGCATTTTGCTCAAATAAAAACTGTCAACTAAAAGACTATTTTAAATTACAATTTTTTAGATTAAATATAGCGTAACAGCTAAATTGAGCAACACCACATAAAGTTTGCATCCACCCCAGGAGCTTTTATCCATTTGATCCACAAAGTGTTAGCCTGCTAGACTGAAGTGATTGGATGCAAAAAAGATGGATAAATAACGTCTGGAGGTTGTTTTGAGTATTATACAAACTGCTACTGAAAAAATGCGATCGCTCCCGCCAGAGAAGCAACAAGAGGTCTTAAATTTTATTGAGTTTCTGCAAAGTCAGATAGCACAAAAAAATACAAATATCGAACAAATTGAGCCTATTTCATTTTTGGCAGCAGCTCAAAAATTTGCTGGTTGTGTTGATGGTGGCCCCGGTGATTTAGCGACTAACAAACAATATCTGGAAGGTTTAGGAACTGAATGAAGCAGCGAGTCATCATCGATACTGGCCCATTAGTAGCCTTTATTAATCGTAGAGAGCATCTTCATACTTGGGTAATTGATACCTTAGCTACAATTGAGCAGCCTTTACTCACTTGTGAGCCTGTGATTGTAGAGACTTGTTTTTTATTGCGAAATATCTACGGTGGTCAGGATACAGTGATGTCTTTACTGGACGAGGGAAAGATATTAATTTCGATGTGTTTGAGTGAAGAAGCGGCAATAATTAAAGAATTGCTACGACAATATCAGTCAGTTCCAATGTCATTAGCAGATGCGTGTTTGGTGAGAATGACACAACTATATCCTGAAAGTGAGTTGCTAACATTTGATAGCGATTTTAGAATTTATCGGAAGAATCGTAATCAGTTAATTTCTGTGATTATGCCAGAGGATTTGTAAGAACCGGGTTAAGCCAGGAGTAGTCTGGGTTAGCATTCATCTCGCGTATTAGGGGTCGTTATCCTGCACGACCTAATACAAACAATAACATTTCAAACAACTCGTTGGCATTATTTGTACATCCAATAGCACCGTGTCGGCGTGACTCTGCAACGTGTTCTGGATTTCTCGAACCAGCATAAATAATAAATGGAGTTTGATTACCGTTAGCTCGCAGCTTATCGAGGAGTGTATAACCGGCACGAGAATCAGGTGGTCGCCCCATATCGGAAATAATTGCGTCGAAACGTTGTAGAGAAATCTTTTTTAGCGCCTCATCTGTCGATGTTGCTAATACAAAACTAACTCCTAGTGCTTCAAGTGCTTGACGTTCATAAGTATTGTTATCGGGGTTATCATCCACCCAAAGGACTGTCGATCTACTTGCACGTCTTATGACGCGAGGCGTAACAACTTCAGCGACAATATCTGCGGCAATCATCGCTTCTTTCGCAATGCTCTCACGAGTCTTATCTTCATCAGGTTTAGACGCAGCAGCAGATAAAGCAGCAACAACTTCGGCTTGTTTTCTCTTTAAAGAAGCCTCAAACCCAGCCCCCTTAAGCGATAGTTCACCTAAGCTGGAGAAAAACTCACGCAAGTCCCGACCAAACCAGATCACGACAAATAAAAGTACTCCAGGGAAGATAAGCACATTGAGCAATTTTGTAATTGCATCGAGTAGTTTAACGATATCGTCGATACTCACTGTTTACCCAGCCAAAACGTCAAGTTTACTTTTACACCAAACACTAACACATAGCTTTGCAATATTGCCCGATTATAACTTGAGCAGTATAACTATTTGTTAGACTGAAACTTTACGTCTAGCTAGCCAGATTTTGGATAGTTATCTGGAATTTTTCCATATAATACCCAATATTAAAATACCATACAGAAATTTTCCGTCTAATTACCTAATTTGGGGTGGTTATCCAGAATTTTTTTGCATATTATTCTAATCAATGCCACATCTCTGACTGTATAAGAATTTTGTGTAAGTTGCGATCGTTACAACTCAACAAAACGCCACTGCATATTTAAAGATTATCTGTAAAATGCACAAGAAGTAAACCGTTTTAGCGATCGCCCTCACTCGACAATAAATTAGGCGATCGCATTAAACTATTACTACCTCAATTAACAATCTAGGTATTTTGCTAAAATCCCGATGATTGCGCGTTAACAAAATTAATTTGCGAGATAGTGCAATGCCTCCGGCAGGCTTCGCCAACGCTGCAATCCACGAATCCATTTTTGCAAGTTGAATACATTGAGTTTGTAATTGACTCTTGCCCCGTTTGTCGTTGGATGATGCTTAAATGATCTGTATCCGGCTTTGCGATCAGGGGCATGAAGCTTTCTCAGTTGAGAAAGAAGCACGAGGAATTGATGATAAATCAATTGGGATAATAATTGAGGTCAAGCAATTTCATTTAGATGAGGAATATGTTCATCTTCGTAGTTTTCAATTAAGACACCAATGACTTCCATTAGAGACGCAAGCGAATGGGTTTTGTCTTCACCAACTTGATCAATAAGATAATCTAGCATCTCAACCAATCGTTCATATTCCTCTTCAGTGTGAGGAACAAAGACATTTTTAGCAATAGATGTCCAAGCAGTAATGGTTTGAGCAATGTTAAAACTTTGCATTATTCTTGATCATATTCTGAGTGCGTTAATACAGCCCGGATGTAAACTTTTTGGCAATTGTAAGGTTTAGTCGAAGCAGACATTCGAGCTTGTCTTTTGTTTGCATCCTGGTCACTTATTCAATTTTCAGTGGCTTCTGTTTCAAACTGCACTTGACGGTACAAATCAGCGATCGCTATTTCTACATCCACTGATTCAAGTCGCAATATCTCGTCCAAATTATACTCAGATAGCACCCATTTCCCCTGTTCATTGCGCCGAAACACTTCTACACCCTGTTGAGCTACTTGTACTAAGACATATTCTTGCAAGGTTGGGGATTGGCGATATTTAGCAAACTTTTTTCCCCTATCGGCTGCTTCTGTTGAAGGTGATAGCACTTCGATAATTAAGCAGAGAAATTGTATTAATTGTGGATTATCATCGCGCTCGTCGCAAGTCACCACCACATCTGGATAAAAATACTTCTGCCCTGGTTCTACCTGCACTTTCACATCTACAATGTATACTTCACAGGAGCGATCTGCTAGAGTATCATCTAAGAGCTTAAAGAAATTTGCACAAACCCGGTTATGGTTGCGTGTACCACCACTCATCGCCACAACTTCGCCATCCCAATATTCGTAACGTTGCTCTTGGGTGGGTTCCCAAACTAGATATTCTTCTGCACTCATCAAAATGCGATCAGGTAACGCAACCATCGTTTAAGCGGGCAATGATTTCCTTTTCTAAGATAGCGAAAAAGGACGTTCTCTTTTTATCCAGCAGATTCTTTCTGGCGATCGCACTTACTAAAACTTTCTTCGCTGATTTTTGTAGTTCAATCTGGGAAAGCCAAACCAGTCATTGGATCACGGATATACAGCCCTAGTGTAAGGCTCCGCATCGCTTCATCCCAAACAGGTGTTAGCTGCTCTGCTTGATCTGCCCAATAATCGAATGTAATCAAGCATTGAACATTCGACCCCAAACCAATGCAAATCCGCGAAAAAGCTTCGCGTGGCTCTGTCTGGGTGTCAATAAATTTAATCTCTGTCCAGACAATTCTGGCGGTTTGGCGCTTGACGGTAAAGATTTCTCCCTTCTCAATCACGTCGCGCCCGTCGTCTTCTATGACTTTCTTCAAAGTGGGTTTTAGCGGAAACTGGCTCCAGTCATTGGGTGGTAGACGATTGAAAGATACTTCCAGACAACAATCATCGTCGGGTGGTTTTTTATCAACGAACTTGAACGATTTTTCTTGTGGCTCCAAAATCCAGCTTTGGGGAACATTGAAGCGAACAGCCCCCCGATCGCCTACAAAAATTTTGTAGCCTGATGGAGATTCCCAGCGATGATCAGGTTTTAGTTCAAGCGTTTTTTTAATCCACTGGAGATTGCTTTTCTTACGCTTTGCCATAGTATTGTTGCCTGCCAATCTGCTGAAGAGGGCGATCGCTTAGATTGAGTCATAGGCGATCGCCCACTTTGTTAATCGTATCAAATTGTTAGCGATCGGGTGTGTTGCGTTGCGCGAAACACACCGTCAACAATTAAAGCTAACTACTTTGACCTAACTCAAATAGACTTTTTCCATTGGCAAGGGGCAACACATAAGCAACCTCGCCTAGCTCGGCTCTATCTGTTCCAAAGAACGTGCCTCGATGTTCAGGAGTAATTAGCAACTGAGTTGTTTTTGGAGTTGATACTGAACTGATGTATATCTCGACATAACCTCGCAACTCAAAATTTGCTGCTTCTCGAAGTTCTTCATTAAGGGCATTTGGTTGCAGAATGAATAAGCCTGTGTCATTCCCATTTAGAGGAAATGTAAAGCGTGACTTTTTTATCTCTCCTATACCGTCAAAAACACTGCTGACAGGGCCATTTACACCAGTCGTATCCAAAACGGTGAGGATCTTGTCAGGCTCTAGTCCAGGTGTTCTAGTTGTAACAACAAGTGAGAGAAATACGAGTTCATTTGTGACATTAGCAATCGTAAGAAAATAACCTTGAAGTATATTTCTTGCTAGTGGGCTAAGTTCAGGTCTTGTATCTGTAATTCTCTTTGGAAGTTGAGGCTTAAGAAGAAGTTCAAACGTTGAGATAAAAGCCATTAGTTTTTCTCCTTTAGGGGGCTAATTATGAATATGCAAAGCCAAATAGACAGTACCCAAATGAGTACCTTTTTATCTATGTTTTTTGCATCAAGATTCTAAAAAATAAAGTCAACCTTGTTGTCACATAATACTGAACACCAAAAAATAATCTTGAAATACAGTCACTGAGATAACTTGGCAGGCTAACTATTCATTAAACAGAGAATTTCTGCCTAATTATGCAATTTTGGATAATTATCCATTTAATCCCCATATTTTGGCACTACAAAAGCCAATCGCAGGAATTATAGCAGTTTGCAACTAAGTGAGGTACAACGGCTAAGACTTAAAGCTAGAAATTACAGATATATAGTTGTATTCAGCGGCGGTGAGTAATCTTTGTCACAATAGTAGAGACTTTCGTCCATTCGCTGCAACACGTTATACCAAATCCCCTTGATTACTTAATAATTTGCCATTGCGAGTGAAACGACGCAATCGCAGGTTTTTGGGATTAGTTCTATAAGTTGTTTTGAAAAAGTTCTAGAACGCGTCGCCAGGCATCGGGAGCTGCTTCTTGATTGTAACTTGGGTGCTGAACTAAAAATGGGTATTTGTCTTTGAATAAGCCGGCAAAGAATCCGTGTCCTGCATTGTATCGAAATACACGATGATTTATTTGATGTTTTTTTAATTGTGCCTCAATTTGCTCATTTTCTTCCTGCGAAACGAATGCATCTTTTGTTCCAAAAAATGCATAAATAGTACCTTTAATTTCAGAGGTGCGATTAATAGTTGGAGTTTCTTCACCATAACTAGAAGTGGTAATTCCACCACCGTAGAATGAAGCTGTTGCTTTGATATCAGGTAACGTCGCAGCCATATAAGCAACATGACCGCCAAAACAGAAACCAATAGTACCAATTGCATCATCTTTGACATTGGGTAAAGCTTTGAGATAGGTAATGACAGCTTGAATATCACTAAATATTTCTTGATATTTTACTTGTTGATAATATCCCAAACCAAGTCGATAACTTTCTGGGCTATAACCAATATCTGCTGGACTATAATCAGCTGCAAAACCAGGAGCAATACGTTGATACAGCGCCGGGGCTATTACTACATAACCTTGTTTAGCTATTAGTTCGGTGATATCTCGAATATTGCTGTTGACTCCAAAAATTTCATGAAAAACTATAACAGCGCCAAATATTCCTGTAGTCGCTGGTTGAGCTAAGTAAGCATCAATTTCTAAGCCATTGTTAGGTACTTTAACTTTTGTAGTGTTAATTTCGATGTTTGCCATCTTTGTTTTGACTAATCTGAGTACCCTACTACTGTAAAAAAGGTGCTACTCAGGACTCTAGAAAAAAGTTGCGGGATTTTAGTAAATTATTGCGGGTTTGCAGCAATTGCTTCGGTGTAACGCCTTCAATGCGTTTAAAATATCGATTCAAGTGACTTTGATCGCAAAAACCTACTCTAGCAGCGATATCTGCAATGCTGAGTTCGCTGTGTTGCAACAGATATTTAGCTTTATCAATAGACTTGTCCGAAAATTCCAAAGCCAGACTGTTCAAAGCTTTGGGGCAAAACTTTGATATCTTCGTAAATACGTAATTATAAGGCTTTGAGATAGTTAGTGATAATTTAGAGGCATAAAAATTAACTCCTAATTTCTAAAAATTTATGATTTTTGCTACTAGCTAAGTTGGCAGAACTAAGCTACCAATTCTTAACCTAACTAATCCGCAAACTGTTAAAATAATCTGCTCATACGTCTCAAGCTTTAAGCGAAATCTTTGTGAGGCTATGCGGAATATTTTAAGTAATCGAATCAAATGTTCAATGAATATCCGATTACTAGATAAAGCCTTATTTTCATCTTTTTGCTGTTGAGTTAATTCTCGTTTTGGTTTCTTTTTATGAGGAGTAGTGATATTCTCACCTCCTTGAAAGCCTTTATCACCTGAAAAGGGTTGAGATTTATCAAATTTATTTTGAGATTGACGAAACAATTTTATATCTGCTGTTGGCCCAGGAACACCTACTTCTACCTCTACAATATCTTTGCCTTCTGGTATGCCAATTATCAGACTTTTTAATGTATGTTGTCTCTTCTTTCCAGAAAAATATTTCTGTTGCTCTTTTTGGTCAGAATCCCTATATATTGGCTGTTCTAAGCTATCGACTAATAGCCTAAAATTTGTTAATACTTCTTGAACAAATAGTAAATCACTTTCATTATTTGATACTTGTTCTAATAAACTAGCAGGTAATATATCACGAAGAATTGGTATCCAGTCGTGAAATGTATCATTAGCTTCGGTTTTGGAAACACCAAATAGCATTCCTAATACTTGGAATGTTGGCATCTGTCTTAGATAAAATAGACATAAACATACTTGTTCTTCGGTTGATAACTTTTCGGGACGACCACCACCAGCCGCATTAATTCTAATTTTATGACTCTCTTGTTTAGCTTTGATGTATCGATTTCGTTTTAAGGCGCAATTTAGCAGTGATTGCAATTGTTCGTAACTAATCCCTAAAATCTGTTTTGTTCGTAGTGGATACTTTTGTATATAATCTAAAATCATAACTAATTGTGGAAAATGGTAGACGCCCAATCTAACGTTTTACCATTTTTCTTTTCCTAAGTTAATATTTCGGACAAGTTTAATACGACATTGCAAAATGTATTGGTGAGGCGTTACACCCATACTTTGTTTGAACAGACGCAAAAAGTGATATTGGCTTATTTGGGCGATCGCCGCCAGGTCACTTAGTTTTAGGTTATGATGCAGATATTCCTTTATATACTCCGTCACCTGTTGCAACTTTAATTTAGATAAGCCATCTGCATAACTAGAAAGCTTAGGTTGCGTGGTGCAATAGTTTCTTAACAGGTGAATAGCTAATGTTGTTTTGAGACTATCAATTAGTAAATAGCCACCGATTTTGCCAAACTCTAATTCTGCTTGCAAAGCAGAGATGATACCTTGGATCAATACATCTTGCCCAGTCATAAAATGGGGGATGAGTTCAATGCGATCGCCATCAACAAAATCCTGACCAACTTGTTTGAGGAGTGTTGGTTCAATTGCTAAAACCATAAACTGGACTGAAGTATTCCAATTACAGCGATGGGAAATACCCGCAGGGATAATTGCAATGTCTCCATGATTGCGCGTCTCTCTTATAAGCTTTCCATCTAACCATCGTTCTCCTGATAAATCAGAATTTGATAAGCCGGAAACCCCTTGAGCAATGACGTGCATTGTATGTTGATGTTCAGCTATATCAAATTTTGGCTGTTGATGCAATTCCAGATAAATACTGTCCCATCCTGAACTGGAGAGAACAGCAGGTTTAGGCACAAACGGATCAGATGCATTCTCACGACGGTAATCAATAAGTTTGATTGTTTGCCCTGGCGTACTCATCTTCTGCATCAAAAAATTGGGGATTACTCTATTCTGACTTCTAGTAGGGTGTGTTGTCGCGAAGCGCAACGCACCTTTAATGATGCCTTAGACTTGGCGTGTGCGTAACAGTTCAGCATACGCTGTCGCTGTATCTTTCATATATTGGTACTCTTCTCTAATTCTTTTATACTGATTATCAATAGCAAAGCCGTCATCAGGAAGCAAATTCGGGTCATATCCTGCAACTTGTCTGCCAATCAAAACTTCTCTAATAAAACCAATGTACACTTGCTGTAATTCTTCAGCTTTATCTAACAAGTTTTCAATTTGAAATAATGCTCTTTTGTAAATTCCCTGTTGACTTGCATAAAATTCTGATGTAGCTACTAAATCAAGCAATTCATTGATTTTGTGCCATTGCTTTCTTAAATTTAAAATCTCTGGCTCAATAAATTGAATATGCTCTTTCATTAAGAAAGCTAATTGTTGGGCTACTTGGAGGTTTACTCTACTTTGCGAATTTATGTTTTCTAAAGTTGGAATACGGATAGATCGAAGATTATGCCAAGAATAAATGTACTCAATGCCTTCTTGTGTCAGCTTAGGAAAAATAACTCGGATTCTTCGCTTTTCATTAACCTCATAAAAGATTCCTAATTTACCTAAAGGTAAATTGGGATAACGAATGTCTGCTCCCTCAACTTCCACCACCAAGTTATTTTTGATTCGCTTTATCTTTTGATTGTAAGTAGGTAGGTGCCAAAAAAGTCAGCTATGTTAAGATATGTAAAGACTGATAATGCATCTACAAGGTAGTTGGTGTATGGGTGCGCGTTTAAGGGTATTTCTGACTCCTGAGCAAGACCAAACTTTACTAAATCTGAGAAAACAGGATGTACCACAGAAAGTCAAAGACAGGGCGGAAATAATCAGGCTAAATGCACATGGTTGGTATGTAGAGAAGATAGCAGATCACTTTGATTGTCACAAAAAAACAGTCACAAAAGTTTTGCATCAATGGCAAAAACTGGGCACAGAAGGGCTTTGGGAATCTCCTGGGCGAGGGGGGAAACCAAAGTGGCTTGAGGATGACATGATATTTTTAGAAGAATGCCTCAGAAACGAGCCACGCACATACAATAGTTCTCAGTTAGCTTTGAAGTTGAAAACAGAACGCAACGTTGAGATGAGTGCCGACAGATTAAGACGGGTACTCAAAAAAAGGGGGTCGATTGGAAACGGACAAGGAAAAGCCATAAAGGAAAACAAGACCCAGTAGCACGAGCAAACAAGCAAGCAGACCTAGACATGTTGGAATTAGCTGCTGCCACTGGTGAAATAGACCTGAAATACCTAGACGAGTCAGGGTTCTGTATGTGGAGCGAACCTAGTTATACATATTACTTTAGAGGTGAGCAAAAACGGTTAGAACAGACTAAACGCCGTGGTCGCAGATTAAGTATTATCGGGCTTCTCCAACCTTTAATCAGTTTTGTTTACGGTTTAGTTATCGGTGGTGTTGACCGTAAATCTTATATAGAAATGATGGAGAAAGAAGCCAAACAAGCCCAAGAAACTGGACGTATCAGCGTGATTGTGCAAGATAACGGGCCAATACATCGCTGCCAAGAAGTTCAACAATTGTGGAAAAAATGGGAAAGTCAGGGTTTGTACATCTTTTTTCTCCCGAAATATTGCTCAGAAATGAATCCAATTGAATTGGAATGGCAACATCTCAAGAAAGATGAGTTATCCGGGCAAGCATTTGATGATGAGCTAGATCTCGCTTACGCCGTCATCAATGGTGTTCAAGCTAGAGGAAAAAAAAACAATCACAACACACATCGTGTAAAATTTAGCTCTAGATTATCAACTTAAGATTTTGTTACATAGTAGAAAATTTCGGTGCCTACCTACTTAATAGAAGATAAAGCAAGATCCGCCAAGGATTATGAGAAGGATTATAGCGATGCTTGTAATCATTAGAGCCAGTTTTGCGCTTTTTATAATTATTGTAGAAACATTAGCTACCTCTCAAGTATCTCAATTTTGACATGATAGTGCGTTACCCTTGGCGACGATGCATCCTACAGGAAGGATGCGATCGCATGAAGGCTAAACACAATCAAATTTTGTTAAGCTCAAATAACTGCTGCTTGTTTTGACAATCATTCCGCAGACTTAACCGTTTGGTTTACTACTGCGCGTGGCTTCTTGCGGTCTGATTTGCGGGTTCCCCCAGCCATCTCATATTCATCACTATTTTTGCCAAGCACCGCACCACATCAATATATAGGTGTCCCAACCTGATAATCAAATCTGTGACACAATAATTTTATTGTCTCATAGTTAATGCGATCGCCTACAGCCTATGATTTCTACCATCAAGCGCCGCTACAGTTTGGATGAATATCGGGCGCTCGAAGAAAAAGCAGAAGGACGCAGCGAATATCGAGATGGAGAAATTGTACCCATACCTGGAGGAACGCTCAAACATAGCCGCATCGGTGGGAATATTTTGACCTATTTTACCTCTGTGCTGCGCGATACTCAATTCGAGCCAATTAACAGCGATTTACGGCTATGAATTCCTGAATATAAACGCGGAGTATATCCAGACGTGATGGTTTTTGACGGCGAACCGCAACTAAATGGCGAACGTTTAGATGAAGTCTTAAATCCTACACTGATTGTTGAAGTTTTATCTCCTTCCACCGCAGATTACGACCTACAAAATAAATTTCGGATGTATCGTTCAATTCCGAATTTTAGTGAATATTTACTAGTCGAGCAAGACGAACCTTTTGTGGAACGCTACAGTAAGCAAGCTCAAGGTTGGTTGCTCAGTGATTTTAGCGGCTTAGAGCTATCTATTTCCTTAGATTCAGTTGGGGTTGAATTACCGATGGCGGAAATTTATCGCGGTGTTGTTTTTAAGTAAATGAATGGACGTTACAGAGATGCGATACCTACGGTAAGCTACGCTAACGCCCAATAATACAATGAAGGTGCATTGTGCTTCGCGACAAGACAGGCTAGATTGGGGATGCGATCGCTATTGCATTTATTTTTAATTTATTGTCACTGTTTCACTAAAGCAACCAAGCAAACAAATCCTTAATAGTGAGCTGAACCTCACTCGCAAATGATGGTACAGGTAGAAGTGCCTCTGGCTCATCAAATACTTCGGTTTCTTGCTTGGGACAATAAACAAATACTGTTTGCTCATCCGGGTCGATTAACCAACCCATTTGAGTCCCATGCTTCAGACAATAAAGAATATTTTTCGTCACTTTTGTCTGGCTTTGATCAGGAGATAAAATTTCAATTGTCCAGTCTGGAGCAGTAGAAAAGGTATTAGCGATTTCCCCATTCTCATCACGGGAAATCCGGGTCAAAATAAAAACCGCGATGTCAGGTACAGTTGAACGACCACCGAAAGTACAGCGCAACTCTGGAAAGGCACGAGCAATGCGCTTAGGCTTGACTACACCATTGATAGCAGGTACAAATTCTCCTTGAATTGCGCTATGTTTTCCTTGTGGCATAGGTTTCTGGATAATTTGACCATCAATGTATTCGTTAGCAGGTTTCGTTTCTGGTAATTTGAGAAACTCCTCTAAAGTTATAGGTTTAGATGGGGTTTGTACCATTAGAACTTCTTTTTAAAAGGGAGTTTGATTAGGATTATATCTATTCTAAAGATGATAAGGTGCGTTGAGCTTTGCAACAAGGCTGGCTACAGGAGAGATGCGATCGTACTAAACAGTATTTGGGATGTGATCATACTATGTTAGAGAAAAATGGCGGTCGCAAATCTCTCAAATTAGATTAGTGATTTTAGGAAAAATCTCATAAATTTGTTGCCAATCTAGACGCACCCAACCACTAATGCGAATAGCCTCTCTTAGGACTGATAGTGATAGCCCTAATTCAACGTTCTCAAAAGCAGATACCCATTCTGTTAAGGTAGATAAGAAAAAATCCATTGGTTTAAGCCCCATTATTTTCAGCCCCTCTTTGAAGTATCCAAGTTCTGCCATCATTGCACTAATCTCAGCTAGTTCTTCTTCACTAAGATTTTTAGATAAGAGATATCTGTCGTTCTTAATAGTTTGTACTACTTGTTCTACTACTATTTGATATTCCTTCTGGGATAATTTATTTACTAAAGACCTTAATACAATTACTTTGCTTTCAGTCTCTTCAACCATAGGTACTAAGTTGATAGCTTCATTCAAGTAGCCAGCCTCAATTAATCCTATTATACAATCTGTTAAAGCCAATGATTTTTCTTGCCAGTGTTCAATAGTAAAAGTAATTTTTTTGGCTTCTGCAAAAACTGTCTTTGCTTTTGCTGTATTATCTGTTTGAGATAGTCTTGCTCCTAAAATACTAAGTCTCCTGACTTTCTGCCATTTTTTAAACTTATTATGGTCTGTAGTGTTTGATAATTCTTCTACTTCTTTAAAGAGATTTTCTGCTATTATATGATTATCAACCTCTAAAAAAGCTAAAGCTAAATCACTCAAAATACACACACGATCAGTATGATCATTAACTGTTCTAGCTGCTTCTATCGCATCTGTCAAAAATTTATTAGCGCCTTCATTATATCCAGACTTTACAAGTGATTTTGCCAGATTTAGCAAGGCATATGAAAAATTTTTACTACCTTTTATAGTAGTTGTAATCTTCTCAGCTTCTTTGAATTTTCCATCTTCTATTAGCGCGATAGCTATTGCTTTCAAAGCACGTGATTGCTGTTCGTCAACATCCTCCTCAATCATTAATACAAGCTTTTTCGCTGCACTAAAGTATCTCCCTTGAGCTAATGTTTCTACTAAACCAGCTACTGCCGGATTCCAATACCAGTTTGTTTTTAATATTCGTGTAACTTGTTCAGCCTCTCTAAAAACCAGTTTGGCTTTTTCTTTATTTCCAGTGCAAGCCAATACAGATGCTAATGAACTAAGCGACTGTTTTCTTTCCTCATATTCTATGATACTTCTTGCGACTTCTTCAGCTTTGACAAACTGCTTGTATTTAGCTAACCCTACTACTAATTTTACTAAAGCTACCGAGCGTAATAAATCATCTTTTATTGTCCAGACTATTTCCTCCGATTGCTGAAGTTCTCCTAAATTAGCTAGGGCTTCTACTAATTCAGTTAATGCTATTTCTGCTCTATAGCTTCCATTCAATAAACTTGCACTTTTTCTAGCTTCTGTCAAAGCTGTATTAGCATATTCTGCAAGTCCCTTTTTATTTAAGATTTCTGCTAACTTGCTTAATGCCTCTGTTTTATCACAATCTTGATTAATTAGACGTGTCACTTTCTCAGCTGCGTTAAAATTGTTAGCTTCAGCCAAAGCTACGACCAAAGCTTTTAAAGCTCGTGGTTTTTGCCAATAATCTTGAATATTTATAGCCATTTCTTCAGCCTGTGTGAACATTAGTTCAGCTTGTTGCTCATATCCAGCATGAACTAATGCTGTGGCTAACTTACTCTGCAATTCTACTAGTCTGAAAACTCTATAGCCATCCCCTAAATATTTTTTTACAATATCTGAAATTTGTGCCAAAAGTGTCTCTGCTTCTAGAACTATAGTCTTGACTTCAGGCTTTATTGTAATTAAATCAGATAGTGCCTCTAGCTGAATTGTCTTATCTTCAATCTCCTGTATAGTTTCCCATGCCTCATTCAATAGATGTGGGTTAGATTTTACTTTCGCTTCCAGTTCATTATAGATAGTAACTAACCCGTCAAACTTATCTTTAGCATCAGCTCGTAAACGAGCATAACTCAGAGCCTCAGCTTCGCGGTCTAACCAAACTAAGGTGCTTAAATCATCATTATTGTAGTTCGTCACTTTATTATTTATTGCTTGACGTGCAGTGTAGAGTTGGATCAGCGTCAACAATTGATTTGATTTCAAAGGATTATTAAAGTCCTCTATTGCCAATTCCAAGTCAGCAATATAGGCTGCATCACCTGTACAAGCGATATATTTTGTTTTCATCCAATCTGGGGATTTAGTTAGCAGTTTATACAGTTCTTCTTTTCGCCCAGACTTATGTAAATGGTAAGCTAAATTCTCAAAGAAATAGCCATCATTTGGGCCAGTATGCCAGCCATTTGAACAAAGTGAAGAGTAAGAGTTCACAAAACGGTTATGCAATGCCTGTAAATCACCAGCTTGCTTACGCACATAGTTATACTGGAGGTCATGCAAAGTTAAGCATCCCTGATCATCACGCCGTGCTAGCGATCGCTCCACCAGCACATCTACCACATCTTGTGTGTCGAATTCATTTAGCCCTTCCAGTTCCCAAAAAGTTTGCAAAACAGTTTCAGAAATAGGCGTATCTTCTGGAAATACGGCAAAATCTAAATAGCGCTTTTGGATCTCAGTCTCTAATGCCTCAATACTGACTTGAATCGCTTTCAGCAAGTTTGGATAAGGGTAATCAGGAAATTGATACCTAATTTTTTCTAGATCGGCATTGTGAAGCTTGTGCAGCAGATTGCCCCAACGGTCTGGCTTACCTTGAACTAACGCACCAATCATTGCTAGGGCCAAAGGCAAGTTACCACATTCTCGCACCACTTCACGTGCTTCAACAGGTAATGTTTCTTTCTCTTGTTTTGCCCACAATGCCAAGAGTGTTAGCGCCTCTTCATCCTCTAGCAAACCTAACAAATATCCAACAGCGCCCAGTTCTTGAAGCACCTTATTATCGCGTGTTGTAATTAACATTTTGCACTTCTGCCCTAGTGCATTAAACGCCTCAGCGTGTTTGCTTTGCCACACGTCATCTAGAATTAACAAGCAAGCTTTATTTGCTAACAATTCACTCAAGTGAACTCTGCCCTGTGGCACATCTTGAAACATCTGTGAAGTATCGCCCAGCATTTTGGCTAAATCTAATTGCCGTAAGGTAAGCGTTGGATTTTGACCAAGTGTTACCCACAAGATGCCATCGGGAAAACTATGGCGCACCTCCTCATCCCGTGCCAGCATTGCTGCCAAGACTGATTTACCAATCCCGCCCATACCTTGCACTCCAACTCTAAGCGCAGTTCCAGTAACGCCTACTGGCAGGTTTCTACCATCAAATACCAATTTTTTTAGGTCTTTAAGTGCATTAATGCGTGGTAGAAAATTTAATGGTAAATCTTGTACATGGCTGCTGAGTTTTCCTAATGCTGGCGGGGAAACTTGAATTAGATGGTTAGCCTCTGAAGCTGACTGAAGTGGAGCATTAGAGTTAGAAGTTTCCAGCCATTGCAAATACCGTTGTTTTAACCAAGCGAGGAATTTTTGATCTCTAGTTTGGCTTCTCTGTTTATAACCCGGAAAACCTTCTTTACCATCCTTTGGACAGAAGCGTTCATTGTATATTGTCCACATATGTTTTCTAACGGTCTCTCGATTAGAAGGCAATTCATCATTTTCAATCGCTTGGTCTGCAACCTGTTTGTTAGTTTTGACAGTTTCTTGGCTAGGGAATTTAGACAGAAAAATGGCTTGCTCAGTTTTGGTTAATCCATATCGTTCTTGAGGAAACACCTCAGTTCTTAAAAATGTGTGCCAGCTTTTCATAGTTACTGCTATCTTCCCAAACCCTTTTAGAAGTCGGCATATTTTAATTCAGTTTAACTGAATTGGCTTGAGAATGTATATATTTTCCATTTATTTTCAAAAGCGGAAAAATTTTTCCGCTTTTATTTTATTTACTGGAAATTCTTTTCTGGGACTTTTTTTAAAGCTGCTTATAAGATGTATTTGTTGGTCATTACACCCTAAAAATTAAAGGATTTAATATATTCATGAATTACTCCTCAGTATCTGAGACTATTCAACAGCAACAACAAACAAATCAGCTATTGCGCTGCCAAACAACAGCGAAATCAGAAAAATTAGTTTGTACAACTGAAAAAGCCATCACCTCACCTTTGAAACAATTAGATACAGTTGCATTAGTCAAATATGGAGGATTTCCAGCCACCATCATCCTAGCTATTGCGTTTCTCATTCTTGCTTTAGCTGAATATAACAAGGTATTTATACCTGTAATGCTGCAAAAGCGAGATATAAAGACCAAATGATTTCTTGATAGCTCTGAACTCAACTACAAATGCGATCGCTATCCTCTCTGCAACGATACCAAATTTTAAGTAGATTAAGAGCTAGCGATCGCTCCTTACTTAAAAATACTCACGAAGCAATAGCTACCTCTGCAATTGCACACTTTATAATTTATACCTATATATTTGACTATGTAATAGAGATATACGGAGTCTAATATATTTTTAACTCCGCTTATAAACTAATTCCATCTTCAACTTCTCGATCTCCATTTTTAACTTATCATTTTCCATCCTCAACTTAGCATTCTCCTCCCTAATAAACTCAATTTCATTCCTCTTAGTTACAGCTTGATTCATTGCCAACTTCCGCATATCAAGCGAAAACCAACGCTGATAAGTTTGAGTATGAACTTGCACACTATGCCCCAAATTATCCGCCGCTGCTTTAATTGGAATCCCTAGCAGATGCGCCCGAATCGCCCAAGCATGGCGTAAATCATAAGGCTTAAAATCTAAGCCAATTTTACGAAACCACCAACTAACTCGCTGTGTTAATGCCGTTATCTCCGCATGATTGGTATTATCTTTCTTACTAATTGCTGTTGCCAACATCTCTAAATATTTAGGATTTCTTAAATCAAACTCTGAAATCCATTGTTTATGCAACGGTAAAGCTTGCCTTTCTCCAGTTTTACAGTCTTTATGGACTTTCCAAGTAAAATCTACATTTTCTTCACTCAGCCACCAATCAATATCAGGATTAATAAAAAGTTCCCTTGGACGTAAACCAAAAACTGCTAACATTCCATAAGTCCAGCGCCAAAGCTGCCAACTATCTCTGACATTTTCATTAACTTGATTACCTCGGTTATTTAGATAATCTTCAAACTTGCTAATTCCCTCAGATATTTCTGCATCGGTTGGTATATTCCGAGAATTATTCTCCGGCATCTTGGAATATTTAGATAAATCAATATCAATTTTGAATGTTATGCAAAATGCAGATATAGCCCTAGCTGCATTATATTGAGACCATTCTTTATCGATTTGTTCAATTGAATTTATTAAATTATCAGCAGTTGCTAAATCTTGAGTATTAGTAAATCGCTTGGTTCGGGAAAAATAATAAAAAAAAGTATGCTCACTTTTGGTAGTGCGTTTATGAGTTTTAAAATACTCTTCTTCAAAATCTTCGAGTAATTCGCCTATTGTTTTAAAATCTTTTCTAACTGCCTCATTACCTAAATATTTATCATTCCATTCAAAGGTTTTACGCGCGATTAACTTGCCTAATTCATAAGCTTCTTCCTCAGCTGTCTTTAACCCATCCAAATTAGCCGGAATATTCAAACTGATATTATATTGCTTTCTCCCAGTGCCGTTTTTGTCCTTATCTCCCGGTTTAATCGGTAACGTAGCACGTAACTGCAAACTGCCATGCGATTCCCTAATTGTGACCTTTGCCTTTGCAGACTTCAAACGCAGATTTACTTTCTCTAATTCTAGTAATACTTTCGTTCTCATGTGTTCTCTTTGCTGCTGTGCTTGCAGACTTGAGCCAAGAAAACTGCCATCGGTAGATGAAACAGGCTCTAAGTCTGCAAATGCTTGCTGATACTTGTCTTTACCCTGGTTATGCATTGCTGTTGCTTTAGCCTATATTTAGCCTAAAAATAAATGTGTTATCAGCGAACAATGTTTAATCCTGACATTGCTTGTCGCAAACATTAGGCTGTCTAAAGCAATTAAACCATAAAAAGAATTACTCCGGCCCTTATCACGGTTATGATGGCTTCGCTATCTTCGCTCGTGACATGGATTTGGCGCTCAACAGCCCAACCTGGGGATTAATCGGCGCTCCCTGGAACAAAAAAGCAGAAGCTAAAGCTACAGCCAAAGCTACCGCTTAATTAAATTAGAGAGAAAAGTAGGGATAGCCTGGGGCTAAAACCCCAGGGGGAGCTGGGAATTCAGAATTCAAAATTCAAAGTTCAAATATTAGTTTTGCATTTTGCATTCTGAGTTTTGAGTTATATTCTCACTCCCTCTATCAAGACGCGATGTATCGCGTCTCTACAAACTCTCTCTAATCCGCCAAAAATCCTCATTCTTCGACTAGTAACGACATCAGCAAGCTTGGAGATCAGAAATGCCTCAGAATCCAGAAAAGATTCAAGACCACGTAGAGCTATTCCACCAACCGGAATACCAACAATTATTCGAGAACAAAAAGCAGTTTGAAAACGGCCACGACCCTGAAGAAGTAAAACGGGTTGCAGAATGGACAAAGAGCTGGGATTATCGTGAAAAGAACTTCGCTCGTGAAGCTTTAACCGTTAACCCTGCTAAAGGTTGCCAACCTTTAGGCGCAATCTTTGCTGCTGTTGGTTTTGAAGGCACTCTTCCCTTTGTACAAGGTTCCCAAGGTTGCGTTGCTTATTTCCGCACCCACTTAACCCGTCACTACAAAGAACCATTCTCTGGTGTATCTTCTTCAATGACTGAAGATGCAGCGGTGTTCGGTGGTCTGCAAAACATGATTGATGGCTTGGCAAACTCCTACACTCTTTACAAGCCCAAGATGATTGCCGTCTGCACCACCTGTATGGCAGAGGTAATTGGTGATGACTTGCAAGCGTTCATTAACAACGCTAAGAGTGCAGGTTCAGTTCCCCAAGATTTCCCAGTTCCTTACGCTCACACCCCCAGTTTTGTTGGTTCCCACATCACTGGTTACGATAACATGATGAAGGGAATTCTTTCTAACCTGACAGCAGGTCAGAAGAAAGAAACCAGCAACGGCAAAATCAACTTCATCCCAGGTTTTGACACCTACGTAGGCAATAACCGGGAAATCAAGCGGATTGCTTCTTTGTTCGGTTTTGAATACACCATTCTAGCTGACAACAGTGACTACTTGGATTCACCTAACACAGGTGAGTTCGATATGTATCCAGGTGGTACAAAACTGGAAGATGCAGCAGACTCAATTAATGGTAAAGCTACAATTGCTCTGCAAGCACACTCAACCGCTAAAACCCGCGAGTACATTGAAAAAGAGTGGAAGCAACCAACTGTAGTTTCCCGTCCTTGGGGTATCAAGGGTACTGATGAGTTCTTGATGAAACTCAGCGAACTAAGTGGTATACCAATTCCTGAAGAATTGGAAATTGAACGCGGTCGCGCAGTTGATGCAATGACTGACTCCCACTCTTGGGTTCACGGCAAGCGCTTTGCTATCTATGGCGAACCAGATTTAGTATACAGCGTAGTTGGCTTTATGCTGGAATTGGGTGCTGAACCTGTGCATATTCTGGTTCACAACACCAACGAAGTATTTGAAGCAGAACTCAGAGAATTGCTAGCTTCTAGTCCTTTTGGACAGAACGCAACCATCTGGGGTGGTAAAGACCTATGGCATCTGCGTTCTTTATTGTTCACAGAACCTGTAGATTTCTTGATTGGTAACTCTTACGGTAAGTACCTGTGGCGCGATACCAAGATTCCCCTCGTGAGAATCGGCTATCCCATCATGGATCGTCACCACTACCACCGTTATAGCACCATCGGTTACCAAGGTGTAATTAATCTCCTCAACTGGGTTGTAAATACCCTGTTTGAAGAAATCGATCGCAACACCAACATTCCATCCAAGACCGATATTTCTTACGACTTGATTCGTTAGAACTTAGCGGCTAGGGATTAGGGACTGGGGATTAGGGACTGGGGGCTGGGAAAGAAAAAGAGTTTTCCCAGTACCCAATACCCAATCCCCAGTACCCAGTACCCATTTCCTATTCATAGCATTTACCTAATGTGACTATTATGGAAACTATCAACCACACCCACAATCATACTCATACTCATCCTCAGCCTAATTACCATCCACCTAACTACAAAAAACCAGGAAAACTTAGCAATCTCCTCAATCCTTTACGTCGTTTTGTGGACGGAATTCAGGTTAAAAATAATCGTATCGCTCATCTAATTTGCCAAACAATTCCTTGTTGTTGTCCTTTTGAGCGAAAAATTAATTTATTTGGGCGGACTTTGGATATTCCACCGCTGTGTAAACTCAATCCTTTATATGACGAATTTGTAGGATTGCGTTTCCGAGCTTTATCTTATCTCTCCGATGTATGTGGAGAGGATGTTACAAAATACATTTGTTAGTCAAGGGTCGTAGAGACGCGATTAATCGCGTCTGTACAAGAGTCAAGAATCAAAATTAATTACTTTGGATTTTTGACGCTGGACTCTGCGAAGTAGCGGACAAATGACAAAGAACAACTGCCATCCAGTACGAGAAGAGAGATGAAAATCACCCAAGGCAAAGTTAACGAGCTGCTTAGTGAGTCAGGATGCGAACATAACCAGCATAAAGCAGAAAAGAAAAATAAGTCTTGTACGCAACAAGCACAACCAGGAGCAGCTCAAGGGGGCTGTGCCTTTGATGGTGCAATGATTGCCCTAGTGCCAATTGCCGATGCTGCCCATTTAGTTCACGGGCCGATCGCCTGTGCTGGCAATTCTTGGGGTAGTCGTGGTAGTCTCTCCTCTGGCCCCCAACTTTATAAGATGGGTTTTACCACTGACTTGACCGAAAATGATGTGATTTTCGGTGGCGAGAAAAAGCTCTACAAAGCAATTCTGGAAGTCAAAGAACGCTATCAACCAGCGGCGGTGTTTGTCTACGCTACCTGCGTGACTGCTCTAATTGGCGATGATATTGATGCTGTTTGCAAAGCTGCTGCTGAGAAAATTGGTACTCCTGTGATCCCAGTCATTGCTCCCGGATTTATTGGTAGCAAAAACCTGGGTAACCGTTTTGGCGGTGAAGCTTTGCTGGAATATGTCGTTGGAACAGCAGAACCGGAACAAACAACGCCCTATGATATTAACTTAATCGGCGAGTACAATATCGCCGGGGAAATGTGGGGAGTAACGCCGCTGTTAGAAAAATTGGGCATCCGCATCTTATCTAAAATCACGGGCGATGCTCGTTATGATGAAATTCGCTACGCGCACCGTGCCAAACTCAATGTGATGATCTGCTCGCGAGCGCTGCTCAATATGGCGAGAAAGATGGAGGAGCGTTACGGCATTCCTTATATTGAAGAGTCTTTCTACGGCATTGATGACATGAACCGCTGTCTGCGAAACATCGCTGCGAAGTTGGGCGACGCTGACTTGCAAGAGCGTACAGAAAAGCTGATTGCTGAAGAAACTGCTGCTCTGGATTTGGCTCTGGCTCCCTATCGCGCTAGACTCAAAGGTAAGCGAGTTGTTTTGTATACTGGTGGTGTCAAGAGTTGGTCGATTATCTCGGCGGCTAAAGACTTAGGCATTGAAGTTGTTGCTACCAGTACAAGAAAAAGTACTGAAGAAGATAAAGCCAAAATCAAGAAGTTGATCGGCAACGATGGCATCATGTTGGAAAAGGGCAACGCTCAAGAATTGCTACAGTTGGTTAAAGATACTCGCGCAGATATGCTGATTGCTGGTGGTCGTAACCAATACACTGCTCTAAAAGCGCGGATTCCTTTCCTGGACATCAACCAAGAACGTCACCATCCTTATGCAGGCTATGTAGGGATGATCGAGATGGCACGAGAATTGTATGAAGCTCTTTATAGCCCGATTTGGGAACAAATCCGTAAGCCGGCTCCTTGGGATGAGGAGGTAGTTTAATGGCGATCGTGAATGTTCCGAACAAATCACTTGCAGTTAATCCCCTCAAACAAAGTCAAGCTTTGGGTGCAACCTTAGCCTTTTTGGGATTGAAAGGGACGATGCCCCTATTCCACGGTTCTCAAGGTTGTACTGCTTTCGCTAAAGTTGTGCTGGTGCGGCATTTCCGGGAAGCAATTCCTCTGGCTACAACAGCGATGACGGAAGTCACTACTATCTTGGGTGGTGAAGAGAATGTGGAACAGGCAATTCTCACCCTAGTAGAAAAGGCTAACCCAGAAATTATTGGTTTATGCACCACGGGTTTGACGGAAACTAGAGGAGATGACATCGAGGGTTTCCTTAAAGAAATTCGCGATCGCCATCCCGAACTAAATCACTTAGCGATCGTTTTTGCACCCACCCCAGATTTTAAAGGTGCGTTACAAGACGGTTTTGCTGTTGCTGTCGAGAGCATAGTTAAGGAAATCCCTCGACCAGGTGGAATCAAAACTGAACAAGTGACGATTTTGGCAGGTTCTGCCTTCACACCAGGAGATGTCCAGGAAATCAAAGAGATGGTTACCGCCTTTGGAATGGTTCCAATCTTTGTACCTGATCTTGGTGCTTCTCTTGATGGACACTTGGAAGATGCTTATAGTGCCGTGACAGTCAGCGGCACAACTCTAAAGCAGCTAAAAGAAGTAGGTTGTTCTGCCTTCACCCTAGCATTGGGCGAGAGTATGCGGGGTGCTGCCAAAATTCTAGAAGAGCGATTTAACACACCTTATGAGGTGTTTGGCGAACTGACTGGATTAGAGCCAGTAGACGAGTTTCTACAAGCATTGGCGATTCTGAGCGGTAACAGTGTACCGGAAAAATACCGCCGCCAACGTCGTCAGTTGCAAGATGCAATGCTAGATACTCACTTTTACTTCGGTGCAAAGCGAGTTTCTTTAGCATTAGAACCAGACTTGTTGTGGTCAACAGTGCATTTCTTGCAATCGATGGGAAGCCAGATTCATGCTGTGGTGACAACCACGCGATCGCCTCTACTCGAAAAACTCCCAGTTAAAAGCGTCACTATTGGCGATTTGGAAGACTTTGAGAGTCTAGCAGGCGGTTCTGACTTGCTGATTGGTAACTCAAATTTAGGTGCGATCGCCAAACGCCTTTCTGTTCCTCTGTATCGTCTCGGTCTGCCGATTTATGACCGTTTAGGTAATGGTCAGTTTACCAAAGTGGGCTATCGAGGCACAATGGAGCTGTTGTTTGGTATTGGCAACCTCTTTTTAGAGGCTGAAGAAGCAAGAGTTAAGCATTTACAAGAAATAGGAATTGTGAGTGCAGAATTTTGAATTGGAAAGAATTCAGTCCTTCAGGAGTCAGCATACAGAATGTTATTGCATTCTGAATTCTGCATTCTGAATTCTGACTTCTTCTTAAATAGAGGAGAACCTAAATGAAAATTGCCTTTACGACTAGTGACAGAGTTCATATTAATGCTCACTTCGGATGGGCAAGAATGATTGATGTTTACGAAATTTCTGATGAGGGATATCACTTCGTAGAAACTCTCAATTTTGAAGGTGACCTCAAAGAAGATGGTAATGAGGATAAAATCACCCCAAAACTTGACGCGATCGTTGACTGTACGATTGTTTACGTAACAGCAATTGGCGGGAGTGCTGCGGCTCGTCTAATTAAGAAAGGTGTCACTCCAGTTAAGGCGCGATCGGAAGAGGAAGAAATTACTGAAGTACTAAATAAGTTAGTGCAAACTCTCAAAGGTAATCCTCCACCTTGGTTGCGTAAAGCTTTACAGCAAAAACCCTCGAACTTTGCCGATGAAGTTGAAAATGAAGCAACGGTATGACCACAAATAATAGTGTTAACGGAACTGCTACAACCGAAGTTTTGAACTCACCTTTCCTTAAGGTATTAGTCAAACAAATCCGGGGTCAAGATACTTATGGAGTTTACCGGAGTTGGTCGGACGAATTAATTCTTAAACCCTTTGTCGTCACCAAACAAAAGAAACGTGAAATTTCCGTTGAGGGTGAAGTCGATCCGATTACTCAAGCACGGATTATGGCATTTTTTAGAGCTGTAGCCGCTGCTATTGAACAGGAGACAGGTCTAATCTCCCAAGTTGTAGTTGATTTGAGCCATGAAGGATTTGGCTGGGCGCTAGTTTTTTCTGGTCGTCTTTTGCTAGCTGTGAAAACTTTGCGAGATGCTCATCGCTTTGGCTTTGACTCGCTGGATAAATTAGCAGAAGAGGGAGAAAACTACATCCACAAAGGAATTGATTTAGCGAAGCGCTTCCCCGAAGTTGGCAAACTATAAGAGTGTTGAGTGCTGAGTTATAAGTTATGAGTGATGAGTTATATGATTCTTAATTCCTAGCTCCTAGCTTCTAACTCTTCACTATTTACTCAGGACTCAGCACTCAGCACTTTAAAAGGAGTGGTTGATGGTGCAAGCGAAAGAAACAAGTATTGAAGAACTCAAAGGCCAAATTAGACGCCTCAACAGCAAAGCAGGCCAAATGAAAATGGATCTGCATGATTTAGCAGAAGGCCTGCCAACAGATTATCAACAACTCATGGATGTTGCAGCTGCTACTTATGAAATCTATCACCAGTTAGATGAACTTAAGCAACAGCTGAAAAAATTGGAGAGTGCTAAATGACTGGAACTATTGAAGAATTCAAACATCTCGTAGATGCAGAAGAATTTTTTAAATTTTTTAATCTGCCCTACGACCAACAATTTGTGAATGTGAATCGTCTACATATATTGAAAAAGTTTTCTCAATATATGAAAGAAATTGATGATAATTCTCCTAATTTGAGTCCAGAAGAAAGACTCAATGAATATTGTGTGGCTTTGCAAAAAGCTTATCAAGTATTTATTGAATCAACACCCCACGAACAAAAGCTGTTCAAGGTGTTTAACGACAAGCCGAAAAATGTAGTCACACTGACAGAAATCACTTCTGATTAGGAGGTAAAAATTGGTAAACCTGACGCCTACCGAATTAGAACGCTATCGTCGCCAAATGATGCTCCCGAATTTTGGCGAAGCAGCACAGAAGCGCCTGAAGTCAGCGACAGTTCTGGTTACAGGTGTGGGGGGATTAGGCGGTACGGCGGCGCTTTACTTAGCAGTAGCGGGCGTTGGGCGGCTAATCCTAGTCCGGGGTGGTGACTTACGGCTGGATGATATGAATCGTCAGGTTTTGATGACGGACGATTGGGTAGGTAAGCCAAGGGTATTCAAAGCTAAAGAAACTCTGGACGCTATTAACCCTGATGTCCAAGTGGAAGCAGTTCATGAATATATCACCCCGGAAAATGTCGATGCGTTAGTGCAATCTGCTGATATGGCTCTGGATTGCGCTCACAATTTTACCGAGCGCAATCTGTTGAATGAAGCTTGTGTGCGCTGGCGTAAGCCAATGGTGGAAGCTGCAATGGACGGGATGGAAGCTTACCTAACTACGATTATTCCTGGTGTGACTCCTTGTTTGTCTTGTCTGTTTCCTGAAAAGCCTGATTGGGATCGGCGCGGTTTTTCAGTTGTAGGTGCTGTTTCTGGGACACTGGCTTGTCTAACAGCGCTAGAGGCTATCAAGTTGATCACTGGGTTTAGTCAGCCTCTATTATCGCAATTGCTGACCATTGACTTAAGCCGGATGGAATTTGCCAAGCGCCGATCTTATCGCGATCGCTCTTGTCCAGTATGCGGTAACAATGCACCTTGGAGATACGGGCAATCTAATTCAGTGGAAGCCACCACCATTGCACAAAATAGCTAATTTGGTCACACACCTGCAATCAAAAGAAATAATCGCTACAACTCAGGAGATTCGATGACTGTTACTTTATCAGAAAAAGCAGAATTTCATTTGCGGGCGTTCTTACGAGGTTCTGCTCCCGATGCTGATGGCGCAACTAAAGGTGTCCGCATCTCTGTGAAAGATGGTGGTTGCAGCGGTTACGAGTATGCGATCGATATCACCAGCAAACCACAACCAGATGATGTCGTAATTCAGCAAGGCAAAGTGCTGGTTTACGTTGATGCCAAAAGTGCGCCTTTATTAGACGGAGTTGTGGTTGACTTCGTTGAAGGGGTAATGGAAAGCGGCTTTAAGTTCATTAACCCCAATGCTACTGATACTTGCGGTTGTGGAAAGTCCTTCAAAACAGGTGATTGCACGCCTGACGCTGTACCTTGTAGCTAATACCAATTGAGATTTAGAAAGACACTAGTGTTTGAAGACAGGAAAGCAAAAAGCAGAAAGTAATTATGAGCATATCATCTACTTTTTGACTTATTTTTAACTGTCTAAATTATTTTTGCTGTGCTGCACTGGTGTGAAAAATTTCTTCAGTTTTATTAGCTCCAAGTTTAACCTTAGACCCACTCCGCACAACATCTCAAAGAGTCGTAAATAGAGATTAAGAGCTTCGGGAATTAAATCTAATCGTATAAAGTTTGAGGAGAATCGGAAAATGGCTACCTACCAAGTTAGACTAATCAACAAAAAGCAAGAAATCGACACCATAATTGAAGTTGACGAAGAGACTACAATTTTAGACGCTGCACTCGAAAACGATATTGATTTGCCGTCCTCTTGTCAGTCAGGTTCTTGCTCTAGTTGTGTTGGCAAGGTTGTTGAGGGTGAAGTTAATCAAGATGATCAAATCTTCCTAGATGACGAACAGGTTTCTAAAGGATTTGCTTTACTTTGTGTAACCTATCCTCGTTCTAATTGCACAATTAAAACTCATCAAGAACCCTATCTCGTCTAGATTATTTAGTTTAGTTGCTACTCTTCGCAACTAAGTAAAAGATGAAGGATGAAGGATAAAAAATATTTCCTTCTTCCCTTCATAATTCATAATTTATAATTCTAATGTTTAACCCATTTACTGTAACTGGCTGCTCTTTAGAATTATTAATAAAAGGAGAACGAGAAATTATTGCCTTCTGTAAAAGTCAGGATGAAACAATTTTAAAAAAAATTACAGCGATGGGGTTGATATCTGGATTTACTATAGCGGTTCTCGCTTGGGTGCAGTACAGTTTTGACCTCTCTCCTAAAAGGAGAGAGGCTTTGAATCTTACTCCCCTTCCCTTGAAGGGAAGGGGCTGGGGGTTAGGTCTGTATTCCATGCAATTGGGAACCGCTATATATCTATCAAACAACGCTTTCCATCTTTACTTATAAAAGTAGGAAGCACAATTTTAAAACTAGATAGAGAAGCTACTCGTGCTATTTATATCCGTCTTTTAGATAATTAACATTTATATATTTTATTGACCTCACTCCTTATTTAACTACTTTATTTTAGGAGTGAGGTCATTAATTTAAAGATATGAAACTAATATCATATCCAGTTGAACGCAAGCCAATTTAGTTCGCCGTTAGGCTTTAGCGTAGGGTAACACGCATCTCATAGAGAAACAATCTTGTGACTACCCTTCTCCTGATGGAGACCAAGGCGAACGGGAAGCCGCTAGCGCGTCTATGTTGCACTTGCAATGGCATATCACGAGTAGTTTACTGGATATGATATAAATTGCGATCGCAAGTAGAACGATTTGCAACGAAAAGCAAGCTGGTTATTTTTCAATCAACAGCAACGATGACATCTGATGATTTGATCACAGCATAAGCCTCTTTACCTTCTGCAAGCCCCAGCTTTTCCGCTGATGATTTTGTGATTATTGACACCAGCTCTACTCCTGGTGCTAATTCTAAAGTTATCTCAGTATTAACTGAACCAGGTACAACTTTTTTCACAGTACCCTTAAGAGAATTACGAGCGCTAATTTCCATTTTCCGTCTGTTTTGTAGTTATTTGTACTTAAACAATGTATCAAATAATAATTATAAAAATCTAATTCTTTGAGATTTCTTAATAACAATGAATAAGTCACAGCAAATCAAAGTGTAGCATTTAGTAATCTTTCTGTCTTGTGAAGCGCGAGATTTGGTAAAACTATGTTATTAAAGTTGGGATTTGAGGTATTGATGATGAATTCCGTAGGCGTAGTTATTAGTATACATCACTGTTCTCTAGTTGTAAATACTACTAAAATATTGTGATTAATTACTATTGATAGTTATAATTTTTTCTTGTAAGTAATATGCTTAATTGCTAGCTATTACTTTCTCATCTTATTACTTCCATTAGCTAGTACTCTAATTCATGCTATTAAACTGTAAAAAATATAGCCTCATACACTATTTTCAAGATTTTTTCAGATGTGTATGGGTATCTTTATAAATGATTTATAATTTAAAATTATCATAGTGATAATATATAAATAAGCTAAGTTGCTGCTAACTATAATGCAGATTCTCAACTAACGATTGAAACTTAAGATTTAGTAGAACAACTGGAAACAGAAGCTGATTTTCATGGCGCATCAAAACCAGAAAAAGCAGTAAATACTATTTAATAGCCTAATTAGGTTATTAGTACCATCTAGAGCATGGATTTTCTAACTAAAAAGCTTAAAACAAAGCTACTTATATAGTTTCTAAATAATGGTGGGTAATACCCGCCATTATGCTTTTTCAGCCTAATTATAGTAGCAAAACACTTCAAACTTTTGGAATTAACAACACTATGAGTCAAGCAAACAGGCAAGATTTGAGTAAACTAACAACCCAATGGCTATTAGTACAAGGTTATAATCCTGATGATTTAAATCAGCCTGGGCATAATGGCGACACAGCTTTGATGAAAGCCACAAGAGAAGGAGTCTATACAGTCGTCAAAGAACTAATTGATGCTGGCGCGGATATCAATGCAAGAAATAACGATCGCAACAATGCTCTGTGGTTTGCTTGTTTTGGTAATCACTACGATTTAATTAATCTGCTACTTGCTGCCAAGATTGATATTGACAACCAAAATGATAATGGTGCAACTGTTTTAATGTATGCAGCATCAGCAGGTAAAACAGAAGTTGTAAAATTGCTTTTACAGCATAATCCTAACTTAGATTTAAAAAACTTAGACGACTATAAAGCAATAGATTTTGCTAGCAACCTAGAAGTTTTAAGGGTACTGAAAAATGCCACAAAGTAAGATATCAGGCAAAGCTTATCACGATTTGACTAAGCATTCTTACTTGTCTGTACAAATTAATCCAAATTATGTAGATGCTTCAACTCAACCAGCTTCATTTAAATTTTATCCAAAGTTTTATCGAAGGGTGAAATTAAATCTCAATAATCCGATTCATTCTTTTATCTACTTAACTAGTGCGATAACTATTGAAAAAGCTTATAAGGATGAGCCTTATAAACTGCGGGTAAATCCATCAGCAGGCGCTCTGTATCCTACGGAAGTTTACGTACAGATTCGAGGCATAGAAGGAATAATAGATGGTATATATCATCTAGAAGTTGAGAATAATTGTCTAACACTCATCTATGAATTAATCGACGATGGGTTAGAGAGTTATATTATACCGAACAAACGTATCAATGGATTCATCTTTTTAATTAGTTGTGTTTATTATAGGTCTAGCTGGAAATATCAAGATAGGAGTGTGAGATATTGCTTTTTAGATAGCGGACACCATTTAGGTGCTGTTGCTGCTTCAGCTTATCTCCACAACAAAGATATACAATTAGTTTTTGACTTTGATAAGCTCGCTCTCAATAGAGATTTAGGCTTTGAGAATAAAGAGTTTATTACTGCTTGTGTAATCTCAGGTGAAGTACAAGACAATAAAGTCAGAAACTTAAGACTGAAAGTTCCTTTTGTTTCTGGCACAGATTATTTTGAAGCTAATCAGTTTATTGAAGATAGCTATCAAACAACATCTGTGCAAACAAGTCGCCAGCAGCAACTAGAACAGCCTACGTTTAATTTTGACAAAAATAAATATTATCAAACTATTTGGCATAGGCGTTCTGTTAGACGTTTCCGGAAACAATTAATTTCTTTAGAAGAATATCTATATATATGGCAGCAACTTCAGCAGCCAATACCGACAGAAAATTATGAAGAGATAGAAATTTACTCGGTTGTACATCGAGTCGAGGGAATGTCGCCTGGGTTATATCAAGGTACGCATTTACTGAAAGCAGGTGATTTCAGCGAAAAGACAGGTTACTTATGCATTAATCAAGCGATCGCAAGAGATTGTGCTGTAACTTTATTTTTTGTTTCTGATTATACAAATTATCAAACTGCTATGCAACTAGCTGGTTTTCTTGGACAAAGAGTTTATCTGGCTAGCAATTATGTAGGAATTCAATGTAGTGGAATTGGTGCTTATTATGATGACGAGACGCAAAGATTCTTAGAAACAACAAAAGATATTCTCTATGCAATGGCAATTGGAAACTAAGAAGGAATGTAAAAAAAATGAGCAGAAGAAAGTACTATTTTAATGGTGATGACTTTCATCCGATGCAGCCGACATCTGCGGATATTATACTACGGCAACAATTAGAGTATTCTATTAGTAAATATTTTTACGAAGCTTGCGATCGCTCGATTCAAAATCTCTTATCTAATTGTCGCTGGTATGTCACAACCCACGCCAACGCTATGACATTAGTAATTGAATGTCCCGATCAAGTAACTAACTGGCGTGTCTTGCAAAAAATCGTGCCAATGGGGACATTACTCCACGAAATTATCAACAGTGCAAAAATTCGGGTTTGTCCACCAGAAAGTCAAGGCGTACCTTTTGAGATGAGGGTTGATGAACTCTCGGTTTACCGCGACTGGGCTTAAAAGAATAGTTAGGAGTTAAGAGTTGGGAGTTAGGAATTTAAAATTACTACTCATTATTCTGTCTGATAATTGCAGCTACCTCTTCAAAAACCAAATCAGCAGAATGTTTAACAACAGGACTTAACTCTAGTCCCAAATCAAGATTTGCTGCTTCAATTAAATAAACTGTAACTTCTTGCGGAAAGTCATTTTGAAAGATTTTCCGTCCAGCAGCTAAAGCATTATCCCAACGAAAATCGTGCAAGTTGTAGCTGGGTTCCGGTAAAGCTTCCAATTCTTTACCAGGGACTTTAAACACAGCACCCGGTTCGGAACCAGTATAACTTGCATCAATAATTACTAATTGTTTACTACCTCTAGCTTGAAACATCACCTCCATACCTGCGGTTCCACAGTCATAGACACGCACGTTAGGGTGAGGATTTTCAGCTAGATATTTTTGTAAGCGTTGAGCGATGATTACACCAACGGCATCATCACTACGATTAAGATTACCGCAACCAATAATGGTTAGCATGAGATAATAGTGATTCTATTAGGTAGTTAAAAAGTACTGGGTGAAACTAAATAGATTATTCCAGCTACCTTGTTCACGTTTCAATACAGTTCGGATAAGGTTTTTTAATGAAAGTTATAGATCACAAAGACGCGATAAATCGCCGTCTTTACAATAATCAGTCCTTTGTAGAGACGGCGATTTATCGCGTCTCTTCCCTTAACCGAACCGTATTGGTTCACATTTAGGTCAGATGATTATTAACAAAAAGGCTTTGCCTCATGACACAGACAAAGCCTCAGAAGAATTAAGCTCCTCAGCAGAAAACTAAAACTCTACACCATGTTTTTTGCCAATTTCAACAAGCTTTTCACACTGATGTTGTGATGCTTGAGTTAATATTGCATCTGCCTGTTCTGGAGTACTACCATCTTTAGGAATTAAATACTTGACATAAAGTGAGACAAAATCAACTAGAGCTGCCAATCCTGACAAACCATGTTTGTCAGACTGCTGTCCGGCAATTACTGCTACTAAACCAGCTTTAATTGGGTCTGGTTTAACTTTCATGAACTGATCAATAAGTTTCGGAATGTAATCGGCAGGCGGCAAATTATCTAACTTACTTCTATCTGGGGTTAAATTAAATCCTGCGGCTTTTGCCTGCTCTAAAACACACCATTCTGTAAACTCTTGCAATGCTGTTTCGGGAAGGCGGGGGAGGTATTTGTCTAGCGCTAAATCAGACACAAGCTTACCGTGTAAATTTCTGTTTTTTGAAGTGCTTTAAAGCAAGCCTATCGCAATGTTTCTGTAAGTTTTAGTGTGTTACGCTACGACTGTTAAATAAATAGTTAAACCTCGATAAAGAAGTAGTTTAGAGTCCATCTGTCCGTGTTTCAAGCCAAAATGTTCTAAGAGCGTCATTTTTGTGTAGAAAACGCAGGTTTAAACTCTAATGCAATTCACGAGATGTATAAAGACTTAGTTAATAATTGTATTAAATAGGAAATGAAGTACTAGAAAGTTAAAAATGTTTGAGTATATTACAATCATTCAATGGAAACGCAGCCAAGCAAAATTTATTGACAACAGGTACAGTCGGGAACACACTTGGACGTTTGATGGAGGAGTCGAGGTTCCTGCTTCTGCTTCATCACATATTGTGCCTGTACCGTATTCTAATCCTGCCTGTGTCGATCCTGAAGAAGCTTTTGTCGCTTCTCTGTCAAGCTGTCATATGCTTTGGTTCCTTTCCATTGCCGCCAAGAATAAGTTTGTTATTGAAAGTTACATTGATCAAGCAGTTGGCACAATGGACAAAAATGAGGATGGAAAACTTGCAATCACGAAAGTCCGTCTTCGTCCACAGGTAAAGTTTATCAAAGATAATTTGCCCACAGAGGAACAGGTTGAAGCAATGCACAAGGAAGCACACGATAGTTGTTTCCTTGCAAGTTCAGTAAAAACAGTGATAATAGTTGAGGCGATCGCACCATAGCAACCCCGTTAAAGTTTTACTCGAAATTGTCTGAATCTATGACGAGAGCGATGCAAGTGAGATAAACCTAAAAAGTGCCAAAATTTCTTCTGGTAAAGGAGCGTTGAAGTCATCTGGCACTACAAAACGCCCTTTATCCTGCCCTAAACTATTAAGTCAATTTGATGAGGAGCGAAACGGAACCAACTTGGCTATTGGAATACCTCGGTTAGAAATAATAATTTCTTCTCCAAGTTCTACGCGTAACAGCAGCTTTGAGAGATTCGTTTTAGCTTGATGAATATTTACGGTTTCCATAAAATTAAACTAAATCTGTAAACTAAGTTTAGTTTTTTGGTGATAGTGGTGCAAAAGCGATCGCTTTTCGTCAACACTTGGTTTATACGTACAACCATCAAACAATTAGATACTATTTTTTTGCTTCACCTTGCTGACATAGTTGATTGCGAAGGCTATGATGAAGCGGCCAAAATCAAAAAATTTGTCTAGGAGTGCGATATGAAACTACCAGAACCTCAAACCAAAACATTTTCAACTTTGGTAGGAGAAATTGAAAATGGTCAAATTAAAATTCCCCAATTTCAAAGAGAATTCGTTTGGACAATGCAGAAGTCTGCTGCTCTTATTGACAGCATTATCAAAGGTTATCCCATTGGCACATTCATTTTTTGGCGCACTAATGAACGTCTTCGCTCAGTGAAAAACATTGGTAAGCTAGATTTACCAGAACCAAAGCCAGGTGAGTTTGTTGATTACGTTTTAGATGGACAGCAGCGATTAACTAGCTTATTTGCTAGTCTGCAAGGCGTTATTTTAACCAGAGAAGACGGAAGATCAGATAATTTCTCACAAATATTCATCGATTTAGAAGCCGAAGATTCCGATCAAATAGCCATTACTGATATTGAGGGTAAAGATGAGAAAAGTTTGATTAGTATTCTCAATTTACTCAAAGGGAGTTTTTTGCTTTTAGCAGCATATCCTCAGAACTATCATGACAAAATTCAAGCTTATAAAAATAGGGTTGAAAGCTATCAGTATTCAATAATTCAGGTCAAGGATGCACCGATAGAAATAGCCACAGAGATTTTTACAAGAATTAACGTTAGTGGTCAAGCTTTGTCTTTATTTGAGATTATGGCTGCTAAAACATTTGATTATGAGAAAAATTTTGATTTAACAGAAAAATTTCAAGAGTTGATAGAAAATCTCAAGCCCCTCAATTATGAGACTATCTCAGATGCTACTGTACTACAAGTCGTTTCAATCATTCTTTCTAAGGAGTGTAAAAGACAAGTCATATTAAAACTTGACAAGAATAGTTTTATTGATGTTTGGGATAAGGCAATAGATTCTATTGAACGCAGTGTAGAGTATTTCAGAAATTTTTATCGTATCCCGGTTTCTCAGTTACTTCCATATAATGCCTTAATCATTCCCTTTTCATATTTCTTCTTTCACCACAAAGATAAACCAACTGATGATAAACAGAAATATCTAGAGGATTTTTTCTGGAGATGTTCTTTATCTGGACGCTATTCTTCTTCTGTAGAAAGTAAATTAGCACAAGATATAAAAAGAATAGATGAAATTCTTGCTGGAGATTTACCTAGCTATGACTGGTCAATTGATACTTCAGCAGAATTTATTAAGGATAATGGTTGGTTTAGTACGTCTAGAAGTTATATTAAAGCAATATTGTGTATATATGTGTATCATCAACCAAAGTCATTTAATGATAACGCTATCGTCAATGTCAGTAACTATTGGCTCAAACAAGCAAATAGCAAAAATTATCATCACTTTTTTCCAAAAGCACATTTAAAAAAACAGGATTATTTAGATTGGTACATCAACCATATTCTAAACATCACCATAGTAGACGACTTTTTGAACAAAAGGGAAATTAAGGCAAATGCGCCTTCAAAGTACATGGCTAAATTTCAAGTAATAAATCATGACTTGGAGACTACTATGAAAACTCATTTAATAGAGAATTTAGATAATTTTGGAATTTGGAACGATGATTATGAGCAGTTTTTCTCTGAAAGAGCAAAAGTTGTTAGTCGAGAAATTTCCAAAAGAATCATTATGCAGGAAATAGACAAAAAAGGACAATCTAATTTAGTTGATGATTTTGAAAAAGAGTTAACAACCATTGAGTAAATACTACTATCTAAAAGTAAGATAGAGGTACGATATAAAATTGTCCGCGTACCTCCGCGCTTACCTTCGCGCCACTTTGCGTTTAAACTTAAGCAGTCCGAAAACGCGCTAGTTCTTCACCAGTTTTAGCATCATGCGCGTGGACTGTACACACTAAACAAGAATCAAACGATCGCGCCACATGACCAACTTCCACCGGGTCGCTAGAATCGTAAATGGGTGTTCCAATTAAAGCTTCTTCAATCGGGCCACGGATACCTTCACTATCACGGGGGCCGATGTTCCAAGTCCCAGGAGCAATCACTTGGTAGTTTTTAATTTTACCGCCTTCCACTTCAACCCAGTGACACAAGGAACCCCGCGCAGCTTCCGTTGCACCCCAACCCTTGCCATCTTTTTCTGTTGGTTTAATATACCAAGGATCATTTAGCTTGAACTCACGCAAGCAGTGTTCCGCTTGGCGATATAACTTGACAATTTCGTGAACTCGTGCAAGTTGACGCACATGAATATTAGCACCACGCATCTGCTTGAAGACATCGAGAATAAACCCGTCGTAGTGTTGCCAAGATTCGCCATGTTTGCCACCAGCAACTAACTGACGCGCTAAAGGCCCAGCTTCCAAGCGTCCAAAGTCTTTGTGAAGGACTGCACTCGCCCAAGAATATGCATTATCAAAGTCTTTTGCATTATTGGCAGTGGGTTTAGTTGTGCGATCGCTTGGATGAATATCTGCTGTTTCCTCATCGTACCAAGAGTGAGTTGTATTCTCGCGGGTAAAAGACTGATCCATCAAGGTGTGAGTGTCAGTGAAACTATCGTACACTCCACTTTTCATGATCATCGCAGCATTTCGCCCTTCAATGGTGGGCTTTTGGTATTTGTCCTCATGGGCTAAATATCCCCAAGTCACATATTTACCAACACCAGCACCATATCTATCTAAACCGATATCTAAACCCATGCGCCAATAAAAACCCAAATCGGAATCTCGATGATTTCGGTCTTCATCTAGCCAATCCATGAACTGATCATAAGTCTGGATTTCTTCGTAGCGTTCTAAAGAACAACCTAACCACACTGGTTCTAACCAATTAGTGCGGAAATATTCTAGAATCGCCCAAGCGCGGGTAATGTCTGTTAACGTGGGGGCGCACATCACGCCACCGGGAACCATATAACTGCTGTGGCAACTAGTGGTATGGTAAAAATGTTCGTGAGTAACTTGTTGTGTAAAGTGATTTTGCTCAACAATAACATTTTATTTTCACCATTTCAGCTTATAAATAAGGGAATATTTAGGGAATGAGCGGGCAAAATCAAAACCAGGGTAATTGCGATCGCCACAATTTCATATCGCAGACATATCCCCCATCTACACATGAGGATGCAAACGCAGACTCAAGGGATTTGTTCGCCGATATTTTTGCAGATTTTGAGCCGCACAACACCACAGACGGTAGCTACAAAGGAACAATGGCGAAAATTAAAGCAACAGAACTACAGTATCAAGCAGTTTTTGAGCAGAAGTTAGTCGAAGCTAATAGTAATTTAAAAAGAGATAGAGTTAAAGTTAGCATTAAACAAACTGGCAATTCTCTACAGTTACGAGCTACCCTACCGTTAAAACCAGGCGATTGCAGCTTAGGTAAGGAAAAAAAGCAGTATGACTTGTCTCTAGGGATACCAGCAAATTTAGAGGGGCTGAAAACTGCGATCGAGGAAAGTTACGAGTTGGGTAAATTAATCGCTCGCCATACTTTCGAGTGGAATGAGAAGTATTTAGGAATAAAATCTAGAGAAAAGCAAGAAATAAAAAGCATTGGAGAATTATTAGATACATTTGAGGAAAAATATTATAAAACCCGTCAGAAAACTATAACCAGTCAAAATACTTTTGCTAACTATATATCTGTTATTAAAAGAAACTTTCCTTTAAACACTTTGGCAACAAAAAATAATTGTGAGGAAATTATTAATTCATTTCAGGGAAATAAAAAAAATGAAGTGATTGCAGTTACTTCTGTTTTTATTAAAACCTTTGAGTTGGGATTTTCACTTGACGTGACACGGGATAATGTCACCCCAGCCCATCGAGAAATCCCCGACGATGATAAAATAGTGTGTTCTTTTAACCTATTTGAAAAATTCGCCCTCAACCGCAAAAATACAAACATCTGTGATGAAATTGACACTTGGGAAATGTGGCGTTGGGTATATGGAATGTTGACAACCTTTGGGTTAAGACCAAGGGAACTATTTGTGCAACCAGATATTGATTGGTGGATGTCTCCCCAAAATATCGACCATACTTGGAAAGTCAATAAAAATACAAAAACTGGATATCGAGAAGTTATCCCCTTTGTGCCTGAATGGATAGAATTATTTGATTTACACAATCCCAAACCATTAAAGATTTTAGAAAAAAAAGTGACAAAAATTGCATCTGTGCAAAATATTAATTGGATGCGGAGAGATATATCCAGATGGTTTAAAAAAGTCGGAATTGAGTTTCAACCCTACGATTTGCGTCATGCTTGCGCGATTCGAGCGCATCTTCAAGGAATACCCATCAAAGCCGCAGCAGACAACTTAGGTCATACTGTTGATGAACATACAAAAACCTATCAAAGATGGTTTGGGATTGAAAACCGGAAAAAAGCCTTTGGTGAGGTAATTAGTCAAAAGTCATTAATTGAATTGCAGAAAAATGAAATATTGACGCTACGGATGGAGAATGAAAGGTTGAAATTTGAAGTGGAAAAGTTGAAATTCTCAGAGAATGTCTAACAATCCAGAGGAATGCAATGCTTTCAGGTAAATTTTCTTATATATGGTTAATTTTACCAATAATAATGCAAAAATAAGGGAATCACCTTTAAGCCCCTTCTCTTGAACCATCTAGACTCGACACGTTTATAGTCATATTGATAGTCAAGTTTAGCGACAGGATAGCTCTCTTTTGCCCAGATGCTCAAGACGCTTTTGTAGTAGTCTTCAGCATCACGATACTTCTCCTGAATCATGAACAGTAAAGCTAGGTTGTTGAGGATAGTAGCCATATCAGAATGACGTGGGTTTACCTTTTCCTGAAGGTTCAAGGCATCTTTATATGAACGTTCAGCATCAGAAAATTTCTTCTGCCCTTGATACAGCTTACCTAGATTGTTCTTTAGGATAATAGCCATCACAGGATAGTTAGGAAAGTTAGGGTCTGCATTTTCCAAAATGTTCTGGGCAACTTGGAAGTAAGACTCAGCATCGGTGTAGGCTTCCAAAACGATGCACAGCGTTGCCATGTTGTTAAGGGTCATGGCTACATCAGGATGCTGGTTGCGTGGAAGCTCAGCAATGTCGCCAAGAGTAGCTGAGAGTAAGTCAATGGAATTTTGATGGGATCTGGCTATGATGGATACCCTCGGTACCCTCTTCCATAAAACAGGCTTAGGCTCAATAGGCAGTTGAGCCAAGAAGGCATCCATGTAACGTCGGGCAACTTTCGCCCTAATTTCCTTAACTAGTGCCGTCGGAAGTTGAGCGAATAAGACACCCCTGTACATTTATGTTCACTGAACATAGGAAAGCTAAGGAAAGATTTATTGATTTTGAAGCGCGTGTAAGGAGGCTTAATAATAGAATCAGCGATCCTATAGCGTTTATCTATCTAATGAAGTACACTTAATCAAATAAAGGTGCGTATCCTAGTGAAAGGTAAAAATGAAAGCATATTCCCTCGATTTACGCCAAAAAATTCTTGATACATATTTACAAGGGGGAATATCACAACGTCAATTAGCCAAAAGATTTTGTGTAACTTTAAGTTTTATCGAGAAATTACTAAAACAGTATAGAGAAACAGGTAGTATCGCACCTAAAGTCAGGACGGAACAAACACCACCAAAACTCAACTCTGAACAATTTAATATTCTCAAAGAAATAGTAGAAGCCAATAATGATGCTACTTTATCAGAAATTCGCTCAATTTTGGCAGAAAAAACAGGAGTCATAATTGGTATTTCTACAGTAGATAGAATGTTACAGAAGATGGAAATCAGCCTTAAAAAAACATTACACGCCTCGTAAAAAGAAACTGAAAGAGTTCAATCATTAAGAGTACAATCTGGCTCCAACTTCAGGGTATACCAGCTAAAAACCTCATATTTATTGACGAAGCAGGAGCTAATCTATCTTTAATAAGACACTCGGCTCGCTCTAAAAAAGGTACTCATGGCGCATGGTTCACGACCTCAAAAACGTTGTAAAAATGTCTCTATAATTGGTGCCATCGCTCTGAAAGGGGTGATTAGCCAATATAGCATTTTAGGTGCAACTGATGGACTCACATTTGAGGCTTATATCTCTCAAAAATTAGTTCCAAAACTTTGGGAAGGTGCTTATGTAATCATCGACAATTGTTCAATTCATAAAGGTGCAGAGATTGAAAAGATAATCCAGTCCGCTGGAGCTAAGTTGATTTATTTACCACCATATTCTCCTGATTTTTCCCCTATTGAAAATTGTTGGTCAAAAATTAAAAATCTATTACGTTCTATTGGTTCTAAGAGTTATCCAGATTTAGCAAAAGCGATTGAAACTGCTTTTAGTCAAGTCACATTAAATGATATTTATAATTGGTTTGCCCATTGTTGCTACTGTACTTCACTAGACTAAGAAATGCTATAATAACATTTCTGAAGAATTGCAGCAATCTATTAATCAGTTATATGACGATTTTGCAAAAGTTAGAATTGATAGCCCACAAATACCTGAATGGGTTTATCGAGAAGGTGAGAAGAGGGTGAAACGCAAAGCTTATTAGGGCAAACGTATCTAAAGTAATGCCGATCGTGACCAAAATTAAAAACCAACTAAAAAATCAGGATTTGTCGTTTGATTTACTTTCTAAGACTTAAAGCGATCGCTCAATTACCAAACAAATAAATCAATAAAAATATGTATTAACAGAAATTATTTTCTTTGAATGAACTATGGAATGCTTTTGAAGCAATTGAACCTGAATTAATCCGATTCCCCTCTCTTAACCCTGATATGCTTAGAAGCAGAGTTGAGAAATTTATTGAACGTTTTGAAGAGAAGCCGGAGGAGGATCAATTATGAATCTCAATGAGTTGCCAGGAGCCGAGATAATCTTGCCTGGACTCAGGGATCTTCACAATGGTGAGTGCAATACAATTGGAGCATTGCTAGTTGCGATCGCGGCAACGCGGTTAACTGAAGCCGGTTTAGATATCCCTAAAGATCACTTAGCCCTAGAGCCAGAGCTAACCTTATATGCCCGTCTCCAAGATGAACGAGACAATGCTTACGCTTACTATAATGCTTTGCTAAATCTCCTCAATAGCTTTTGCAATGCACTCAAACTCAATTATAAATATAAGCCGTCTAACAATGTGTTAGAGCCGACCTTGCAAAAGGGATTTTTAAAAGCCAATGTTTAACTGCCGCTCTTGTAGGATGCGTTAATGGAATGTAACGCACCTTATTACTAACTTCAACGCAGTTCAAATTTTTGAGTGCGATTATGAGAGGGCAAGCAATGATGAATTTTCATCTTCATAAAATAATTTGATCGTGCTGAACTCCCGACGCAGTAAATTTTCAACTTGTAAGGTAGAACAGTTTCCAAGTCTAAGCCAGATGACTTTTGGGGGATTTCCAAACAGTAAACTCAGATCGTGCATATCAGCATCTTTTGAGACGATCATAAAATCATTATCTTTTGCATAATTCCAAACTATCGGGTCTATTGTTGCTTTCATGCCTACATCCCGAACATGAAGCGAGCCTGGAAAAAGATCGCTCAAACGAGTGGATAATTTAGGGGATAAGTTTTCATCAAACAGTAATTTCATGCTGATAATGGAGAAATCATAAGCCGACGTTCACGGTCAGCCGCATAAGCAATACAAGCTTTTAAATCTTCTCGCGTTAGATCGGGAAAATCATCAAGAATTTCTGCTTCGGTCATCTCGGAAGCTAGGTATTCAAGCACCTCATAAACTGTAATTCGCAAGCCACGTACACAAGGCTTACCACCGCGTTTATTGGGTTCAATTGTAATATAGTCTCTGTAATTCATAGGTGGCGAGTGCATTTTTGCCAAATTGTTTCATGATACCATGTATTTCTGCTAAAAACTTAATGATTTCACCGTTAAACATCTTTGAGAAAAGCGATCGCTCAATATCCAAACAAATAAATACTTTTATACTGAAGCTTGTATGTAATTATTTGAGTTTTTATATTACTATTTGCGTATTTATATGGGTAATAAATTGGGTTTATACTTCAAAGGTAAGAAAATAATTATACTTAACTACTTGAGTTGTACTTCCCTTAACTGCGATCGCCAATCTCGGATTAAGGAAAAATTAGGTAATGTCTGACAAAACTAAATAACTTTGAGCAGAGAAAAATAAATAGATTTGCTGCTAGATGCCACCTCAGAACCGTCTGATTTAAGGAAAAGCCAGGGAATGATTGCATCTATCCCGACAAACCCTGACTCTATAAGCAATTCCCCAATTTATTGCCATATAACTGCTGTGGGGCCATTGTCCGCCCAACAATGCATAAATTTCTACGGGTTTAGCGGAAATTGTTATGCCTAGTTCGTAAGATTTGCCTGTGAAGGCGGCAAAGCGTCTAACAGCTTCGTCATAGTGGCGGCTGTTGCGGTATTTTTTATTGGTCAAATCAATAGCAAACAAACCATAAAAGTAACGGGGTATGCTTTGAATTGTTTCGACAATTTGACCCAGATTTCTAGCTAAGATTGCATTGCGTGGGACTTCTGTTTCCCAAGCTGTATCTAATGCCCATGATGCACAAGTCAGGTGCGAACCGCCACAAATTCCACAAATACGAGGTGTAACAATTAGTCCGGCTTGGGGGTCTTTGCCACGGAGAATAACTTCAAATCCGCGGAAGAGTTCGGCATGAGTCCAAGCGTTGACTACCCGCCCATCTTCAATATCAACTCGGACATCTAAATCGCCTTCTACTCTACCAACGGGCGATATATCTAATGATTGAATTGTCATTGGTCATTAGTCCTTAGTCATTGGTCATTGGTCATTGGTCACTGGTTATTGGTCACTGGTCACTGGTCATTGGTCATTAGGTTATTTACAAAAGACAAATGACAACGGACAAATAACAAATGACTAAATTGTAAAAAAGTCCTCTTCTGCCCAAGCTGGGGCTGCGTCTTTGGCAACCATTGTGAGTAAGGCGTAATCTTTCTTGTTCACTCCTGGCGGTAATTCTTTAGGAACACCCATAACTGTTTGGGTTTTAAACACGGTTCCGGGTTTGAGGTCAAAGAAGGGAAATTCTGGTTCTGTACAACCTAAACAAGGCATCCCAGCGCGGGTTTTGGAGGAGACGCGGTTCCATAAGATGCGGTTACAGGAGGAATGAGTCATGGGGCCACGACAACCTAAGTCGTAAAATAGGCATCCTTTACGCTGACCAAATTCGGCGGTTGATGCTTTGTAAGCAAAGTGGACGTTACGAGTACAACCTGTTTGAGTATAGGTGTTGAAGAAGGTTTGCGGACGGTGCAGTTCGTCTAAGGCTATGTCAGCTATGCGTCCAGTGGCGATCGCAACTAATATCTGCGTAATCCAATCGGGATGCGCTGGGCATCCAGGTATATTAATTACAGGTAATCCGGCTTGTGAGAGAAAATCTTTCCCTAAGAAACCGCCTTCTTGACGCTTCAGAAATTGCAAGCCTTCGGATTCGCTGGGGTTGGGTGACATGGCGGGAATTCCTCCCCATGTGGCACAGTCTCCCACAGCAACGATAAATTTAGCAGCTTTGGCGAGGTCTGCTAACCAGTCTTTCATGGGGCGATCGGCAAAACGATTCCATTCGCCTGTGCCGCTGGGGGCGTTGACAACGCTACCTTCAAATACCAAGATATCTAAGGGAATTGTGCCGGAAATGCAATCCCGCAGCAGTCTTTGCAAGTTGTTGCCTAGTTCCAATCCCAAAGATGGATGCCAAAGCATTTTGATGCCAAAGTCAGCAATTAGATCGCAAACTGTTGGTTCTTCGGCGTTAAGAAATGACATGGTGTTGCCTGAACAAGCACCACCTTGCAGCCACAGTACGTTAGTCATTAGCTAAGTATTTTTCTATTGTTTACCATGCATGATGTAGGTGACAAAGCTTGTAAAGTCTCACCTGTTTCTCAATGTTTATTTTTAAACATAAGGTATTTTTTTATTTAATTCTCTTTCATTAAAAAAGAATTAATCATTAACAATAACCGAAATACCGTCAAACTCAATTTAAAGGATAATGTCTGTTATGTTTGTAACAACTTTAACAACTAAAAAAACAGTAAAAGTAAAATTAATTTCTGCTTTTAACTGCTGATTTTGAACAACCCCGACTCATTAATTTATTACTGTTAGAACTCTGGAGTTATTAAGAACAATTTTAGGATTTTCACTTAACAAAGTACAATCTTATACTTTATTGGTGGTGTATGAAAAAGGCGATCGCCCTCGGATAGGAATCTGCGTAGGCGGAGCATCATCGTAGACATCGCCTCCTTTAAACGCCCACAATAGTAGTCAAATACAGCAAAATTAGGATTTTGGTTGTGCAGTTTCCCTAACAACTTGTTCCTCCAAACCTAACGCTTGAGCTATCTGCTCAATACTTAAACCCAGCGCTAGTAACTGGGGTATAGTTTCTAACTTGCCTTCTTGTCTACCTTCTTGTCTACCTTCTTGTTTACCTTCTGCAAAAACATCTTGGTAAAATCTAGTTTGCCTTAATTCACTTAATTCAAACATTTTTCCTATCTCCTCTTGGCTCAATCGCGGCAACTTGTAGATTAATATCGTCTCTATCAATTGTATAATTTCCCTCTGAGTAGCGACATCTGGGATTTGCTGTCGGGCGGTGTTTACTATCTCTATAGCTTTTGTTGGTGCAGTTGATTCTGGTTCGATGATGAGTTTAACTGTCTCTATGCCGATTGATGATGCCTCAATTGAGCTTAATTCGTCAAGATAGACGCGAGTCACTCGTTGTGAGGTAAGTAATTCAATATATCTTTCGGTATCTCCAGTATCAACGCTGCGGTTGGGGAAGATAACAACACCACGCCAGTTGTTGATTAATTCAGTTTTGTCGAGATAGTTAAAGATTTCGGTAAACAAACGTGAGTAGAACTTTTTATCTGGTTGAAATTGTACTTCAGCAAAATAGATAGGTAACTCTGCTGCATTGGGGAGGAAGACGCCATCGATTCTAAACGCTAGTTGTTTAACTTCTACTGAGGAAAATTGGTAAGCACTAGCTAGTTGCGATGGTTGGTTAATAAGTTCAAAGAAGGTGCTGGGGATACTTTGAAAGATCCGATAAAAAATACTGTCTGTTTTCAAGGGAGCTAGTTTTACAATTGATGAGTATATTTTACACATCTTACTGTGTCACAAAAGCTGTCTGTGGAAATCCTGCATATATGTATGTCAACAATTCAATAAAGAATATTTGGATTGTGTTAACTGATGATACAAAAAATTATTAATAAATATCAGGTGTTTAAAGCTGACATTAATATTGGCAATTTCCCCCTAGAATTTTGGAACTAGGGTGTTTTATATTAAAAAAATTGATTCTTTACTTCCAAGGAGCAAGCATTAGATTTCTGGTAGAAATACCTGGCAATTGAAACTGTAGCTTCTCTGCTTTGATGTTTCTAATATCCAGTTAATAAGGAACATTGAAGAGAAGATTTGAGATTGGGGAATAAAAGGTGTCTCTTGTGGAGACTCAAAATCTGCGTAAATCGGTTTGGTATACATAGCTCCTAATGGAACGCGTTTTCGCGTCCGTTGTTTTGTGGGCGTTAACAGACTCGATTCCCCAACCGGCTAGAGTACGCTAATTATGAACCCTAGCATTACAGATTCAGGCGTCAAGGCAGCGATCGCAGCCATTACATCAGAGTCAGCAACTATAGAAGAAAAAATTCAGATGCTGATCGAGATGGCACAAGGCTTTCAAAAAAAGCCCAAAACTGCCCAAGACTTGCGGAATGCAGTTTCCCTATATTACCGGGCGTATGAGATGTGTGGTGAGGAGTTTCCCCTGTTGAAAGCCCGATCCCAGGTGGGGATGGCAGGGACGTTACAGGCAATACCGGATGTGGGGACTGAACTACTACTGCAAGCGAAAGTGGGTTATGAAGAGGCGTTGCCGATTTTACAACAATTAGCTTCGCCAGAGGAAACGGCAGAAGCACAGATGAATTTTGGGCTGGTGTTGCAATCGCTAGTGCCATTTAATTTGGCACGGATAACGGATAGCATCCAAGCTTATCATGAGGCGTTGCGGACGTTTACCTGGGAAGATTACCCGCAGGAGTACGCGATTTTATATAACAATATTGCGATCGCTTACCTTTCTATGCCAATGGCATCAGAACGAGAATACTTGCGTCAAGGGTTAGCAGTGCAATCATTTGAAGTAGCGTTGAAGCATATTAATTTGATTGACCATCCGAGAGAATATGCAATGTTGCAAAACAATTTGGGTAATGCTTTGCAATATTTAGTAAGTTCGCATCCTGTAGAGAATAATTTGCGGGCGATCGCAGCTTATGACGAAGCGCTAAAAGTGCGTAACGCCAAAGATACACCTCTAGAATACGCTAACACAATTTCTAACAAAGCTAACGCCTTGTTCAACTTGCCCGATGATCCAGAAAAACCAGAAGCAGGTAATTCTCAAAATCTTTTGCAAGCGTACACTTACTATCAACAAGCGTTAGCAATTTTCAGCCAACATCAACAGATAGAGCAAGCAGAAGTAGTAGCTCAAGCACTGCAAGAAGTTGCAGCTGAAATAAAAATTTATGAGTGAGTGAATTTGTTTAATTTCATAAACACAGCAGATTTGCTGTAAATTCTCACTCCTAAATTCTAACCTTGATTAGGAGAACAACATAGGATGAAAGACATTTTAGCTAACCCTAATGTTAGTGCATTTCTTACCAGCTTAGTGGCTGGTGAGATAAACATAGCAACAGGATTCGTGTGGTTAGTCATAGCCACAGTTTTATCTATGGTTGGCGGTGCTATTGGCGGAATGCTATTAGCTGGTAAAGATATAGGTTATCAATTTTCAGCAATGCTAGGTGCATTATTTGCTCCAGCTGGAGTAATTCCCGCTGTACTCTTAGGGCTAGTTGTACTGAATTTTCTCACAAATTATTAGGAGGGATAATGTTAGAAATAGGGTGGTTTTCTGCCAAATTGTTTTTTAAAGGTAAGCTACTGCGTGACCCCATACATTTTATCAAGCAAACTGCGATCGCTGTGAGTATAGGTTCTTTATTACTAGTGTCACTTGCACAAGTTGAAATTCCCTTTTGTTTACTAATAACAGTATCTAGTTTAGCCACGGGCATAATTATGCCATTTCTCCTCAAAGATTTCAAAATGAAGTGAATTGTTAGTTGTTTTTTGTCATTGTTCTTTATTATTAACTAATGACCAATGACTAATAAGCAATGACCAATACTTCTCTACGAGAGGCTGCGCTCTAAGCGTAGCTATGCCGCAGGCTTTACGACTTACGTCGGCTCCGCTCGGCACGAGTCGCTCAGTACAAGTGACTAATGACCAATGACTAATAACTAATGACTCAACTGGAAGAATTAATTCAAGAAATCAACCGCTTTGAGGCAATTATAAGCGATTGGGATGAAAGCCAAAGGTGCGTAGCAGTAGGGTTAAAAAGGTCAATTGAGGCTTTGCATAAAGAAGCTTTTATGCGTTTGATTAAAACCCTCAAACAAGAATCAATGTCAGCTTTGCGTCATGCTGCTACTGATGAAGTCGTATATGCAGTACTGCTTTATCACGAACTAGTAAAGTTACCTCTTTCACAACGTATTCAGACAGCCCTTGAAGAAGTTCGCCCAGCGTTAAAAAGTCATAATGGTGATATAGAACTAGTGGCAATAAAACCGCCAGACACGGTAGAAGTCAAATTAATAGGAACTTGTAGTAGTTGTCCGGCTTCTACGCTGACTTTATCTCAAGGAGTCGAACAGGCAATAAAAAAACATTGTCCTGAAATTCTCAAAGTAATTGCGGCCAATAATAACTCTGCTGTCAAGAACACCAATTCTAATTTAACCAGTCCATTCTCTTCACAGATTACTTCTACTTGGCTAAAAGTGGCGAATACTGATCAAATACCCGAATCTGGTGTAATGATAGTAAAAATTGGTGATAATTCGCTAATTTTATATAGTCAAGGTGTTAAAGTTACTTGCTACCGTAACGCTTGCGCTCACTTAGGTTATCCCTTAGACCAGGGTAAGGTTGAAAATGGTATTATAACCTGTTCTTATCACGGCTTTGAGTATAATCTAGAAACAGGTCAATGTTTAACAACACCTGAGATTTCTCTCCATTCATATCCAGTACAGATTAAAGGTGACAAGGTTTTTGTACAGTTACAAAAATGAGCCACCCATAATCTAAAACTGCAATCTGGGATACAGGTTAATACTCGCTGATGATTTTAAATAATTATCAGCGTCTATCTGCATACTCTAAGAAAAATAGTCTTACTGGCGTTTACATTAGCGGTTTTAAACCGATTCATGCATAAAAATCTTCAGATTAATACTCCAGCTATTCCTCAAATTTTACCCAATGGTTCAGATGTAATTTTAGGCAATATTATTGAACCGCAACAATTAGCAATACCTATAGCACCAAGTCCCACAACAATGTTTGGGCCTCGTGGTGCTTGTTTGTTACCAAATGGGGCATTGTGGGTGTCAGATACAGGACATCATCGATTATTGGGGTGGCAAAATTTACCTACTAAGGATGGTGAACCTGCTGATTGGGTAATTGGGCAACCTGACTTTTATCATGAAGGACAAAATGCTAAAAATCAACCCGGAAGAACAACTTTAAGCGTCCCAACTGGTATTTGTGTCTGTGGAGAAGGTTTAGCAGTAGCAGATGCTTGGAATCATCGGGTTTTGATTTGGAAAAAATTACCCGAAGATAGTAATGTTCCAGCAGATTTAGTATTAGGGCAAGCGAATTTTACCAACAACAAACCAAACAGGGGAGGTCAAGCAGCGTCTGCTAATACAATGCACTGGCCTTACGGTGTTTTTTATCATCAAGGGCGGCTATTTATTGCTGATACGGGTAATAGACGAGTATTAATTTGGCATCAATTACCAACAGAAAACGGCCAACCTGCTGATTTAGTGTTGGGACAACCGGATATGATATCTCGCAACGAAAACGGCGGGAGTTCTCCAACTGCTACGAGTATGCGATGGTGTCACGATATCGCCTTTTGGGATGAAAATTTAGTTGTTGCTGATGCAGGGAATAATCGCGTGATGATTTGGCAGGGAATGCCAACAGAAAATAATGCCCCTTGTGCAGTGGTATTAGGACAAAAAAACTTTAATTGTGTAGAAATGAATCAAGGAGTTTATTTTCCTAATGCTAGTAGTTTGAGTATGCCTTATGGTGTGGGAGTTGCTGATAATTGGTTAGTTGTTGCAGATACAGCTAATTCTCGATTATTAGGTTGGAGAAAGCCAGAATCAATTTTATCACTACAAGGTGCGATCGCAGATGGTTTGGCTGGACAAAAAGATTTTCAAAGCAAAGGTGAAAATCGCAATTTTGGGCTACCCAAACGCGATAGTTTAAATTGGTGTTATGGAATCAAAATTGTTAATAAAACTGCGGTAGTGGCTGATTCTGGAAATAACCGAATTTTGCTATGGCAGTTTAACTATGGCAACTGAAGAAATTAGAGTTTATGGTACGGTTCAAGGGGTAGGATTTCGCCCGACAGTATATCGTCTAGCTAAAGCCTGTGGTTTACGTGGAGATGTTTGTAATGACGGTCAAGGTGTATTAATTCGGGTATCTGGTAGTGAAGCAGCTTTAACAGAATTTGTTGGCAAATTACAAAAAGAATGTCCCCCGTTAGCCAAAATTAATCAACTGGTACGAACTCCTTATGAAGGTGAATTTAACTTTAATGATTTTATAATTTCTACTAGCATCAGTAATACAATCAAAACAGAAATTGCCCCTGATGCTGCTACCTGTCCACAATGTCAACAAGAAATTTTCGACCCCTTTAGCCGCTTTTATCGCTACCCTTTCACTAACTGCACTCATTGCGGCCCTCGTTTGAGTATTATTCGTGCCATTCCTTATGATAGATGCAATACCAGTATGTCTGCGTTTGATATTTGTCCAGAATGTGCAAAGGAATACCACGATGTAGAAAATCGACGTTTTCATGCCCAACCTGTAGCTTGTCATGTTTGCGGCCCGACAGCGTGGTTAGAACGCGCCGATGGTAAACCTGTTACCGCTTCCATGTTCTCAATGCTGGATGATGTCGATGCTGTTTGTACCCTGTTGCAAAAAGGTGAGATTGTAGCAATTAAGGGGTTAGGTGGTATTCATCTGGCTTGTGATGCTACACAGGAAACGGCTGTGCAAAAACTGCGTCAGCGCAAAAGGCGGTATCATAAACCCTTTGCTTTAATGGCGCGGGATATTGAGATAATTGCAGAATATTGCAATATTAATGCCAAAGAAAAGGAATTATTAACAAGTCCCGCTGCACCAATTGTTTTATTGCAGCAAAGGGGACTGGGGATAAACAAAGAACTCCTCACTCCTCACTCCTCATTCTTAACTCAGCATCCCATAGCATCGTCAGTTGCACCGGGGCAGAATACCCTCGGATTTATGCTGCCTTATACTCCATTACATCATTTAATTCTGCGGCGAATGAATCGCCCTATTGTTTTAACAAGTGGTAATCTTTCTGATGAACCGCAATGTATTGATAATGATGCAGCAAGGAAAAATTTAAGGCAGATAGCTGATTATTTTATATTTCACAATCGAGAGATTATTAACCGGATAGATGATTCAGTAGTCAGAGTAGCTAGTGATAAAGTACAAATAATTCGCCGTGCTAGAGGATACGCACCAGCGTCTATTAACTTACCTTCCGGATTTCATAACATCCCGAATATTTTAGCAATGGGAAGTGAGTTAAAAAATACTTTTTGCTTATTACGAGAAGGAGAAGCGATTCTTTCTCAACATTTGGGAGATTTAGAGAATGCTGCGGCTTTTAATGCTTATCAAGATGCGCTAAATTTATACTTAAACTTATTTCAACATCAACCAGAAGCCATTGCCATTGACTTACATCCTGAATATCTTTCTAGCAAACTTGGTAAAGAACTCGCATCTGCTAATCAAATAAAACTGTATCCTATCCAACATCATCATGCCCACATAGCAGCTTGTATGGCAGAAAATGGCATTCCTTTAGATTCACCCCCAGTTTTAGGTATTGCTTTAGATGGATTAGGTTATGGTACAGATGGTACATTTTGGGGCGGAGAGTTTCTTTTAGCAGATTACTGTAAGTTTAAACGCCTAGCAACATTTAAACCTGTAGCAATGGTTGGTGGTGAACAAGCAATTTATCAGCCTTGGCGTAATACTTATGCTCAATTAATATCCGCTGATATTTGGGATAACTGCCAAGAGAAATACAGTGATTTAGAAATAGTAAAATTGCTTAATCACAAGCCATTAAAGCTACTCAATCAACTTATAGAAAAGGGCATTAACTCTCCTGTAACATCCTCAGTAGGGCGGTTGTTCGATGCCGTGGCCGCGGCTATCGGTATTTATCCCGAAGAATGTAGCTATGAAGGACAAGCTGCGATCGCAATGGAATCACTTGTCAATATTAATAGGTTAAACAATCATAAAGAAACTCTAACTTATTCTTCTAATTTTATCTTTTCAGATAGTATTTATTGTATAGACCCTAGCCCAATGTGGATAGCCTTACTAGATGACTTACAGCAGCAGATTCCACAAGAAATTATAGCTGCTAAATTTCACACAAGTTTAGCTAAGGCTATTACGGAAATGGCTAATATTCTTTGTAAAAAAAATGAGATTACTCAAGTAGCATTAACTGGAGGAGTATTTCAAAATACTATTTTACTAACACAAGTTACTAAACACCTGCAAACACTAGGAATCAATGTACTAACTCATAGCTTAGTTCCAACTAACGATGGCGGTATATCTCTAGGACAAGCCGTGATTACAGCTGCTCAATTAATTGCCTCTACTTAAAGCTTTAATAACATTATATTCAGTATAAATCTCTTTTTATTCCTCTGCGTTCTCTGCGCTTCTACGGTTCACTTATCCTTCAATAGGACAATAGCAATGTGCTTAGGAATTCCCGGAAAAATTATAGAAATCACTAACGTTAACCATAAATTAGCAATTGTAGATATTGCAGGTGTAAAACGCCAAGTAAACATTGCTTGCATCGTTAACGAACAACATCCTCCCGAAGCTTGTATTGGAGATTGGGTATTAGTTCATGTTGGCTTTGCCATGAATCGAATTAACGAACAACAAGCAGCAGAAACATTACAACTATTACAAGAACTAGCAGAACTTAGTAATTAATTAAAACTTAGCCTTTCTTCTTCGCGTCTTTGCGTCTTCTCTACGAGACGCTGCGCGATGGCGGTTCATTAAAAAAACTAATCCCCATTATTTTATGAAATACGTAGATGAATTCCGCGAACCAGAAAAAGCCGAAGCCTTACGCCGCCAAATCGCTAAATTATGCCAGCAACTAGCAAAACCAATCAAAATCATGGAAGTATGTGGCGGGCATACCCATTCCATATTTAAATATGGTATCGAAGAAATTCTCCCCGACAACCTAGAATTAATTCATGGGCCTGGTTGTCCAGTGTGTGTCATGCCAAAAGGGAGATTAGATGATGCGATCGCAATCTCCCAAAATCCTAACGTTATCCTGGTCACATTTGGCGATACCATGCGGGTTCCCGGTTCCAAAACCAGCCTACTGCAAGCCAAAGCTACAGGTGCAGACATCCGTATGGTTTACTCGCCTCTAGATAGCCTACAAATTGCCAAAGATAACCTCAACAAAGAAGTAGTCTTCTTCGCTTTAGGCTTTGAAACCACCGCCCCCAGCACCGCTTTTACCATCCTGCAAGCCGCAGCCGAAGAAATTCATAACTTTAGTATGTTTTGCAATCACGTCCTCGTGATTCCCGCCCTTCAAGCGCTATTAAATAATCCCGACTTGCAACTAGATGGATTTGTCGGCCCTGGTCATGTCAGTATGGTAATTGGCACTGACCCTTATCAATTTATTTCCCAACAATATCATAAGCCAATTGTAATCTCAGGATTTGAACCTTTAGATATTCTCCAATCAATTTGGATGCTATTACAGCAGTTAGTAGAAAAACGTTGCGAAGTTGAAAATCAATATAATCGAATAGTGCAAAAAGCCGGAAACACAATAGCACTGCAAGCCATCAACAAAGTTTTTGCTGTGCGGGATAGTTTTGATTGGCGCGGTTTAGGTGAAATACCTTATTCAGGCTTAAAAATGAATCCTGAATATGCCCAATTTGACGCCGAACTTAAATTTACCATTCCTAATATCAAAGTAGCCGATCATAAAGCTTGTCAATGCGGAGAAATTCTCAAAGGAGTATTAAAACCTTGGGAGTGTAAAGTATTCGGTACAGCTTGCACACCCGAAACACCAATTGGTAGTTGCATGGTATCTTCTGAAGGTGCTTGTGCAGCCTATTACAAATATGGCAGACTCTCTACCATTGGCAAGAAAACAACAACTGAAAAACCAAAAATTACCCAAGAACCTCTCCCCGCTTGTGGTATGTCTTTGGATTAAGAATATATACCAAACTGCTTGCAAAATTCCTTAACTTTAAACTCTTACTCTCTGCGCCTCCGCGTCTCTGCGTGAAGCAAACATAAATATGGATTTTCCTCTCAAAAATCAATTATTTCAAAAAATAGAACAACACCGCCGTCACCAAGGGAAAGTGCAAGATACCCATATCACCCTCGCACATGGTAGTGGTGGTAAAGCCATGCGCGATTTAATTAGCGATGTTTTTGTTAATAGTTTTGATAATCCAATTCTTTCCCAACTAGAAGACCAAGCAACTTTTAATTTAATCAGCCTTTTACAACATGGAGACAGACTAGCTTTTACTACTGATTCTTATGTTGTAGACCCTTTGTTTTTTCCCGGCGGTGATATCGGAGAATTAGCTGTCTACGGCACAGTCAACGATTTAGCAGTCAGTGGTGCTAAACCCCTATATCTCACCTGTAGCGTCATTTTAGAAGAAGGATTTGCTATCGAAACCTTACGGCGTGTCGTTACAAGTATGAAAGCAGCCGCACAAAAAGCTGGTGTGCAAATTGTTACTGGTGACACAAAAGTTGTACATCGTGGTGCTGCGGATAAATTATTTATTAACACTGCTGGTATTGGTGTCATTCCCCAAGGGGTTAGCATTTCTGCCCATAATATTCAACCTGGAGATGCAGTAATTATTAATGGTGAATTGGGTAATCATGGGACAGCAATTTTAATTGCGCGTGGGGAATTAGCATTAGAAACTAATATAGAAAGTGACTGTCAGCCGCTGCATAGTTTAGTAGAAACTATTCTCCAAGTTTGCCCCAAAGTTCATGCTATGCGGGATGCAACACGCGGCGGATTAGCAACAGTATTAAATGAATTTGCCCTCAGTTCTAATATAGGAATTCGTCTCGATGAACAGTCTATACCAGTACGCGAAGAGGTCAAAGGAGTTTGTGAAATTTTAGGTTTAGACCCGTTGTATTTGGCAAATGAAGGTAAATTAGTAGTAGTGGTAGGACGGGAAAATGCCAAGAATGTTTTATCAGCAATGCAATCCCACCCAGCAGGTAAAGATGCTTGTATTGTCGGTGAAGTTATTCCTTCACCTCCAGGGATTGTTTTATTAAAAACAGCTTTTGGCGCTGAACGTATTGTTGATATGCTAGTGGGCGAACAGTTGCCAAGAATTTGTTAATTTTTAATAAATTTTTTATGCATGAATTAGGAATTACCCAAAATATTGTAGCAATTGTCATTGAACACGCCAAAGGCTCAAAAGTTCAACGTGTAGTATTAGAAATTGGCCAGCTTTCAGCTATTATGCCTGATGCTATACAATTTTGTTTTGATATTTGTACTCAAAGTACAGCTTTAGAGGGGGCAATATTAGAAATTAGAGAAATTCCTGGGTTAGCGCGATGTCGTCAATGCAATACGGAAATTTCTTTAGACAAGCCTTTTGGTATTTGTAAATGTGGTGGGCGATTAGATTTAATAACTGGTGAAGAACTAAAAATTAAGGAAATTGAAATTGAGGAATTATGTGTGTAACCTGTGGCTGTTCTGATGAAGACGAAACTAAAATTACTAATTTAGAAACGGGTGAAGTTGAACACCATCACACACATACTTTAGCTGATGGGACTGTTGTCACCCATTCTCACAGCGAAACATCTCAAATTCATGCCAAAGTACATGGCACAACTATATCCTTAGAACAGGATATTTTAGCTAAAAATAATCTGATAGCAGCCCAAAATCGCGGCTGGTTCAAAGGGCGAAATATTTTAGCCTTAAATTTAATGAGTTCTCCTGGTGCAGGTAAAACAACTTTGTTGACTCGCACTATTAATGATTTAAAGCATCAATTATCTATTAGCGTGATTGAAGGCGACCAAGAAACTGCTAATGATGCTCAAAAAATTAAAGAAACAGGCTGTAAGGTTGTTCAAATAAACACTGGAACAGGCTGTCATTTAGATGCATCAATGATAGACAGGGGATTACAGCAACTTAATCCGCCGTTGAATTCAGTGGTGATGATTGAGAATGTTGGGAATTTGGTTTGTCCAGCTTTATTTGATTTAGGTGAACAGGCAAAAGTTGTAATTCTTTCAGTTACAGAGGGAGAAGATAAGCCGATAAAATATCCCCATATGTTTCGTGCTAGTGAGATGATGATTCTCACTAAAGTAGATTTGCTACCTTATGTGGAATTTGATGTGCAAAAGTGTATTCAATATGCTCAGCAAGTAAATCCTCAAATTCAGATTTTTCAGGTTTCTGCAACTACAGGAATTGGGTTAGAGAAGTGGTATGCTTGGCTTAATAATAAGGTATGAAAATCTCACGCAAAGGCGCATTCGCGTAGCGTCTGTCTGCAACACGCTGCGCGAACGCAGAAAAGACGCAGAGAGATAAATGAGTTTGAAATCATTTATACGCAAATTAAGCAATGCTTAAAAGTGCTTTTATTAATTAAGTTAATGATGGTTTAGCAAAAATTGTTAGTAAGACAGGCCCTAGTAAATAGTGGTGACTTATAGATAATAGTCCGGCAGTAGAGCCTAGTGCTTCACGACTTTCTCGGCTGTAGAATCTGATTTTAGCAGGAGAAGCTGCTGCTAACTCAGATGCTGTTTTACTGGTGGTTATATCAACTAAGTAGAAGCGTCCACCAGGAGTCAGCACGCGTGCTACTTCACTTAAAACTTGTTTTGGTTGGGAATAATGTAAGAAACTTATAGTGTTAAATACTGCATTAAATTGACCCTCGGCAAAGGGAAGAGACTCTGCTTTACCTTCAACATAGATTAAACGCGGATGGTGAGAATTTTTCTGTCTTGCTACCCGCAACATCTGGGGAGAAAAATCCAATCCCGTACCGCGTATATCAGGAAATTCATCCGCTAGGCGTTGCAGCAGGCGTCCAGTACCACAGCCTAAGTCAAGCACGTTTGCTTGAGGTGGTAAATCAACTTTTGAGAGCAACCGTTTATGGATGGCTTGGTAGAATATTGAAGGAAAAAGCCAATCATAGCTTGATGCCCAACTGTCAAAAAGTTGCTTTTTGTCACTCAGAAAATTACTAATCATCAGTTTTCGCCGCTAACTCGCTAAACTTACCATATTGGGCAGGTTTTTGCAGTGCCTCCAATATTTATTTTACAAGCTGAGCAAGAGTATAATTTGGCGATCGCTTTAAAATTACTCACTAGGTAGATTATCAGGATCAATACCAAGGGAGCGCAAATACTGTACTAACTGTTCTGCCCGTTCTTCTGCTGTTAAATAGCGATCGCCTTGTTTATCATACCAAGCCAATAACTCCTGTTGAATACCAGCAGCTATACCCCAGTATCTGCCAATCCATCCGATTTGCCCAGGTTGAATTTCTTAATTATAACCTCACGCAAAGGCGCAAAGACGCTAAGAAAACCTCTGCGTCTCTGCGCCTCTGCGTGAGATAAAAAGACAAACTATTTATTTGTCGATTAAAGCCAATCTCGATACGCCGAGATTTCATTTACGCCGATTTCAAAGGGCATTCCTTTACCCATAGGCGGATAAACCCGGATTTTAGCGTTACTGGTAAACCGCTCTAGTTTATTCCCTAACGGAGCTATATTGCTGACTATATGCCAGTAAGATACTATGTCTGGACAGTCAATTACTAGTATCAAGGTAGGGCCATTTGTGGTGAGATACCACTGACAATTAGATAGTAGTATTCGCGTAATGCGATCGCAAGCTTGATAAAAGCATCTTCCAGTAGATCGTTCTAGTTCTAAATGCAGCATTCCATCCTCTTTTGTCACCTCAACTGGTGGCAAATCATCAGGAGGAAGCAAAGATAGTTTAGACATAATTCCGCACCTCTTGGTTATAGCGCGTTAAACTTTCAAGGTTTTTTCGCAAATCAAAAGATGAGGGTTTGAGTGCCAGCGTCCCTAAGTTTAATTCATCCTGAAATTTTTTGATTCTGTCACGACAAGTCTCCACATCACCGATAATTGAGTTCTCAATCAAATAGTCTTCATCAAAACAGATATTTGTGCGATCAAATGGTTTTTGATTGGCATTCGCACTAGTCTGCATTAATTGAGACGAGTTGGCTTTCATTTTCTCGCTGAATTTGCGGATGAAAGGCAACGCTTCACTCACAGCCTCATCGTATGTTTTCCCAACATAAAAGAAGCGTGCCAACATCAGATTATCCGCACCACTGGAATTTAAAGCTCGATATTTGGCAACAGTATCTTTCAATCTTGGTAGAGAAAACGGTGGCCCCCCCATTAGGCCGAAGGAATTTTTGGCGGCAAATTCTATACCGTCATCACTACCTGTGGCAACATACACTGGAATTTTTTCCTGCAAGGGCTTCGGGTAAATCGTCAGGCGATCGCATTGATAATACTGCCCGCTAAATGATACATCTTTTTCATATAAAAGCTTTTGAATCAACGCCATTGCCTCTAGCATCCTGGCACGAGATTCACTGGCTGGTGTGGCAAAATGCTTGTTGTGTTGGGGAAATGGCCCACCTTTAGCCACTCCAAACAACAATCTTCCATTGCACAGATTATCTAAGGTAGCAATGTCTTCTGCCACTGTAATCGGGTTATGAAACGCCAGCAATACCGCCGCTGTGCCTAATCGGATAGTTGAGGTCACTCCCGCTAGATGTGCCATCAACACCAACATAGAAGGGCTGAGGTTGAATTCAGTGAAATGATGCTCACTTACCCAGGCTTCCGCAAAACCTAAGTTCTCCGCCTGCTTCACCAGTGTGATTTGCTCAAAAATAGCACGACGAGCATCCTGGTGAGGATTTTCGTAATTGCAGAAAATTCCAGTTTTCATTGTTTGCTTTACGATTTTAGGTGGCAATCCACTGCAACTCCAACCACATTTGTGGATTGTTTTGCTTCAGCTTTGACATGGGGTCGCGTAACAATCGTTTGGCATTCATGCAGACTACCTGCACTAAACCCATGTTGTCTGCTACTTCTCTGAGTATTTCTTTTTTGGCTTGCACACAGGAAATCATTTCGTCAGAGCAATAAATTCCTATGTATTGCAAGCGTCTAGCAGGTCGTCCCCAGAAACAGGTGATGACTTTCACATAACACCCGTCCAGTAATTCCCCAACTTGTGGGTAGTAATGGTTGACGACTCTTGTGAATTCTTTAGCTAGGATGTCTTCAGCAATCATTTGAACTGATAATTCTGTAGCGTCCATCACGCTATTTAATATAACATAATTTTGTCATTTAAATATGACAAACTATCTTATTTATTCCAAATAAAATATTAAATAGTAGCAAACTTTAAAGAAGTGTACTTTATTTAAGCCGCCTTAAACTTTTCAGATTTTGCACCTACAGTAAAAGAGCTGGGACTTATCAAATAAATCTCAGCTCTTGTTTATCAATAATGATTGAGGATTTTTATCCTCTGAGGGTTCAAAATTCAATCATTTTGAATTCTTAATCTTAAATTTTTAATTGTTATTATCGAGCATTGCGTTCCGAAACTAAAACTTCTGCTACGATATCTGGTACATTTATCAAATCCGTGAATCCTTCTGAACCACGGATTGGTGAAATAAATGTATAATTTGGGTCACACACTCCAGTGTCATAAACCTGCATAAACCATCTATCTGGAAATCCCTCGACACCTAGTTCTACAACATACCAACTTTCGCCAATGAGACGAGAGTTAAAGATTGTAAACCACTCTCTGTTTTCTTCAGAGATGTTCCAATCTGCCATAAGCAGCTCTAACGCTATTTGTCCTGCATCAGTTGAAGTCAATAGCATTTTTACTCCTTATTGGTAGCTTCAGAAACTTCAGGAACTTCAGGATATAATCCTAATTGTTTAGCTAATTCACGCGCAACAAAGAATAAAAACTGAGCGCCATCTTGATTACCTTCGTGAGCAAACATAGTTGCTACTTGTAACATTGTCTCTACGAAGCCAGCATCAACTAATTCTGGTTTAGATTCCAAAACTTCTGGTTCTTGTCCATTAGGGCATCTGAGTAACTCATCAATTAAGTTGAAATATAATTGTTGGCGTTGTTCTGACATGGTGATTTTGTTGATTTAGAATGTGCTGATTTTGAAGCTTTTTTGGTTTGTCAAGAATAAAAGTAGTAATCAGCTTTGACCCTTGACCCTTGACTATTGACTATTGACTCTTGACTTCCCAGTGATTACTGCTCGATACTTTGCTGCCACAGTTTTTCTAGCATTTCAACTTGTTCTTTTAAAACAGCAGCACGATAAACAAGATACCTATCGTAAAAAATGATTCCTAGCCCAATACAAATAGGGGTCAACAAGAAAAACCATTGCAAGATAGCGGCAATTTTATATTGCTCAGCAATAGTTAACATTTGATTAACCACATTGCCTTGAGAGGATTGTATGCTAGCTTGATATTGATAGGAATGCATACCTTTGGTTTGGGGAGTAAAGGTACGATTAGCTTTGCCATTGCTCCTTGGGCAATTGCTTGTATTACTCTTGTTAACTTCACAGGCTAAATTCTGAGATTTTACAAACTCTAAATGTCGCTCCCAAACTATGTCAAATACTACTAGCTCTGGAGAAAGTACTGCTAAAGTAACTATACAAACTGTGAGAACATTTAAAAGTTTCGCTCTCATTTTGCCTCTCCCTTGCTAGGTAGTATGCACCCAGTAATACCAATTAATAATTCGTAATTTGTAATACTCGTCAATCGCCTTGGCCTCGAAGAGAAGGCGAGAAGCAAGCTACGTAATTCGTAATTAAAAAGCTAAGATTTAATTTGAATTTATATATTTGAATCTATAGCCTTTTTCTGGAGAATTGGTATAAGGAAATGTGTTTAGCTGTTTATCTAAGTAAATAGCTGTTTTTATGCTCAAACAGTTCTGATAACTAAAGATATGTGTAATCGGTAATTTTTAGAATAATGGGTTGTCAGTTGTTATGATGTTTATGGCTGACAAATTACCAAATTTTTCACGATCACTAGAACTATGAGACCAAAACTAATGTATTCAGATGCTAGAACGTGGCTCCATTTCACTGTTAAAAGAGGGATTAAGAAGTCCCCCCTAGTTCACTAGACTTTCGTCTAGGAATTTTGGGGGGTAGAGGGGAATCTCTGCGTAAATCCTATAGCTTTTATATCAGTCGCCTCTTCACAAAACAGTCTACCCCAGCAAGATTAAGATTATTAAATATATTACAAGAGTACTCAAAGCCTGAAACTCTTACCTGATAAGTATTATAAAAATTTCTTGGGGTATGGGTACTAGTATTTTTAGGGTGGGGTTCTAGTATTTATGGAGTAGGGTTCTAGTATTTGGAGTACTCAGCTTTAAAGTAATGCAGCCATTGACATAGGAGTGTTTTTTCGCTCAATTATTTAGCAAAAAAGTTTGTACTCAAAAAATAAATTTGTCTCTTTTGGCAAATATACATCTAATAATCAATAAAAACCATTAAAGTTATTTCAATAAATTTGCTTTTCCTGACTAAATACGAAATATTAAAAGTAATGTTAAAAATTTTGCCCATCATCCAGGTTGTTTTCTACAATCCTTGGTTAGTAAGGAACCGTCTGGGCAATATCATCTCAGCCGAAAAAGCGATGTCTACGAAAAGCCCTATGGGTGACACTCGTTCTCTGCTAATGCCAGTTCCTTGATGCTGGGGAATGGTAAAATCTGAGTATGGTTAAGCTAACTCCAGGCTGGAGCAAGTAAGCATAGAGAACATATCACAAAAGTTCTTCTTAAACATCTAAATAGGGTGATTTAGTTAAAATATATAGTTTATGCGCCAACTTGTACGAAACTGCAAAGTAAATCAACAAAAGCTTATTGTTATAAGTAAATACCCTCCATAAGATTTAGAATTCTAGGAGTTAATTCATGCGAATTGCTAAAGATATCACAGAACTGATTGGACGAACTCCTTTAGTTCAGCTAAACAAGATTCCTCAAGCTGAGGGAGTAGTGGCGAGGATAGTTGTCAAACTAGAAGGCATGAACCCAGCGGCTTCGGTTAAAGACCGCATTGGGGTAAGCATGGTACTCTCAGCAGAAGCAGAGGGTTCAATTGAGCCAGGGAAAACGATCTTAGTAGAGCCAACTTCAGGCAATACTGGAATTGCGCTAGCGATGGTAGCAGCGGCGCGTGGCTACCGTTTGATTTTGACAATGCCGGAGACGATGAGTCAAGAACGGCGAGCTATGCTGAGAGCTTATGGTGCATCTCTAGAGTTAACACCAGGGACTGAGGGGATGCGCGGGGCAATTCGCAAAGCCGAAGAAATTGTAGCTAGCACTCCTAATGCTTATATGCTGCAACAGTTTCGCAACCCAGCTAATCCCAAAATTCATCGCGACACTACCGCCGAAGAAATTTGGACGGATACTGATGGCGAAGTGGATATTGTGATTGCTGGGGTAGGTACTGGCGGGACAATTACCGGGATTGCCGAAGTACTCAAGCAACGCAAAAGAAGTTTTCAAGCGATCGCAGTTGAACCCAGCAACAGTCCAGTACTCTCTGGTGGTGAAGCCGGGCCACATAAAATCCAAGGCATTGGAGCCGGATTTGTCCCAGATGTGCTGCGTCTAGAACTAGTTGATGAAGTGATTAGAGTCAGCGATGAACAAGCGATCGCACTTGGACGACGCCTGGCAAAAGAAGAAGGATTATTATCTGGGATATCCTCTGGCGCTGCTTTATCTGCCGCCATTCAAGTAGGTAAACGTCCAGAAAATGCCGGACGTTTAATCGTGATGATTCAGCCTTCCTTTGGCGAACGTTACCTCAGCACACCCATGTTTCAAGATTTGACACTAGAAACTGCTGGCGTGCGTTAAATAAACCATTGTAGAGACGCGATTTATCGCGTCTCTAGCAAAGGATTTGTTGCAATCATTAATTTAATTGGTATAAATTAATGATTCTTACAGCCACCTTTTTGGTGGTGTTCATGATCATGTTCGTGATGACCATGACCGTGAGAGCAACCTTGCAAGTCTTGGCTCATCAGGCTTTCGCTGATTGCTCGTAAGGATTCATCTACAGGCTTTAAGCCAATCCAAGCATCAAGCTTTTCAGTATCAAAACCTACTTCGCGGTGATCGCCTACTTCAATCAAAGGACGACGAATTAACAAAGGGTCTTGCAACATTAGCAACAAGGCAGTTTGTTCATCCAGTTTTTCAGGAACCACCTCACCAGATTTTACCTTGGGTGCAGAAGGATTAAACCACTCGGTTACGGGGCGATCGCCAAAAAATGAGCGCAACCGTTCAACTGTCCAAGGTTCTGATAATAGGCTGTGTGCTACCACTTCATGACCGGCTGCTGTGAGCAATACTTTTTGTTTAATACCACCTTTACAGCCCGGTTTACTATAGAAAATTACTCTTGCCATTCAACTGCCTCCTAGTGTCGTTTGTAGGGGCGCACAGCTATGCGTCCCTACTAGAAATTCCTAGAACTATGGGTAACTGAATCAAATTCAAATCGCTCTTTTGGATCAGTTTCGCCATAAATATTAAAAGTCACAGTAGGTTCATCACCCACTGCTTGCACACTATGAATTGCACCAGGAGTAAAACTCATAATATCTCCTGGAAATAGTGTTATCTCTCCTGATGGTTCAATTTTGTCCTCAAATTCTGGGCTGTGGGTGCGTCGCCAAACAGTGTTTTTTTCTTGACCTTTTAACACCGCTACAACTCCCCATGTCCCATGATTATGAATATTTGACAGGGTTCCTGGTGCAAATGTTACTGTTTGCACTGTCAAGGGAAAACCTAATTCATCGTATAGGAGTAGAACCGAAGTTCCTGTTTTGGCAGAAGGCTCTAAATATTGACTTCGTACCCAGTAGGAATTCGTAATTAAACGCCTGACGAGCATCCGAATATCTGGAAGACGGCTGGATTCATCATCTGCATTATTGAGAACATCTTCCAGTTCAGTTAAAAACCGATAAAAGCGATAATTCTCCCGCAGCAAATCCCACGCTCTTACAGATTTACAGGCTTGATAGTCTCCGTCTCCAGTTAGTAGCCAGTCCTTACCTTTCATAACCTTTAAAAGGACAGTGAAGAAGATGAAGGTAAGATAATTATTGGCGGATAAATGGTAGGTATAGTTGTGGAAGCAGGTAGAGAAGGTACGGTGAGCACTGGGGAAATAACATTATTAGGATCAGTAGTTAATCCCAGTGAGCGAAAAGAATATGATGCACTAGATAACCAATTACTCATGACTATTCAAACTTCCTTGCTTGTTGATTGTTAATTAATCATCTTCTTCCGCTGGACGAGTCAAAATATCCAGCAAAAATCCCGCTCCAAAGTCATTGTTTTGGGCAATTTCTTTGACTCTGGCACTTATTTTTGTAGCTTGCTCTATCGCTCCTAACTTTGCTAGTACCAATCCAGAAGCAGCATAGGCATTCAAGTACAATCTGATTTGGGGGTCTTCTTGCCGATTGACTAATATAGGTTGAAGCTCATCCCAATCATCAGGAAATTTTTCTGCTTCTTTAATTTTATCTAATAACTTATCTGTTGTTTGCAATGCTAGAACATAATTATTTTTATAATAGAAAAATCTATATGCTGCTACCAAAACATCGGTATTTTCCCCAGTTTTAGCTAAAGCTTCTTGAATATACTTTTCTGATTCAGAGGTGTTTTCCCAGGTTTGTGCTGCCAATATTAATAACTTTTTGATATCATCTGGAACTTCAAACCACGAGAATCGATTAGTATCAGCTTGCATAATTATTTCCTTGAGGATTGGGGACTAGGGACTAGCGATTGGGTACTGGGAAAGAAGGGAATAAGGTTAAAGAGATAATTTTTGCTTTAGCTCTTTCCCTTTCCCTAATACCTAGTCACCAGTCCCCGGTCACCAGTCCCCAATTCCCTAAAACAACGTAAGAATATACACCAAAGTGAAGAGAACAATCCAGATGATATCTACGAAGTGCCAGTAAATTTCTGCCATTTCGATGAAAGTATGATTGGTTGCAGAATATTGACCAGGACGACGCGATCGCCATACTACACTTAATATCAATAACACTCCCACAAGAACGTGTAAACCGTGGAAGCCAGTCATGATATAAAAGCAGTTAGCGAAAACATTGGTAGTCAGACCATATCCTAAACTTGCGTACTCATAAGCCTGACCCAGCAAGAAAATTACACCCATGATGGCGGTAACGATGTACCACTTTTGCATTCCCTTGACATCATTCTTTTTAATCGCGGTATCACCCCAGTGAATCACGAAACTACTGGATACCAGAATGATGGTGTTAATTGTTGGCAATAATAGTTCAACTTCAGTTCCTTCTGGAGGCCACACTTCTGTAGTACCTCGAAAGAACAAATAAGTGGCAAAAAATCCGCCAAACATTAGGGATTCAGAAGCGAGGAATGTCAACAATCCCCAGACTCTTAAATCTGGATGATGTTCTTCGTGATGTTCTGTAGTAGTCGTCGCTATAGTCATACTGTTGACCTGATGAATAAATGTCAGGTAGAGACGTTGCGATGCAACGTCTCGTCCTATCTAGGCACTAACTTCTGGTGTGGCTACTGCTGGCTGTAGTTCCACATCCTGACCGTAGTCATAAGGGCCATGAGTGACAACAGGTAAAACTTCCCAGTTCTCAATTGAAGGTGGTGAACTGGTTGTCCATTCTAGAGTCAAAGCACGCCAAGGATTATCGCCCGCCAAAGTTCCTTTGCTCCAACTGTAAATGATGTTGATGGCAAAGGGAATTACTGATATCCCTAAAACAAATGAACCAAAGGTACAAAGCTGATTCAGGTCGATGAATTGGGGGTCATACATGGCTACGCGCCGCGGCATTCCTTGCAAACCCAACTCGTGCATCGGTAAAAAGGTCAGATTAGTACCGATGAAGGTGAGGACAAAGTGAATCCGTCCCCAGGTTTCGTTCAGCTTGCGTCCGGTCATTTTGGGGAACCAGTGGTAAATACCTGCGTAGATACCAAACACGGAACCACCAAATAAGACGTAGTGGAAGTGTCCGACTACATAATATGTGTCATGGACATGCATATCAAAGGGTGCTGTTCCCATCGTCACGCCGCTTAAGCCGCCCATGACGAACATGGATAACAAGCCAATAGCGAACAGCATGGCGCTGGTGAAGCGAATTTTACCACCCCAAAGAGTAGCAACCCAACCGAAAATCTTGACGCCAGTAGGCACAGCAACGATTAAGGTTGAGATAGTGAAGAACATCCGCATCCAACCGGGTGTGCCGCTGGTAAACATATGGTGTACCCAGACGAACAAACCGACAACGCAAATTGCCACACTGGAATAAGCGATCGCTTTATATCCGAAAATGGGCTTACGGGCGTGAACGGGAATTACTTCGGACATAATGCCGAAGATGGGCAGAATCATTAAATATACTGCCGGGTGAGAATAGAACCAGAACAAGTGTTGGTAAATAACAACGTTACCGCCTGCGTCTGGTTTAAAGAAAGAAGTGCCAAAGTTGATGTCAAACAACAGCAGAACTAAACCCGCTGCTAATACAGGTGTGGAAAGCAGCGCTAGGATGGAGGTTGCTAAGATTGCCCAGCAGAATAAGGGTACTTGATCCCATTTCATACTGGGAACCTTCATCATCAAGATGGTGATCACAAAGTTCAGTGAACCCAAAATTGAAGAAGTTCCCACCAAAACGATCGCAAGTATCCACATAGTTTGCGCGATGGGCGCTGTAACTATACTCAAAGGTGGATAAGCTGTCCAACCTGATTGTGAACCACCAAAAATGAAACTACCTAATATCAGTAATCCAGCTGGTGGATTTAACCAAAAGGCGATCGCATTCAGCTTCGGGAAAGCCATATCCCTAGCACCAACCATCAACGGCACTAGATAGTTACCGAATCCACCAATCGCACTCGGAACAATCCACAGGAAGATCATGATCGTCCCGTGATTAGTCATGAAAGCGTTGTATAGATTCGGATCTAATACATCTGCATCTGGTGTTGCTAGTTCGGCACGAATAGCGATCGCCATCAATCCACCGATTAAATAGAACACAAACGCCGTTACTAGGTATTGAATACCAATAACTTTGTGGTCAATATTAAATGTAAAGTAGTCGTACCATTTCCACGCAGGGGGATGGGAAGTGTGGGCAACTACCAGAGTTTCCGGTTTATCTTTTTCTGGTGGCGTATTCCGGGGAAATTCTACCTGTGTCATAATTTTTTACCGCTATGCGGAGTCTAGAGCCAGCAAAGTAATTAAATTTGACTCTTGATTCTTGTACAGACGCGATTAATCGCGTCTCTCCTGACCAATGACTAATGACTCAACAGTTGCTGCACTAATCCCCATATCATGAACGTGGGGAGCGAGAAACTCTGATGTAGATAAGTTGGCTGGGTTAATTGCAACAACTTGTTGCAAGTTTTCCTTTTGAGCAATTTGGTTTTCTGTCAGCCAGCTTTTATATTCTTCTGGCGTATGGACAACTACTTGTGTCCGCATGGAACCGTGATAACCACCGCATAGTTCAGCACAAACTACGGGATATGTACCTGGTTTAGTAGCGACAAATCGCAGTTCTGTAGGAATACCAGGAAGCGCATCTTGCTTTAATCGAAATTGGGGAACCCAAAACGAGTGAATGACATCCTGTGCTGAAAGGTTGAGCTGGACATCAGCACCGACTGGAACGTGTAATTCTCCAGAGGAAATGCCACTTTCAGGATAGTCGAATAACCAAGCAAACTGTATCCCTTTGACATTCACAACCAAGTCCGCTGGTTTGTTTAGGGTTTTGGGAGATGCACCGATTCCAATTGTTGGGGCGATTGTTGGTGCGGTTGTTGCTTGGGAGGCATCATCTAGAGTAGCTGCGATCGCACTCCCACTCATATGAGAAGCATGAGCCGAAGAATGAGGATGTCCTGCTGGCTCAAAGCCTCCCATTTGGTTGAAAACATCTACGCTGTAAATGCCTAAGCACAGGACAATTAATGTTGGGATTGCTGTCCAAAAGATTTCTAAAGGAACATTACCCTCGACTCGCGCACCATCGGTATCATCTCCCGGACGGTGACGATACTTGATCAAAAAAACCACAATCGTTCCTTCTACTACCAAAAAGAGAGCGATCGCAATGGTAAACATGATATTGAAAAATTCATCTACCAAAGGCGCTTGTAGTGATGCTTGTTCTGGAAGTAGAGTGTGATTATGACCAATCCAAACACTGATAGCTGTAACTACTATCCCAGCAACCAGAGTCCATAGTGAAACAGGAATTTGTTGCATACATAGTACCTGCTCTGTAAAACGTCTTTAAAGTACTGGGAATTGATGATCGGGTACTGGGGATTGGGTACTGGTGATTGGGTACTGGGAATTGGATATTTGGGTTGAAGATTTATCTTTAGTTCACATTTCCTAGTACCCAGTCCCCAGTCCCTAGTCCCCAATCCCTTTTTTTCACTTATTAACTTTCTAACGCGCACTCACAAAAAAATGGGGGAAACTTCCAGATTTTTTCATATCTTTCCCCCAAAAAATAGTAAATTATATTTCAACTCCGATGACAAATGCAGCCCCTCTGGTAACAGAAAAGCTAATTGTTCTTAGAGGATACTGTTAGTCCTAATTTTGATTAGGCTGTATTAGCAGCAAGTTTAAATTTGTTAATAACTAACAATTGACGATTTACGGATTTGTTTACTGTGAACTTTTTGCTTAGTTACGGTAAATATTTAGTATTCCCCTCTATTTACCTTGCTTGGTACATCGCGCTTTCTAAGAACAGAACCTCCAGAACAAACAACAATTTTGACTAGCTTCAAGAACCTTAATTGTTTAATACAGCATGGGTATAGCAGTTCTTGGGACAAATCCGAGAACAAGCTTCACAACCGATGCAATTTTCTGGATAAGCAACTGTCATTACTTTCCGTTCAATTTCTTCATCATCTTCATCTTCAACAAATTCGCCTTCTTCGTTCAGTGCTTTCAGATCCAATACATTATAGCCGCATACTTTAACACATCTGCCACAGCCGATACATTTGTCTTTATCAATTACTTGAGCAAATTTAGGTGTCCAAGTTTTACCACCGTAAGTCAATCCTGTTAGTTGTGCCATGAATAAATCCTCGCCGCTTTTGCCTAGTAATCTGTTTGTACATTAATCATCATATTAACCTAATAATTTTTAGTTTTGCTAATAAAAAATGAACTTTTTCTCATCAAACTTTAATAACTTTAAGCACAAGTTTCTCTTGCTTTTTAGTTTAGATTTAATAAATGAAACTTACTAGCAATAGATATGATAAATAGATGTTGATTACAGTGTTTTTCTGGCACATGTCACAGCATTGTCTATCAAAAAAATTCTGTGAATTAATATCTCATAGCAGTTTTTAATTGGGTGTAACATCGGTTTACTGTAGAGACGCACAGCGAAATGGGCGGTTAGAAACCGCGTCTACACAAACTTGTGTTGAGCGGGGTCGAAATACAAAACCCACCTCCGTGGGTTTCAAACCCTTAATTTTCCATTAGTCCGCGTAGGCGGTGAGGGGGTCGCAGTCTTCTCCCACTCGTGAGAGGCTAGCGCCTTCTCATATCGGAGATGCTATGCGTTAGCGGAGCTTTCGCTTTAGCGATACGCGGAGCGTCTCCAAGAGTTGGCGGTTTCCGTCGTTAGCGCAGCGTTAGCGACAAAGGAGCGTCTTGCGATAGCGTAGCGTTAGCGACGTTAGGAGCGTCACCCCCGAACCCGAAAGGGCTTGGTTTGTATAGCCGCGAATTCCATTCGCCAGGGCTTAAGCTGACTAGCTCTACCTCCCTACTAATAGGATTTGTAATTCAAGAACTATCAGATAATGAGACTATTTCGCAAATCTTCCTAGTTTTCAGCAAATAAATGTATCTAAAACCGTATTTTTATATACATATTTTTATGTTTATTTATTACATTTTCATCTCTGCGTTATGTATTTTTTAAGGCAATAATTATCGATTAAGTTCCCATTTAAATATCTATGTAAATACTGGCGAAAAAAACATTTTATTTTCGTCTTAACTTACATAATCAAGGATAGTTGATTCACGAAAAGAAATGTAACCTTTATAGCAGAATGTTAATATCAGTTAAATATTAAAATTATTAATAAATTCGCTGTAAGCTATTCATAGTAGGGGTAAATGGTTAGTAAAAAGTCTTTGGCTAAGGTTTCTCAGGTAATAATGAAATGTTCACAAAGTACCTATTTGAAATAAATGTTAAGAAGTAGTTCTAGGCTCATTGTGAACAAACTTATTAATGTCTTTATGAAATATTTATTAAATAAATAAGTAATAATAGGCTCAGTAAAAAGCCTTAAATAACCTCCAATTGGATGCGAAGTCAGAATAAGGATGTGGGGAGTTAGTGGGGTAGGAAAAGATTATTCTTGCCTAACAAATAATTTGGTAGCGATTCATGAATAAACAGGACACATCCAGGGGAGACCTGAGCCAGACATCTCAACGATTAGGTGGGAAGCAGCCTTATGCCTTATACAATTCCTAACAACAGTTGCGTTGGATGTGACAATTGCCGTCCCCAATGTCCTACGGGTGCAATCAAAATAGAAAACAATGAATACTGGATCGACCCTCATCTTTGTAACAATTGCGAGGGTTATTACTCAGAACCACAATGTGTAATAGCTTGTCCAACTAATTCTCCTATTCCTTGGCAGGCGAAAAAAGGTAGATGCAAAGTTGAACCGAGAGATGCTACCAGTTTGGATTTGTTTTCTAATGGAAAGAATAACCCATTTGCTTCGGCAATTGTCATTTGGGAAGCTTGTAATGTACTAGCGCAACGAACTTCTTTACATTGGGAAACTGATGAAGAGGGCTACTTATGTTATGGGCGACAAGTTAATCAAGGTCGGGGTGCGATCGCCTTTCATATCCAAGATCCATTTAAAGTGAGCGATCGGGCAACAGATTTAACAGCAATAGAAGGACTAGATATTAAAGCTGCTTGCATCCATCTGATTTTTGCAGCTTACGCTACAGCCTTAGACCAACCTTGGGAGCAAGAGTTTACCATCGATGAGCGGCAAATTGAGAAATATCTAGGGTTGGAGAAACGCAAAGACTTGAACAAACCTGCCAAGCTGACTTTAATGAAAAATATCGTTCAGCAAGCTTGCTCTCTACTCATTTCTATTAACTGGCCTCAACAAGGCCGAGTCAAGGGATTTTCAGTTACAGGTAGTCGCTTATGGCACTTGGTAGATGTTCAACACCACTTTCAAGAAGACAATCTCGGATGCAAATATCTCGTAGGACTAACTTTTAAAGTAAAAGCCGGCATATGGGCGCAGTATTTCTTAAACAAACAAGCGTGTAAAGAGCGAACCGCATTCTATCAATACGGCAGCTTACCTAAAACACTGTTAACCACAGTTATGAGTATTTGGCAGCAACACGAAGGAGCAGTAAGACTAATGCTCTGGTTACTGTTTAAAACCAAAATGGGTAAAGAACAACGCATCACTGTTCCTACCTTACTACGTGTTGCTTACGGTGAAGAAAAAGTGGCTCTTGCTTCCAGACAACGAGATGAACGCAAGCGTTTGTTGCGAACTTTTGAAAGCGATTTAGAAGTTCTCAACCACTACGGAATGAAACCAATTTTCGATCCAATTACCTATCCGCCAGAAATTCAACCTTTGTGGGCAAAGTTAGTAGATTTACCTGAAGATCCAGATGAAGCATTAGAATTTTGGACTAATGATGGTGGTGGTGAAACTCGCCTCACAGATGCAGGCCCCCGTGGCAAGTGGAATCTGCTAATGAATGCACGGATTTTGGCCTTTGAACTGCCAGCAGAATGGGAACAGCAAATTTCAGAATCGGAAAAGAAACAGCGGCGAACTGTTCAAAGCAGAAGGAAGTCTAAAATTACAGGCGACTTGCTGGGTGAACAGATTTTGCAAGCGCGAAAAAATTTGAATCTTTCCCAAAGAGAATTAGCAAAGCTTACAGGTAAAAGCCAAAGCTGGATTCGAGATGTCGAAAATGGTCGTTTAAAAGCCAAGTTAGAAGACCAAGTACTGCTGCGAAAAGTGCTAAATATGGCTTAATCTTGATATTTACCCTAAAACCCATAAATCAAAATCTCACTCTGGTTTTGCGTAGCAGAACCTGTCTCTCTGATTACGAAGCAGGGCATATCTGTAAGGACAGGTGAGGTTTTCTAAGATTTTGGATAATTCGATTAGTTGTGTGTAATGTTAGCACCAGTAGTGGCGTGGCACAGCTAAAACAGTGCATTATAAAACTCGTATTTTGCATTAAAAATAGGGTTTTCCGCAATTATTTATTGCATTATTTTAGCCTTGACACGCCACTACTAAATTAAAGCTAATAAGGATTTTGATGAATTTAAACTTCCCTCAAACGCAAATAGCACGATTACTCTGCCTAGTTTCAATCCCTAATAGGGATTTTGATGAATTTAAACAGTTTAGCCGCTTCTACTGCGGTGTGTCCCTCCAAGTTTCAATCCCTAATAGGGATTTTGATGAATTTAAACGCTAGTTGTTCCCAACTCAAGTCCAAGTGGCCCGTTTCAATCCCTAATAGGGATTTTGATGAATTTAAACCGATCCTAACCTTAAGGCAGTATTCTAATCCTTCGTGGTTTCAATCCCTAATAGGGATTTTGATGAATTTAAACGTGAGTTGAGGGATGCCAAGTGAGAAAGAAATGGGCGGTGAGTTTCAATCCCTAATAGGGATTTTGATGAATTTAAACCTTGAATTTTTCGTGAGGATAAAGGCGATCGCATGTTTCAATCCCTAATAGGGATTTTGATGAATTTAAACGCTGGCAATCGCAACCCCGAAGATATCAGGAATGTTTCAATCCCTAATAGGGATTTTGATGAATTTAAACATAAACTGTGTCCGGGGTAGTTGTTGAATCAATCACGTTTCAATCCCTAATAGGGATTTTGATGAATTTAAACGCGAAAGACTCCATTGAAGAAATACTGGAACTTGTTTCAATCCCTAATAGGGATTTTGATGAATTTAAACTTCATTCTTATGAAAGTCAGTGAGTATCCAGAATTGTTTCAATCCCTAATAGGGATTTTGATGAATTTAAACTATAATTGCTTTGGTAGATGCTACATAAAAAAAGGTTTCAATCCCTAATAGGGATTTTGATGAATTTAAACCTTCATCAAGCTGCTACTATCAATTTTGGTTCTAGTTTCAATCCCTAATAGGGATTTTGATGAATTTAAACCCATTTGCAAAGATGGAAGGTGAGTGGTTAACAAGTTTCAATCCCTAATAGGGATTTTGATGAATTTAAACCTTGTATAACAAACAGTTATGAATGTCAATGTTCCCCCAAGGTTTCAATCCCTAATAGGGATTTTGATGAATTTAAACGGTGCGCTAGGCTCTTTATATAGGTGTTCCAGCGTTTCAATCCCTAATAGGGATTTTGATGAATTTAAACTGCTGGGGTGTAGAAGCGTTGATATATTTGGTTTTCAAGGTTCAAAAGTGTCAACCCGAAACTAAGATAGCTTTTCGGCGTTTGGTTGTCAAGACACCGAGAAGGATTAATCATTGTAAAAGCAGTTCCAGCAAGGGTTAGCAGGTTGGGTGTCAACCTCAAGATTGATAAAACAGAGTTCAAAGCCAGACAGAATAAGCTTTTGAGCGACAAAATTTCATCTTGGAAGAAAAACACCTACTGGTTGACACCAGCTGCAAGAGCATTTGCTCTTCATTACACTCAATCTTAGTGAGAGCGATCGCAGAGAAAGTAAAAGCAAATGGTATCTTATACCATGTAACTTTCAGAATAATCCAAATACGTTAGTAGAGACACAAGCAATATGCCTTTTTGCTTGCGGAAAATACCAAAATGCTTACGGAATCTACTGAAATGAGAAAGCAAACCCCAGTTTGAGAAAGCAATATCTGTAAATGCTTGCTGAATTTACTGAAATGAGTAAGCAAACCCCAGTTTGAGAAAGCAATATCTATAAATGCTTGCTGAATCTACTGAAATGAGTAAGCAAACCCCAGTTTGAGAAAGCATTTAAGCAAAATGAGAACGCAAACTGGGGTTTGAGAAGACAAACAGACATTTTGCTTACAAAATTAAGAGATTTTACTACGCAAAACCGTCCCTCTCCGAGTCGGAGAGGGACAGACTTGAACTTTAGTTCAAGGCAGGGAGAGGTTTGTCAAATTTGCGTTAAGGTACATTAAATCTGTCGAATTCTGTTGAATTCACGTTACATAAAATTTTGATTTTGAATCTTAACTAAACTGTATAGATATAAAAACCAGATTTTTACACACTATAAGTTACTAACTTGCTAGAGGTAACCCCAAGACTAGCAACAGCATATTTAATTACTTCTAATTCTTGTGTAGCATGGCAAGAACTTTTGACTCGTTGACTCTGGCATTTATCTTTTACAAGCTTAGCTTGGTAAGTGTAGACAGAACCAGAAGTATTTTCAAAAGTTAGCTCAGCTAAAATTGTATTATTATCTAAACTTTGCTCTAGGATTTTGCCTGCAACTTTGTAGTTAAACCAATCCCATCCGTGGCGAAGGATTAGTTCTCTTTCCAAAATTTGAAGCGCGGTAGGCAGAATTCCCCAGCCTCTATAGATTTTATTTAAGCATTGAATGTCGCCAGTTCGAGTCAAAATCGCTTTCAAGGAATCTTGCTCAAGAACACCGTAATATCTTCCTTCTGGCAAGTCTATAATTGTTGGTGCAAAACGATGTCCACCAAAGTGACTTGACTTCCAAATTCGCACATTATCTAAGTACAAATCAGAAATAGTAGCGATAGCGTTGAAGTAAAAGGGATTTCCATATTTAGCACAACACTTGTCATGGCTACCATGAGTACAAACTAAAATATCTCTAGTCTCACTAGTGTTAACTTCTGAGGCAGAACTTATACCCGATAACCATTTTTGGACAACTGCTGCTACTTGCTCAATATTTGCCAGTTTAAACTCTTGCTTGCGATATCCATTACTCAACCCCTCCTGTCTTTGATAAATTAAAACAGTTGTATCGTCTACTTTATGCGATGAATCATTAGCAATTAAGAGGAATCTAATCGGTAACTTAGCACGCTTCACTTCCTCTACTAAAATCCTCAAATTCCTTGGAACCCATTTGGAATTAAAGGCTTCTGACATCCAAGGTGGAGGACACTCAACTAAAACATAAGTTTGATAATTGGTCGCGCTACCAATAATATCTTCTCCTGTTTGGCGTGAATAGTCAGAACAAAAAAAAGTATCCATCAAACTGTACTCATTAATTTATTTTATGGACAAAGGATAGGCACAACCTAAAATTGTATTCTTGGCGACAATCTCTTGAACTTTAGAAGCTAAAAAAGAACAATATGCATTTACTATTTAAAGCCAAGTAGCCACTTTATAACATCCTTTTCAGGAAACTTATTTCCGGTTAATAAACTCTCTATAATAGGGTGCAATAACCCAAAGAGAGATTTTTCCGTATCAACAACCTTGATTCTGTATCCGCGATGGCTTGGTTATTCAGAAATTTTTACTCGCTGAAACTCAGCTTTTCTCAACTAAGTTTCCTGGTAAAAATCAAATATGTTCAACTCTGAGCGATGTTGCGTAGCCTTCTTCAAAAAAGGAAAACTTTTTAGCAACATCTGAGTGATCGCTTAAGAGTATCCGATAGTCAATCTCTCTCTAGTAACCGTGTGGCTAATATTACAATGGCAAATATTGCAAACAGCAAGGTACTTATTTAAAGTTTTGCTGAAGTTATCTTGAATTGCATTGCTAGCGACAGATCCTGTCTTTACGCATAAAAGCATACTTCTACGCCACCTTTGCAAGGTATGCATTAAAGCTAAATTCAGGAACACTTGATCAATAGCGATCGCATTAGCAAACCATTTCCTGAATTCTTTCACACTATCTGCCTTTAATGTATCTATCAATCTATACATATTGCAAATATTTCTCAATAATTTTAGAAAAAAATAAGAATAGCCGAATTAAGAGTAAATGGTTAATTTACTCTTACAGCCTAGATTAAGAAGCTAACATTCAAGATTAGGTGGTGTTACATACATCAGCACTGGCAAATTTAGTATTTGCTCTACTACCTAATCTAACTTCTTATCAATCACATTTAAGTTATTTAGCTTAATTGTAACTAAACTCAATAACAAATGCAAGTATTCGATAAATTTTGTGAAGCTTAATACAAGTTATGAATTCCTGTAAGCTAGTTAAATAAAGGCTAGCAAGTATTCTATGCTAGATGAGTCTAACTAAAATGAGCATTTATACTTTCAATACTAAAGATAAACTTTCGCAATTGTAATAATTTATTACAAGCAGTTCAGGCAAGTTCTCCTGATTATGAAGAAGGGGAAACAAAAGAATAAGCCCTAAGTAATCTAAAGATTTATACTATGGCTGTTGCATATTTTAGCTTCTATGCAGAATTGAATTATTTTTTACCACGGCATCAAAAGCAAATAAAAATAGCTCATTTTTTTGGTGAGAGAGCCTCAATTAAAGACATGATTGAGGCCTTGGGCGTCCCTCATCCTGAAGTTGATTGTATAAAAGTTAATGGAAAATATGTAAATTTTTCTTATATTGTCCAGGATAGAGATAATATTGATGTTTATCCAATTTCTGCTAGGGAGATTAATACAGCAAGTGTTTCTGTTCTACCAAAATCGCTTAGTGTTATCCGGTTTGTTTTAGATATTCACTTAGGTAAGCTAGCAACATCTTTACGACTTTTAGGCTTTGATACTCTATACCGCAATGATTACAAAGATGAAGAATTAGCAAATATTTCCTCTTGCCAAGAACGGATTCTCTTGACGCGTGATAAAGGTTTGTTGATGCGTAGTTTGGTGATACATGGATATTATGTAAGAAATACTAACCCTCAGCAACAAACCTTGGAAATACTGCAACGCTTTGACTTATTTAAATTAGTATCACCTTTTCAACGTTGTTTACGATGCAACGGATTATTAGAATCTGTAGATAAGCAATCTATTATTGAAAAACTGCCAAAAAATGTGCAGCAGGTTGATAATTTTAACCGCTGTCCAGATTGCGATCGCATTTATTGGAAAGGCTCACATTATGAGAAATTGCAACAGTTTATTGACGACATACTTGGCTCAAAAAGAGGCGATTAAAAAGCTATGACTTTGATTTTATCTCTCTTCCATTAATGTAAATTTTTCCAGAATTGTTTACGCTGTTAACATTCTTACCTTCGATTGCACCTGGAGCTTTATAGGTATTTTTTACATTATTTATACCTCCCTGAATAATGACTACACAAACACAAGGATTAGGTTTTTTAGCTTGCCAACAACCACCAACTACAGTATCTATTTGCGTTGTAGTCATCTCTTGCAGAAATAACTCTACATCAACAGAATTAAAATCGACATCTACTATTTTAGGCATAGTCTTATTTCCTAAATAATTCAGCAGGGCTAACTTATCTAAATTTTAGATTCCCGTACTTGTAGTAGTTATATTTTGGAAAAATTCAGATGTGTTTGCCCTGACTGAGCCAACAATGTTCATAATTGAGGTTTCAAATAGCTAGCCAGCCGAAAGATTGGCAGTAATTATTGGACTATTTTCAATATCCTCTGTGCTTTCCTCTTGGCTGTTAAAATCACCAGGAAGAGGGTCTGGCTGGACATCTCTGCTAACTTCTTTTGGTTCAATAGGAGCCGCTTCATGCTCAATATCAAGAGAGCGAGGAGGTTCTTTAGCCTCAGTTAAATCGAAAAATGGATCTGGATCGGTAGTCATGAATTTCTAAATAGTACAGCTTTCTTTAGTGTTGAATTTATGGCGATCGCAAACATCTTTCTAGAGAAAGAAACTAGACGTTGTGGTAGTATGGGAAGAATATAAAAACTATGACATTGATTTTAGCTCTCGATTTTGGCGGAACGAAACTAGCGATGTCGAACGTTTGATAGCAGGATCTTATATGACACAAAATGCTAGAGAGATTTTGGAGAAAGAACCAATAAGACCAGGGCAGGTTTCCCGACTTGAGCGGACTACCCATTACAAAAGCACAAAGATTTGGCGGAGTTTGGTAAATTTTCTTAAAAATACACAGTAGCTCCTTATTTTCATAGTAGTTCTATTGAATTTGAGGTATATTTTAATAACAATTAAAATGACAGCGATAATTATATGATCTGCTGCCTCAATCCCGATTGCGCTAATCCTCAAAATCCTGATGAGGCAAACTTCTGTCTAAGTTGCGGGACAGGGTTGGTATCACTACTACGAAATCGTTACCGCATTATCAAACCACTTGGAAGAGGGGGATTTGCTTGCACCTATATTGCAGAGGATATAGACAAGCTGAATGAACAATGCGTTGTCAAGCAGCTTGTACGTTCTCAATTTTATAATGGTCGTGGTAGTGAGGCACAGAAAAAAGCGACTGAGTTGTTTGAGAGAGAAGCAAAACGCCTCCAAGAACTAGGGAAACATGATCAAATTCCCACTTTGTATGCCTACTTTAAAGAAGATGACTATCTGTATTTAGTGCAGGAGTTTATTGAAGGGCAAAATCTTTTGCAGGAATTAAACCAGCAAGGGATGTTTGATGAAATAAAGATTCGTCAACTTTTGAATGATTTGTTACCTGTACTTGGGGCAATACATCAACAACAGGTGATTCATCGAGATATTAAGCCAGAAAATATCGTTCGCCGTCAATATGATGGTAAGTTGGTGCTAATTGATTTTGGTGTTGCAAAGCAAAAGACAGAATCAGTAAACGGTTCACCAGGAACAATCATCGGTTCTTTGGGATATGCACCAATTGAGCAAATTCAGGTAGGTGAAGCTTATCCAGCCAGCGATATCTACAGTTTGGGAATAACTTGCTTTCATATGCTGACAAATGTTGCTCCCTCACAACTGTGGATGAAACAAGGCTATAGCTGGACTTCTAATTGGCGACAGCATTTGTCACAAGAGATAAGTGAGGAATTAGGGCTGATTATTGATAAGTTTTTGGTAGAAACCCATGAACAGCGTTATCAGTCAGTGCAAGCAGTATTACAAGACTTAAACTCTCTGCCTTCACAGATGAGTGTACCTCCCACAATAATTTCACCTCATTACATCTCGGCACCACAGCCACAAACTCAGCCTTCAGGTAAGGGCAAAGAGCAGGCTTCACCACAACAGGTGAAAAACCAACATACTGCTAACCAGCAAGCGACTGTATACATACCGCCATTCTCCATTAAAGAATTATTACCCGGAGCAATAATCGCTGGTTCTGGTAGTTCATTCGTGGCGATCGCTCTTTTAAGTTTTATCAGCACGATCTGGCTTAGCTCTGGATTATGGCTAATAATTTTAGGGGTGTTGCTCTTTAGTCAATCTCGCTCGTTGTTTGAAAAAATTTATTTATTTATTATTGCCGTAATTACAAACATCTTCATTGTAGTTGTATTCCAAAATCTCCGAATTGCTAATCCTCTGCAATCAGGCCCCAATGGAATACTGATTGTCGTATTGCTAGTCATTCTTGCTGGCTTACTATCATTTATTATTTTGGGTATTTCTCAACTAATGAACAAATTAATTTCGCAATACTTTTGATTAATCAAGACGGGTATTTAAATTCAAGAATTAATTTAGTTAATTTGGGTAATAATTTATGAATAATAAAAAAGAAAATATTAGGTTACTTGTTTCTCTGGGTATAGCAGGAGTAATGGTAGCAGGTATTTTATTTATAGTAGGGAGATTTTCATCGAGTATTTCAAAAAATGCAATGTATGACCCACCTTCACCTTTACTACCAAATTCCCCTTTTCCGGAAGGAGTCAGTTTAGGTGCAAAAATTTTAGTGACGGCAGATAAAACTGCTGATAAAGAAGCAGGAGTACAAGCTTTTGCATCTAATGATTTTGCCACTGCTGTCACTAAATTTCAATCATCTCTGCAAAGCAATCGTAATGACCCAGAATCATTAATTTATTTGAATAACGCCAAAATTGCTAAATCGCAAGTTTTAAAAGTTGCGGTTATAGCACCAATTGGTCTGACTTTAAATGAGGCGAAAGAGCTTTTACGCGGAGTGGCGCAAGCTCAAGATGAAGTTAATAATAGTGGTGGAATCAAGGGTTTACCGTTGGCAATTCAAATTGCCAGTGTTGATAAATTTGACAAGATAAAAGAGCTAGATGATCAATTTGTTAAAGACTCTAGCCTTGTAGCAGTCGTAGGATTTGGCCGCGACGAAAAAATTTATAACGATAAGGGTTTGGTCAGGATTTCTCCTGGAAGTCCAACAACGCAATCTCGACAAGACCAAACACAATCTGGACAGACAAGATACGTATTTTATGCAAGTCCAGATCGTGACAACTTTACTCAAGCTATTGCCGAATATATCGTTAAAAAAGAACGGCGAACAAATGTCGCTATTTGCTTAGATTCGGCACAAGCAGAAAGAAGTCAGGCAATTAAAAAACAATACGCTGATTTCATTGCTAAAGCTGGTGGCAAAGTTACGGACACAGAATGCAATTTATCAGCTCAAAATTTTAGAGCCAGTGATTTTATCACTAAAGCCATAACTGATGGTGCAGAAGCCTTACTATTAAATCCTAGACCAGACAAAATCGATGCAGCTATCGATGTGGCTAGAGAAAATAAAGGTAGGCTTGCTCTTTTTGGTTCCCAACAGATGTATGGCGAAAAACTTTTAAAGTTTGGGCAAGGAGATGTCAAAGGGATAGTACTGCCTGTACCTTGGCATCAGAATGCTAATAATAATGCTGGTGGAAACAATTCTTTTGGTGATAAAGCTATTAAACTTTGGGGCGGACAGGTAAGTCCACGAACTGCGATCGCTTATGATGCTATGCAAGTAATTATTGCTGGCTTAAAAGAGGGTATCACCCGCCAGAGTTTGCAAAAAGCGTTGTCCAATCCTAATTTTTCAGCAACAGGAGCAACCGGAAAAATTCAGTTTTCGCCATCAGGTCAACGCCAGGGTGGAGTCTTTTTAGTCAAAGTTGAGCCTTGTGAATCAAGCCAATCTTGTTCTTCTAGTACTGGCTACAATTTTGTACTGGTACAGTGAAATAGCGATTTTGGTAGTTTATAGAGTCGGCATTGCCCGCCCAACGCAGTGGCTACCCTTGGTAAGCTACGGTGTATACACAAGTCTAAAATAGCTGATTAACCAAGTTTTTACCCCACCCTAACCCTCCCCTTGCAAAGGGGAGGGAACTAGATTTCTTGTTTCCCACCAATGCATCGGGGGGATTAAGGGGGGTAATTTGATTTGTGTATACACGGTAGCCGATGCTTTGGGGAGGGTGCGCGACAGCGCGGGTGGGGTGTATTTCATGTGCCTGGCAATTGCTATAACTTTACTAAATCAAAACTAAATTATCCCGATGAATTACGGTTTCAGCACCGTCATAACCTAGAATTGTAGGAATTTCTCGCGAATGACGCCCGCGAATTTTTTGCAGTTCATCGCTGCTGTAATTTACAACTCCTCTGGCGATTTCTTCACCCTTGATATCACACAATTGCACAGCATCTTGTGTGTCAAAGTCTCCTTCTACTGCTTTAATTCCAGCCGCCAATAAGGATTTTCCCGCTAGAGAAATTGCCGCGATCGCACCTTCATCCAAATATAATTTACCAGCTGGTACAAGACCGTAAGCTATCCAACGTTTACGGGCAGAAGTCGGTTCTGGTTGCGCCTCAAAGTGTGTACCTATAGGTTCACCTTGGATAATTTTTTCTATATTGCGCGGAAATCGCCCTTGGGTAATTACAGTCCGCACACCAGCCGCGATCGCAATTCTCGCCGCAGAAATTTTGGTCACCATCCCACCAGTACCCCATTGAGAGCCTTGAGAGCCTGTTTGTATCTGCAATTGAGCTAATTCTTTAATACTACTAACCAAAGCGATCGGTTGGGCATCCGGTACAGAACGCGGATCTGCTGAGTACAATCTATCTACATCTGTGAGCAAAAATAGCCAATCTGCTTCTACTAAACTGGCAACCAATGCCGAAAGGGTATCATTATCACCAAATTTCAATTCTTCAACTGCTACCGTATCATTTTCATTCACTACGGGAATTACCCCCAATCCCAGGAGTTCCCGAAAGGTGTTGTAAACATTGAGATAGCGGCTGCGTTGTACCAAGTCGCTGCGAGTTAGCAATACTTGAGCAATTGGCTGTTGTAAGGTAGTAAATAAATCATCATATACGCGCATTAATCTGCCTTGTCCAACTGCTGCGACTGCCTGTTTGAGCGCGATCGCTTTGGGGCGTTCGGTTAGACCCAACCGCGCACAACCTACCCCCACAGCACCAGAGGAAACCAAAATCACTCGATGCCCCTGGCGTCTTAAATAACAAAGTGTTTCCACTAAAGTAGCAATGGTAGACAGTGCTAATTGTCCTGTTTCTGGTTGAGTCAGGCTAGAAGTACCGATTTTAACAACAATTGTTTTGGGCATCTAAAAAGCTAGAAGTTATGAATTAGGAGTTAGGAGTTAAATTGAATTCATAACTCATAACTTCTAACTCCTAACTCAATTTGTAAAGCGCCAGTCCCTCTATAAGTGAAGGCTGACGCTTTACGGGTTTATATTTATCTGTTATGAGTTAAGGTCTTTTTTTGCTGACCCCATGTTATTAACACTTATAATCCCCGATTTTTTCGCTTGGGTAAGTTTTTTTAATCATTTCTTTAGATTTACTTTCCTGATGATTTGTCAAGGTTTGTGAATTTTTGTTTTTTTAGGAGTAATAGAGGCTCCTAAAATTTCGGATATCCAGACTTCAAAGTTGCGTATTGGATGAGAACGGAGAGCAGCGTCTGGATGGACAATCGGTTCTACAAGGATTGTAAACATTCCCAAGCGATTACCTGCGATGACATCAGTAAATAAGCGATCGCCTACCATCCCCACTTGATGCACTGGTAAATTCATGGCTGTAAGTGCTGCTCTGATTTTGCGCCGCGAGGGCTTGGCTGCACCCAAGTAGTAAGGCAGGTTAAGAGAGCGGGCAATTCCACCAATTCGTGCTTCGCTTAGGTTATTACTCACCAAGCACAGTGCAACACAGGCACGAATTTGCTCCACCCACTGTTGTAATTCTGGGGAAGCAACTCCCACTGTAAAAGGTACTAAGGTTTCATCTACATCTAAAACCAGCCCCTTCAGCCCATATTTTTGGATAATGTCTGGCGTTAGGTTCAACACTGAACCTTCTAAAATCAAGTCAGGCTGTAAGATATTGTTCCAAGTCATAGTCAGCAGTAATTGAGCTTTGGGTATTGGGCAAGGGGCATTAAGTATGAAGCATTAGTTATTAGTTATTCTCCCTTATCTCGCCGAACACTTTGAGATAAAATACCTAAATTTTTGTCTATCGTTTTAATGTAATAGTTATTCAAATCAATAATATACGTAATTTTCTTCTAACTTCAAAAACTTCCAAATATCCCCGGTTGTTACCGCGCCATAAATTTTACTAGCTTTGTTTCTTTCTTGTAGATGAAATAATTGTACTTTAGTCCTTTTTCTACATCTACATTAAAATCTGTTACCGAAAATAAACTAATTGGATAACTTCCCCTACGTTTAACTTCCAACAATATTGGTGTAATAATCATTTCTGAACGAGCTTTTTCAGTATTAATTGCTAAAGCTAGTTCAGCACGGCGTAAAAAAACCATCAATTGAAAATGCCTGAAACCTTTGTGAAAACGTAATTCGTAATTACGAATTCCGCGTAGCGGTACTAGTTCCACAGTTTCTTGTTAAGTATTTGTGAGTTTCTCGCTTGGCTGTAAAGGTTCTACATTGGCATATAAATCTATTTCTTTATCAATGCGGGTGTTGAATGACTTCTTCAATTTACTCAACTTCAAGTTCTATAACTCATTTTCAGCACCCCAAAGTTCCACCACTTCTACATTCTATGAAGCGTTGTATGTTATAACCTCTTGGCTATCGGCAAGAGGTTTAGGTAGATTACGATTATAATTAAAAATTCCCAATTAAAAATTTTAAAATGTTACATTTTTATTTTTAATTTTGCGAAAAGTTGCGTGCGGGGGTTTCCCCCGTTGAGCAAACTTTTCAAGACGAATTTTTAATTTTATTCAACTTCATTAAAGAGATGTTCCTCTAACAGCGGTTGAACTTTACGAAACTCTTCTGGTGAAAGTAATTCAGGTGTACCTGCTTTTGTTATTCGTGCAAAAAACAACAGTGGATCAAGAGGCGTATAAATTGCATACTCCTGATCTTCGTGATAGAAGCTAGAGAGTAGCTGTAGTTGCTCTGGCTCTAAATCTGCCTCGTCGTCTTCGATTTCTAAGGTAAAAAGTTCTGACTCTTCAACTGGTGGTAAATCACCCGCAACCGTCAGAGCATAAGCTGTATTTTTTAGAATCAGGTTTTGCTCAGATAGTACAGCTTGGGCTGTGGTAAAAAGTTGATCAATGACGGCATCATCTTCTACTAGCAGAGCTTCTTCTTCTTCTTCCTCACCTTGCCAAGCAAAAATCTCTACAGGTGAGTCTACAGGAAGAAGTAAAACATATTCTTGCCCATCTACCTCAAGGGAATGCTCGATATAACATTCGAGCGATCGCCCCTTTTCATCGGTTAAAGTGATGGAACCCGCATGAGCGTTATCATTTTCTTCAGGAAATTCAGAGGAAAACATAGCCGAGTTGTAAAACTTTAATAAATGTCAGCAAATGTGGTAATCGTTTAACTGTTGAATGACAGAAAATGTCAACCAAATAGCTTGAAACGTAGCTACAACTGCTGGGTAATCGTTTTCAGAATATCATGTAAAAAGGTATCAATACTCAACAGCTACTACGCTAGGGTGTGAACCGGCACGTCTAATATCCAACCATTGTTGCAAAATCAAAGAGGCTGCTTTTCGGTCAATCAGACCTTTATTGCGTGATGGAGAACGATTCTCAGCTATTAGCAGTTGTTCTGCCTGAAATGAAGTTAATCGCTCATCCACATATTCCAGAGGCAGTTTCAGCGCTTTAGCAAGTCTTGTAGCAAACTTTTGGGTTTGACGTGCCTGAAATCCCAGGGAGCCATCCATTGAATAAGGTAAGCCAATAATCAAGATTTGCACTTCGCGTTCATTAACTATTTGTCGTATTTGTTCAACATCTTGGTCAAAAGATGTGCGCTCAACTGTAGTGATGCCTGTGGCAATCAAACCCGTGCGATCGCATCCTGCTACACCAATCCGCTTGCGACCCAAATCTAAACCCAATGCTGAGATAAACGACTTTTGCTGTTCTTGGGGTAACACCTACTTCTCCTGCTCTGCATCTGCTGACTCTGGCTGGCAAGATGCTTCCATACTTGTGTTTTTTCCCGAAAAGTTCAGAGGTTCTGACTTGGCTGGCAATGGTCTATCTGATGGCGATTTTCCTGGTTGTAACCATGACATTCCACCTGGTACTGGTTTACGTGCTGGTTGTAGACCTTGCAGCATATCAGTCCACTGAATTCCTTCTAAAGAGACGAATTTCGACTCCCGTAGCTTGTGCCATACCGAACGAGACATGATTAGCGTATGTTCTATACGTTTTGCCCCAATTCGCTCTAAATACTCTTCTCGTTCTGGCTGATAGTCTGAAGACGCTAGTTGCAAACCCTGCTGCGGAAAATCTTGAGCAATGCGAGCCAACTGAGACAGTAATTCTGGATACAGCCAAGTGTAAGCTGGATGAACCGTCAGCGTTGCTACATGGGGAACTTCACCTTTGCGATCAAGTTGCACTTGAAAATGACCGATCGCTGCTTTACGTTGGGGTTCAAACACGTAGCCACTCACTATTTCTGTTTTGGTTACCCACTGCTTGACGGCATCAGTTAACACGCCAAACAAACTCGTTTTGAAATCGCGAGTGTTGCGATCAAAAACCTGACGGACTAAAGGTGGCATTGATGCCGTATCTAGTTGATATAGTAGCTGGGCATCGGCGTTACTCACTGGTAAGAGATTGGGTAAGTCTGGCTCTCCTTGTGCCAACTCAGCCAGTAATTCCGCTTCAATTTCCCAATATGTCATTTCCGCCAAACGTTGAAATCCATTTTGTCGGTACAGCGCCAGCGCCTCTTTGTCATTGACGTTGACTTCCAGTAACCAGGTGCGAGCTTCCAGAATCGATTCAAAACAATGGCGCAAAAGTTGCGAGCCGATTCCCTGCTTATCTGCACCCTGCTCTAGCATCACTCGATCAATTCGCCAAGTGCTGCGTGTTCGGTTAAACGGTGACACCTGAATCATCCCCAGCAGCATCCGTCCTTGCTCTGCTACATAGCCGCAAAAGCGGTACTGTAGCGGATTAGGAAACCAACTCAAAAATTTGAGTAATCCATACCAACGGCGTAACCATTGCATTTGGCGTATGGCAAAACCTGATCCCTTGTGAGTTAGGGTTGCGAATGACTCTTGAGTTAAGCGCTCAATTCCGTCCAGATCCCGGTATTGGACTGGTCGGATGACAACGCTGAGATTTCGGGGAAGTATTGAGGTCATTTTGATTCGAGCCGCCATTTCGCCTTAACTAAATTGCTCTCGGTGAGATACTGCTGCAATAATCTTAACGGCTTTCCGCTTCCGGCTATTGCGCCAAAAGAGTGATTTTCGTAACTAATATACTTATAAAAACGCAGAAAAAGCAGACCTTGTGAGAACACCACTGGCGTTTACCCAACAATATCTGCTTCTATCTTATTTTAATTTTGTTTAAATTTTATATAGATTGTGACCCTTGCCGAGAAACTAGCTTTTCAAAATTGGCTTGGGTCTGATGGAGTAATTGCTGGCGACTATCTTGATGAGTCTGCTTCAGGGTTGGAACCAGATTACGAGCTTGTAAGGTCATATGAAGTTGCAGGTGGGCAACATATTCGCTGAAATCTTCATTTGGTACAACTGCGCCCGTTAAGAAATTTGATTCCATTGCCACTATGTTCTCCTTTGCTAATGCTCTGCTGTTTCTTCACATCATTACTACTTATCATGTTGTTCAGTCTATCTTCTTAATTTGCAATGAAGTGTAACGGTTTTTAGTAATGCACTGTGGGGATTGGGGACTGGGGATTGAGCATTGGGCATTAAGAGTGCTGAGTCAGGAATCCAGAGCTAATACCATTTCACTTGAAGAATGATACAAATACTTTGGTAGGGACACGGCAATGCCGTGTCCCTAAAAGAAATGTATATCTATCAAGATTTTCGTGAATTGGTATAAGAGCCAAGAGTCAAGGTAAGTTATTTCTCCCCTGCTTCCCCTGCTTCACCTGCTCCCTGCTCCCCTGTCTCCTTGCCCCTAGCAAGGCGATCGCTTGGCGATTACTACCGTTGCATTTACTCGCAATATCTTAATTTGAGTACTCAGTGCCGATAATTAAGGTATAATCCAGCGTTTATCTCTGTTTCTGCTGACTTGCTATAGTTACAAGCTTTACTATTAAATAGTAAAAATACTGAAAGAACCAAGTAGTTTCTTATAACCGTTGCGTAAAAGCGGCAGCTAAGCTTACAACTTCGGTGGGGTCAAGCGGCGTGGATATATATGTTTGACAACCCATCTCTAAAAATGTTTTAGGGTAAGTGCATCTATTTGTATCCAATACTGCAACTGTCAAAATTTCTTTCCCTGTTTCCAGCGCTTGAGCTTTTACTTTTGCTAGCAGCGTAGAATTTTTCAGCAAATTAATACTAGCGAATATAATATTTAAGGTTTGATATGATAAGGCCTCTATCGCTTCATATAAAGAAGCCACTGAGACAACAGAAGCCCCATCTTCTTCAAGAATAAAAGTCAGCAACTCTAGATCATCTGGCTGGTTGTCAGCAACAAGTATCTGTAACCCTTCTAATACTCGTTCTTCTCTAAGTTGTGTTTTCTGTATATACATAATATATAAGCTAGCTCCTCTCACGTTTACATATAAACTGTGTAGTTCCTTTTATAATTAAATACTCTAGACTACTTAATGACAGTTCTACCGGAAGAGGGAAAGCTGTTTTAACTATATTAATTTCAATAAATCATAGGTTAACCACTTCTACTACCAAAGACTTTTCTAACAGAGAATGTTTTTTTATTAAATTTAATTTATTTTTGTAAAGCTGTTTCATTTATAAAACTGTTTTGACAGTGGCGATCGCATCTTCCACAGTCTCTACAATGTAAACATTTTCTGGCGACAGCTTTTTGAAAAAAATTTTGCTTTCTTCATCGTTAGTCAACAGAATTACGGGCTTATTTCCTTTCAAAGCTAAGGCAATTTCTGAAGCAGTTCCTGTACCCATCCCGCAGGCGATTACCACATTACTGCTGAGAACATTAAGATTGTTTCTCGCATTTCCCATATCTGTGAAAATAGCAATATCCACTGCTTGAGAAATTCCATCTCGATTATTATTAGGAAGAATTCCAATAGTTAAACCATCACCAGATTTTGCACCTTTACTTGCTGCATCCATCACTCCCACATTTCTCCCACCTGTGAGTAGAACCCATCCCTGTTTAGCAATAATTTGGCCGAGTTCATAGGCATTTTGCAAATCATTTGCTGTTGCTTTCTCTCCAGACCCCATCACCCCAATAATAATTTTTCTCATAGCAGTCAAAATTTTAGTAGAGACGTTTTATGGCGCGTCTCTACCATTTTTCACCCCAATAGATAATTTCTGAAGCTGATTTATCAATTGCTACTCCATAGCTATCACCATGATTCCACTTAAATCCTGCACTACCTCTATCTTGTGCATTCAATACTAATATTTCATAGGTAGCTGGAAAAGATTCAACAGCAGAGTCACTGGTGTAAAAAAAAGTTGTTGGCACACCATTTGGTAGGTTTATATGGTCGTTAGTGTCACCACCTATATATTTGTGCTTGGCAATATTTCTATATTGTGTAAGTAATTTTTGGATCTTTTCTGGTGGCTCTTTTAGCCTAGCTTGAAAATAACTACCTCCTTGTAATAATCCCGGAGAGTAAGCGATATGGACATTCTTAGCATCAGCAGGAATCTCATGAGGAAAATATTTAATGTCGTCATTATTACCCCATAGCTGATTACGGATTTCTTGATAGCGTGATGTATCAGTTATGATTTCTGACTCACTGGTACTGCTAAAAGCTTTTCTTAGAAAAAAACTTCCCCCGATAATACCAAGGCTACCAAGAGAAAATAGAAATATCATGGCGACTTTGACAAAATGCGATCGCTTCATCGAGTTGGGTGAATCTGAATTTCATAGTCATATACCCAACTACTAAACTAAATTCGTAGTGTTGCGAAGCTACTTCAATAGATATTCTCGAAAACTTCGTGTACACCGGGAAAATACGGGTTTATTGTAAAATTATTGTAAAGCTAATTCAGAAGTTTTAAAGATACAGTGATTTGCTGGTTCAATCATAAAACTATCTGTGTTGCTATAGAAAATGCGCTTCGCTTGATAATTTCACTGACAAAGATTTGCAACATTATTTATCCTCAATTTATTGTCATTTCTGAATCCTGACTTCTGACGCCTTTATTCTGCTTTCAAGTTTAAGAGCAGAAAAAACTGAATTTGAGGGCTGTAAAGATTCCCAAAAGTTAAGAATTTGTTCTCCTACTAGCTGAGGCTGGAAGAAGTGAAAAAAATGTCCTCCTTCTGGACACGACCATAAGCGATCGCCTTTTTTCAAATACGGTTCCCATCCTTGCAATGCATCATGTTCGACAATAATGTCGTTCAAGCCACCACAAACCATTAAAGGTACTGGGACTGAACTTGGAGGTATACGCAAACGTTGAAACAGAGAGTTTGGAGAGAGAGAACAATCTAAGTCACGTTTCAACAGCTTTACTAAACGGTTGATAGTTCGTTCATCGTGATAGCCAAACAGGTTGTAAACCATCGTCGTCAGAGTTTTTTGACGACTTAAGTGCTGGCAATGCATATAGTAATGTGATTGCCAATCAACGGCTGCATCAAAACCCACGCCTAACAGCGTTAAAGACTTGATTTTTCTTGGATATCGACGAGCATAGAGTAGCCCTAGTAATCCTCCAGTGCCATGACCAATTAGGTGAACTGTGCGATCGCACGATTGGAGATAATTATGGAGTCGGAGAACAGCTATATCTAGAGAACTTGACTCATCTTGGTCTTGACAATATTCCCACTGTTTCATTCTCACTGAGTGAGACATTTCAAACAACAACGGTTCAGCAAAGTATTGCAAACTAGGACTTGTATTTAACCACAGGGCATTTGATTTCTGAGACATGACAATTACTTGGTAAAAATCATTAGCATCTGGATTAACGATTATTAGTCAGTAAATTTGACTAACTACTAATCGCTTTTGAGTGAGCGCCAAGTTGGTGAGGCAAGCATTACCCGCCTACCAAGGCGCATCAGTAAGGTCTTGCTCTACTGATAGCGGACTTGTGGAAGTTGTGATTTAGTTCTTACTTGTTGAGAATTAAACTCAATAAACTTAGACAACAGCTTACACTAAATTTTCAGTTAATGAAATAGATTTTCATTAAGGACTTGGAAAGATGGTCAAGGACAACTCACCATAACCAGGAAATTTCCGCTCCGCTCAGACTTCTCTGTGCTTGCGTGGGTTATATAAAAAGTTTGATTTTCTTTTAGCCCACAAAGGTGGGCTTTGTTTGTATAGCCACAAATTCTATTCGCCAAGGCTGTCAGCAGTAATACTCAAACATAGGGATAATCAATCTAAGTAGTCTTTGCTTTCAAATCCCCTGCATGAACAAGCTGTCCAAAAATCGGATATTTTTTTCCATTTTTAGTCTGATTGCCGCAAATGTAATCGCTTATTTAATTAACCAATTACCTGGAATTCCAGATTTCCCACATAAAGGTTTATTAATTTTTGGTGCTGTGATTATTATGACGCTGTTAATGATATGGGGAATATATCAGCAGCCAGAAGACGTACCAGAACAAATTGACCCAACTTTAAGACCGCGACTACTGGAAGCAGAAGAAACAAAGGTTAAAAAGCGATCGCAAGATTCTCTGCATTTGTCGCTGATGATTGAGCTAGACAAACAAGAGCAACCGCAAAGAGTCGGACGAAACCCACTGCAACCCTTGTATACAATCTCTGCAAACCAGAATACAAGTCCACCTCAGCAAATCAATCGCATGGTGGAAATGTTACAGCGAATAGATATCGGTGGCAGGCTATTAATTTTAGGACAGCCAGGAGGCGGGAAAACTACGACACTGCTAAATTTGGCAGAGGAATTATTGGAAACAGCAAAGCGAGATGATACAGCCCCAATGCCTTTTATCTTTGAACTTTCGGCATGGCGAGATGATAACGTCAAAATTCTAGATTGGTTAATTATTCAACTCAAGGAAGAATATAATGTAACACCTAGAATCAGCCGATTTTGGTTGGAACGGGGTGATATTTTGCCGTTGTTGGATGGGTTGGATGAGTTGGGGTTAGAACGACAGAAAAAGTGCATCAAAGCAATTAATCAATATTTGGGTGAGGATGCAAAGCGGGATTTGGTTGTTTGCTGTCGGGAAGAGGAATATCACGCAGGAGAAGAACAGCTTACACTGTTACATGGTGCGGTTTGTTTGCAGCAGTTGTCGGACAGACAGATTCAAGATTATTTAAATCAGTTGAATAGACCTGATTTATGGCAAGAAATTCAGATAAACGCGGAATTTTTGGAATTAGCAAGGACACCATTATTACTCTCAATGATGGTGATTGCGTATCAAGGAAGGGCAATACAGACAAAGCAAGATTTATTTGATGCTTATATCGAGCGTAGGTTTAATTTGCTGCCTGTGGGGAAGGGAGAACCGCAGCGAAAGAAAAATATACATTTTTTAGCATTTTTAGGAAAGCGATTGAGAGGAACGCAGACGGAGTTTTTGATTGAGAATATGCAGCCAGATTGGTTACAAAATCGTCAGCAAAGGTGGTTGTATAAATTTATTTTAGGGCTGGGTTTAGGGATGATTTTTGGGATGATTTTAGGGATGATTTTTGGGCTGAGTTCTGGGCTGAGTTCTGGGCTGATTTTTGGGATGATTTTTGGGCTGATTTTTGGGCTGATTTTTGGGATGATTTTTGGGCTGAGTTCTGGGAATTATTCCATTCAATCAGTCGAAGCAATTCAATTGTCGGTGACAAAAATAGGAATTAATACTTTTATCAAAAATTTGATTTTAGGGCTGATTTTAGGGCTGAGTTCTGGGCTGATTTATGAGCTGATTTATAGGCCGATTTTAGGGCTGATTTTAGGGCTGATTTTAGGGCTGATTTATGGGCTGACTTATGGGCTAGTTGAGGGACTAAAGGCTGATTTAAAAACTAAATTTACACCCAATCAAGGTATTTGGGCGTCGTTCAGGAACACGCTTTTCATCACAGTTATATTTAATATTCTCTTTTTCTCTAGCCAACTTTGGTTGCAACCCTTTTTACTTAATTTTCTTAAACTTAATGACGTTACTTTAATTTTAAATTTGTCGCAAAGTCTTACTTTTATTATTGCATTATTATCCGGTGGGGGATTAGCCTGTATACAGCACGTTTCCCTACGTTTGGTACTTTGGCGCAGTGGCTACATACCTTGGAACTATGCTAAATTTCTCAACCGTGCAGCAGAGCGTCGCTTAATTCAACAAGTCGGTGGCCGTTATCGGTTTATCCACCGTTTGCTACTCGACCACTTTGCTAATATGCGTTTGTCGTAGTTTGAGTAATGTGTTCAGCTTTAGTTTGCAATGTTTGGTTCATGGCTTTAATACCTTGGCGAACCTGAATATTTAAAATATTTAACCAACGAGCCAGCAGAGTCACTAGTAAGCCGTTGAAAGATTCTTGCTGAATGAACAGAACGCCAGCTTTCGGCTCAAACTTACACCTGAATGAATGCGTGAATTACTTAAAGAGAAAAGCAAACTGGGGTTTGAGAAAGCCATAAATCTAAATGCTTGCGGAAAACACCAAAATGAATACCCGATATACTGAAATGAGAAAGCAATAAGCTTTTTTGCTTGCTGAATCTACTGAAATGAGTACGCGATATACTGAAATGAGAAAGTAATCAGGCATTTTGAGTAAGCAATATGCCTTTTTACTTGCTGAATCTACCGAAATGAGAAAGCAATCAGACATTTTGAGAAAGCAATCAAGGCTTTTGAGTAAGCAATCAAGCATATTGCTTATTGAATATGAACTTTTGAGAAAGTAATATACCTTTTTGCTTGCTGAATATGAATTTAAGTTAAATAAATGATCGCCATTATTTCTACCCATCAGGCTACAACACAGGTGCTTGATGAATTCAGAGCATGAAAAGTAGGCGATCGCATCTTAGAGAATGTTTTACAAGTGGTTGGCTGTGATTTTAATTACCCCCCTTAATCCCCCCTTGTAAAGGGGGGAAACCGAAAAATCCAGTTCCCTCTGAGATAAATCCAATCAGCAGGAGTAGCGATCGCGTTTGTAAAGGGGGGAAACCGAAAGATCCAGTTCCCTCCCCTTTATAAGGGGAGCCACTGCGGTCTTGGGGTTTCCCCAAGTGGAGCAAGTGGCGTGAGGGTTAGGGTGGGGTAAAAAATATTTGATACATCAATCATGACTTTTCAAACATCCTCTTAAAAAGATCCGACAATCATCCCCGCAAGTAATATAAAACCAATCCAGACATTTTGCCGGAACATCTCACCATAAACAGGGTTAGGTAAGTCTTGCTGTCTTAATCGCAAGTACTGCCAAACCCAGCCAGCAGTAGCAAGTACTAAGCTAATCCAGAAGGCAAGGTGAAGGTGGATAGAAACGCCCAGCCAAACCAGTAATAGAATTGTGCCAGCAAAGAAAATTCCAATAGCAGTGGGGGCGTAATTACCAAAAAATAGAGCGCTAGAATTAACGCCAATCCGTCGGTCATCTTCCTTGTCGCTCATGGCGTAAAGCGTATCAAATCCCAATGTCCACAGTACAGTTGCGCCCCAAAGTATCCAAGTTGGTAGGGAAATGGTTTGCGTTACTGCACTCCAGCTAATCAACACACCAAAACCCCAAGCAATTGAAAGCACCAATTGCGGCACTGGAAACACCCGCTTTGCACCTGGATAAAGCAAAATTACAGGTACTGCTGCCACACATAACCAAAAGCTGAGGGGATTAAGATAAAAAGCCAGAACCGCAGCACAAGCCATTGCTACTACAGCGACAACAATACCAACTTTCACAGATAAAGCACGGGATGCGAGAGGGCGATCGCGTGTTCTCTCCACTTCTGGATCAATATTCCTATCCCACAAATCATTGACAACACACCCTGCTGCACTCGTGGCGAGAGTACCCAAGACGATGACACCGACCAAGGGTAAAGGTGGCTTACCAGCGGCTGCCAGAAACACAGCCCAAAGGGCAGGAATCATTAAAATTAACCGTCCTTCTGGTTTATGCCACCGCAAAAGCCGGATAATCACGAGCCAAACAGGTTCCTGGTTGCGTTCTGGCGTTCTCCACATAAAAATTAAGAAAAAATCAAGAACTTTACTTTAGTTAGATGAATTAGCGCATCTTTACATATATAGAATATCTTTAATTGCGATTTGTAAAATTAGAATATAAAGTGCTGATTTTATATACATCTAAAATCAGCACTTTAGTTGTCAGCAGCAGGGTAAGTATTTCTATCTCAGGTAGCATCGCCATCAGATTAACCTGAGAATACGAGTGTTGTGCATCATACCAGTGCCGAGTATCCCGATTTTTACCATCCTTCTTAAAGAGAGAAAACTAGATGCTGAATTTAGTTTCAGCTAGCTGGGAGAGCGTTCCAACTCCAGCAGTTGAGCAACACAGGATTATTGCTGCCATTGACTTGGGAACAAATTCATTGCACATGGTAGTAGTAAAGATTGACCCGACACTACCAGCTTTTAGCATTATCGCCAGAGAAAAAGAAACTGTGAGATTGGGCGATCGCGATATTGCTATAGGGAATCTGAAACCAGAGATCATTGAAAAAGCGATCGCTGCCTTGGGACGCTTCCAAGAAGTTGCCAAAACTTTAAACGTTGAAACTATCGTTGCAGTGGCAACTAGTGCCGTGCGGGAAGCCCCTAATGGCAAAGATTTTCTGCACAAGGTAGAAGCGGAGTTAGGTTTAAGTGTGGACTTGATTTCTGGTCAAGAAGAAGCGCGACGAATCTACTTAGGTGTGCTGTCGGGGATGGAATTTAATAACCAGCCCCACATGATTATTGATATCGGCGGCGGTTCCACAGAATTAATTTTGGGCGATAGTCATGAACCGCGTACTCTCACCAGTACCAAAATCGGTGCAGTCCGATTAACTAGCGAGTTAATTCACACTGACCCCATCAGCAATTCTGAATTTCAGTATCTGCAAGCCTATGCAAGGGGGATTTTAGAACGTTCTGTAGATGAAGTGCTGACAAACCTCCAATTTGGTGAATCTCCCCGTTTGGTAGGTACATCTGGCACGATTGAAACCTTAGCGATGGTTCATGCACGAGAAAAGTCAGGTGTTATCCCTTCTACTCTTAATGGTTACCAGCTTAACGTCAAAGATGTACGGGAACTAGTAACTCGTTTGCGGAAGTTGAGTCACTCAGAAAGGGCTGCAATACCTGGAATGCCAGATAGGCGGGCTGAAGTGATACTCGCTGGTGCAGTAATTTTACAGGAAGCAATGACCCTTTTGGGTGCTGAGTCAGTGACAGTATGTGAGCGTTCTCTCCGGGAAGGTGTGATTGTAGACTGGATGCTTACCCACGGTTTAATTGAAGATAAACTGCGCTATCAAAGTTCAGTACGCGAGCGAAATGTCATAAAACTTGCTAACAAGTACCACATTAATTTAGAGCATAGCGATCGCGTGGCAGCATTTGCCCATAGTTTATTTGACCAAACGCAAGGTACCTTACACCACTGGGGAGCAGACGAGCGGCAATTACTATGGGCAGCTGCAATACTACATAATTGCGGTCATTATGTTAGCCATTCATCTCATCACAAGCACTCTTACTATTTAATTCGTAATGGTGAATTACTTGGTTATACCGAAACCGAGATAGAAATCATTGCCAATTTAGCCCGTTATCATCGCAAATCACCACCCAAGAAAAAACATGAAACCTATCAGAATTTGTTAACGAAACACCATCGGCAAATGGTCAGTCAATTGAGCGCTATCTTAAGATTGGCTGTGGCATTAGATAGACGACAGATTGGTGCGATCGCCCAAGTGCAATGTGAGTATTATCCAGAGTTTCAAAAGGTCAATTTATTAATTTTTCCATCTCAATCTGATGACGATTGTGCTTTAGAACTCTGGAGTTTGGATTACAACAAAATAGTATTTGAGGCGGAGTTTGGTGTGAAATTAGTAGCAAATTTAGAAAAATCTACAGTTGCTACTTTTGCCTAAAAATTAAGGTGCGTTATTTAGTTAACGCACCTACTGATAGCTTGGATTTAACTACCTTTGGGAGTTATGATCAATATCAATACTTGAGACAAATAATATTATGAATTTAGGCTTTTTGACAGTTCCTCCTAAGAAGACTCCTAAGCTAACTTACGAAGTACTGATTGAAAATGAACCAGATGGCACAGTTAAAGCAACCTTGTTAGGTTTAGCAGATTTTCAAAGTTCCGGTGCTACTAAAGAAGAAGCCATAAAAACGCTAATTCAGCGTTTGCAAGCACGTTTGGAGAAAGCGGAAATAGTTACTTTGGAAATGGAACCTCCTAAAACCGAACATCCTTGGATGAAATTTGCGGGTATGTTTAAGGATGATCCGCAATTTGATGAGGTGCAGGAACATATAGAAGCCTATCGTCGTGAACTAGATACAGAAATGGAGGAATATTATCAGCAATTTGATGCAGAGGATCAAACTAAGTGAGTTTGTGGATACTTGATACTGATTGTGTCTCACTTTTTCAACGGCGGCATCCAAGCATAACACAGCGTGTCAATACAGCCAATGCTGAAGATATTGCCATAACAATAATTACAGCCGAAGAACAACTGCGAGGGAGGTTTAAAATTATTAAACAGGCTTCCTCATCTGATAAATTGATATTAGCTTATGCGAATCTACAAGCTAATTTAGACTTTTTTAAAAATGTCAAAATACTTGAATTGAACCGTGATGCTTTCAATTATTACGAAGACTTGATTGGTAAAAGAATCCGTATTGGTACACAAGATTTACGTATCGCGGCGATCGCGCTTTCAATGAATGCTATTTTAGTTACACGTAACCGCAAGGATTTTGAAAAAGTTCCTAATTTGCAACTAGAAGATTGGACAGTATCTTAATATGGAGTGCTTGGGTTAACAGCAGTTTCATAGAGATGTACTGTTTCTGCATGAATATAGTGCTTCCCAATCCACTCATTGTAATTACCACCGCTCGTTTGTATATCTTTCGCTTCTGGCGTTTGCGGTTCTGTCATGGTCATATCTATCTGTTTGCAAGCGTGGTAATCAACTCATTAGACATTTTTCACTTCCTGCCAGCCTTTAATCGCTCCAGTAATAAATGCCCCCGCCGGATTATCAATCGCTTTTTCAAATGCCGCCAACCCCCCTTCTTTAACAGCAGCTATAACTCGCTGTTTCCAAGTTGGGTCGCTTTCGATGCGCTTAACTACTTCTGTTGCCACTACCATATCTCTTGCTGGTGTGTCGGCAGGATAGCTAGTCTCTAGTTGTTTGAGCAACGCTTGTATTTCGGCTGCGGCTTGGATTAGGCTTTGCGGTTGTCCTGCGGCGTAGTAATTACCTTGGATGTAATCGCGCCCAATATTTTCGTTGTAGTTGCCGCCGCCAGTATTAATGGTGCGATCGCCTGTCATAAGTTTATTACCCTAGAAAAAGTGGTTTCGTATATTGTAGTTACTTTTACGTAGATTATTTCTCTTGCTAATACAAACTTTTTTACGTTTTCCTAAGTCGAGATATTATGACTTGTAGCAATAGGTGCAGACTTGCAACACTGCTATAACCTGCGAAGGCAATAATAAAGGTGGGCAACTTCCAGTAATATGGATTAATTAACTATTTAGTAGTTAAACTAATTTACTCAAGATTATTTATACTATTTTTCCAATTCATGTCAATTTCATTATCTATTTGGTCAATAGCTCTTCCAATCGCAAAGTATATATTACGTGAATGTTTACTGTGTTCAACAAAAATAGATGAATCACTTCTTTTAATTCTATAAAGCCACCGTTTAAGTTTTTCTTGAAATAAATGAATAGTATATCCTCTGTAGAAAATATCATATTCATTATTTCCACGATATTCAAAATGTTCTATAAATTCTGAACCATTGGCAATATTTATTTTTTGATTTTGGTCGTGTTGGGCAATTCGAGTAATTTGATTAATTTCGTTAATTTGGTCATAAGCTTTAGTAAATAAATATATGAAAATTTGGTTTACTAATTCTTGTACGCTAATATTTTCATCCACACCAAAATATACTTTTACTTCTGGATGGTTGCGTAATTCTTCAGTCAATTCTTTTGCAAACTCAGATATTGCTTCTAATGCATTTGAGCTTTGAGTTATACTTTGCGTCAAAATATCCCTGAATTTATCAAATGTCTCAACAATATTATTAGGGTTAACTTCTACTTCTTTATTTCCAATAGTAATATTTTGAATATTTTTACTTATAGAATCACGCCCAATATAATCTCCTCTAATATAATCCCTTCCAACACTTTCATTATAATCACCACCCTTTGTATCAATTGTTCTTTGATTATTCGTTGTTGGGGTTATTTCCTTTATTGGGGGTAATATAGGTTGAATTTTAACTGCATTTTGATTCCTAAAATGTAAAAATATGCCTGAAAAAAAGAAAGTTAACCCTACTATGGTAAGAACAGGATTTCCTGTCAATGTAATATGAATTAATGCAAGTAATAATGATATACCAAATGCACACAGTACTATAAGTAATAATGAGCTTCTTGATTTTGCCCTCAAAAAAAACATTTACATAACCACTAATATAAAAAATACGTATAAATAATTGATAGAATAATATCTAAGTATATATTTTGACACATTGTTACTAATTGCGTCACTAAAATAAGCTTGCACAGCCATAGGTAAACTCAGCTACATCTGAGTACTCTTGCCTTCACAAAACGACATAATTCGGTAAAATTGGGTAAAGCAATATTTGCACTTGTTAAACAAAGGCATCAGCAAGCCCATGCAGCCGAAACTCAGTGTCTCTCAAATGCCCTTTGCCTTTCTACTGCTAATCGCCCCGTTTTTCCTGTGGGGGACGGCGATGGTGGCGATGAAAGGAGTGATACCTCACACCACACCTCTATTCATGGCAGGTGTGCGTTTGCTACCAGCTGGGGTGTTAATTTTAATCGTAGCAGCATTCATGGGTAGACCCCAGCCCAAGGGTTGGGCTGCCTGGCTATGGATTAGCTTATTTGCCTTGGTAGATGGAACGCTGTTTCAAGGTTTTTTGGCAGAAGGATTAGTTAGAACTACTGCTGGGTTGGGTTCTGTGATGATTGATTCACAACCCTTAGCTGTTGCTTTGTTGTCGTTGTGGTTATTCCAAGAACACATTGGTTTTTGGGGATGGCTGGGGCTAGGACTGGGAGTGACAGGTATTAGTTTAATTGGCTTGCCGGATGAGTGGATTTTCAATTTGCTAGGTTCAGGTGCAAATATCACACTTGGTAACTGGCAAGATTTGTTTGCTAGTGGCGAGTGGTTAATGCTGTTAGCGGCACTATCAATGGCAGTGGGAACAGTGTTGATTCGGTATGTGTGTCGATATACCGACCCGGTAACTGCTACGGGATGGCACATGATTATAGGTGGGTTGCCATTGTGGGGAATTTCATCAGTTGTAGAGTCCCAGCAGTGGCAGAATTTAGCAATATCTGATTGGGTGTCTTTGAGTTATGCTACCGTATTTGGCAGCGCGATCGCCTATGGGTTATTTTTCTACTTTGCTTCTAGCGGCAGTCTCACTAGCTTAAGTTCCCTCACCTTCCTCACCCCCATCTTTGCCCTACTGTTTGGCAATCTCTTCCTCTCAGAAGTTCTTAGCCCTTTGCAGTGGGTAGGAGTATCCTTGACTTTAATCAGTATTTATCTTATTAATCAACGCGATATCTTAGCTGGGCAAAATAATACAGTTACTATCAACGAAAAATCTCCTACACATCAGCAACCAATTTTAGAAGCATCAGCCAAGAAGCTAAATCCCGTATCACTAACTGTCAGAGAATCTGAACCAGAAATTTCGCCCTAATCTGGAAAACTCTTGTACAGACGGACGCGATTAATCGCGTCTCTACTGACAGGATTTTTTTTGTCACGTTAGAAGTTAACATTTAGACCACTTACAGTTATTGTTATATCCATGACTTAAAAAGTACGTTCAGGCTGCAACTTCCAAATATGAGGCTACGCCATTCCTCAATCTTGATATTTACCTGTTTCTCTTGCCTGGGTTTTTACCCAAATCGTGCAAGTACAGCCACACCTACCCCAGCATCTCAAATCGTAGTTGGGCAAGCCAGTTCTAAATCTCCTGTTGTGCTTAAAACTGGTAGTAAAGGGGCAGGTGTACAGTCTTTGCAAACCCAATTAAAGAAGTTAGGATACTTTAATGGTGTGGTGAATGGACGGTACAGAGCAAGTACACGAATTGCTGTAGCTAAATTCCAGAAAGCAAAGGCTTTAAAAAGAGTAGATGGTATTGCTGATGTCGCAACTCAACGGAGTCTGCAAGCGGCTTTTGCAGTCAAAAATCAGTCTGTCACCTCTTCGATTATTCCATCTCCAGTCGTCACTTCTGGGGTTGTTGCCTTTTCCCCAACTCCTCAGCCAACTCTTAAACCTCAGCCAACCGAGAGAGGTTTCATTTGGTGGTCATTATTGGGACTTGGCTTTTTGGGAAGTGTTGGGGCCATCCTTTACCTGATTAGACGCTTTGGTCAGGTGAAAAAAGAACAAGAGTCCCCAACTTTAGAAACTGAAACTTTGGGTGAAGTTAACAAAGTCCCAGATACGCGGCAGTTATCTGAATTAGACAACACACGAAATGGACACTACAATCCTACATCTGTAACCAGTTCACAAAGATTTATACCACTACCTAGTGCGAAATTGCTACCACCAGCAACAACTTCGCGACTGGCTAAAATCAATATTGTTGATGAATTGATCAAAGACTTACACAGTAACGATTCGACAAAACGGCGCAAGGCTATTTGGGATTTGGGTCAACAGGGAGACTCACGGGCAATTCAACCACTAGTTGAGTTGATGGTTAACGCAGATTCTCAACAAACCAGCCTAATTTTGGCTGCTTTGGCGGAAATTGGTGGCCGTACACTCAAACCTATGAACCGTGCTTTAGCAATCTCAATGCAAGATGAAAGCCCACAAGTGCGTCAAAATGCGATTCGTGACCTGACTCGTATTTATGACATGATGAATCAAATGGCTCAGATGTTGCGCCATGCCCTAGAAGACCCTGATGCCGAAGTGCAGGCAACAGCGAGGTATGCTTTGACTCAAATGAATCGAATGCGTAGCTTGGGCGAACAACAGAGTTTACCAGAAGCTTCGCATAAAGATTCACAACATTGAAGAAGAAATCAGGGTACAAAATTGAGAATTCAGTATCCAGAATTCAGAATTTTCTTCTGACTCCTGTAGAGACGCGTAGACCCTCGAAGAGCGGCTTCTCGTAAGAGTATAATCGCGTCTCTACTCCTGACTCCTGAATTCTTAATAAGTCTAAAAATATTTCAACTGAATTTTGATATTGGTGTTCGGCCCTGCTACTAAAAATGCTGCTTCGCCGAATTTGGGCGCACTGGTGCGAATTTCTGGGTTTTGGGAAAAGCCAAAACCTTCAGTCGGCATACCAAGGTCATTACGATTAAGGGTACGGTCATTATTCTGATCGTGGATTACAGCAACAGCGTAATTACCTGCTTTTAAGTTCTCAAAGCTAATCTGCAAGGGAATTTCGGCAATCTTAGTACACTGCCTTTGTAAAACGCGATCACGATTATTGGGAAACCCTTGACTGTTAGCAAAAATACTAACGCAGACTTGTCCTTGTTTATTTTTCAATCCATCTATTTCTATAGTTAATTTGCCGTTAAAATCGGCTTTAGCGTTAGATAACCAAGCTATATTTCCTACAACTGCCAGCAGCAACACGCTAAATTTTAATCTTCTGACCATAGAGTTTTTAGTACTATCGGTTTTATCCCAATTATGTATGAAGATGCATATAAAAAGACCCTTCTGTAGTCTTCCCTTGGCAAGTTGAATTACCCCCCTTAATCTCCCCTTATAAAGGCAGGGCTGTTTCATTCCATCTCAAACAGGATTTGTCAAGATGGTTAGCGAAAAAAATTGTAAGTAAGGGTGACTAAGAGATGAACTTTTAAGCACTTAAACAACAGTAAAATTATTCATTTTCTCGACACATTGGTAACAAAATAATCAAATGCTTATAAAAAGAGTGTCCTTTATTTTTACTTTTGCCTTGTCATACTAATCTGTTGTGAGTATGAGTTGATTTTTACAATGCAAATTTTTCTAGCTGAAGATTATATTAAAAAATTAAACTTTTACAAATATAAATTATATAAAATACTTATTACAGGCGATTCTCTCAAATATTCATGAAATATCACACCATTAACGAAGTCCTGGAAAATAATCAGGCTTGGGTTGCCGAAAAACTAGCTATAGACCCAACTTACTTTGAAAAGTTGGCCCACGGACAAAAACCACCTTTTCTTTACATTGGATGTTCTGATAGTCGTCTGCCCTTAACAAATTTTACCCGCACAGAACCCGGAGAGTTGTTTGTACATCGTAATATTGCTAATCAAGTTTCTCTAACAGATATTAACTTTTTAGCCGTTTTAGAATACGCAATTGCTCATCTCCATATTAAACACATTATTGTTTGTGGACACTATGATTGCGGTGGAATTAAGGCGGCTTTAGAAGGGATTACAACCGGAATTATTGATAACTGGGTGAATCCAATTCGAGAACTCTATTTTCAAAAACAAGATGAAATTGATGCTTTGCCAACAAGAAAAGAACGTTTGAATCGTCTAGCAGAAATTAATGTTTTGGCACAGGTTAAAAATCTGTATCAAACTTCCATTATGCGTAAAGCATTGCATAACCAAAATGCACCTACAGTTCATGGCTGGGTACTAGATATCAATACTGGATTAATCAAAGATTTGAATATATCAACTGTACAATGGCAATTGCCCTCATGCCCTTTGTTTTCCAAAGCATCTCTATTAACTCTACCTGATTTCAAACCAACGGATGGAGTTGCAGGTTGTTGTTGCGAAGAGTCTGTGAAAGCAGAATTACCTATGATTGTTCAAGAAGGTTTGTTACAGTAAGTCTGTATTTTAGTGAATTAAAAAGCCTCTATCACAAGGGAAATCTCAAGAGTTGTAGGACTCGTGCTATATGGCTTGGCAAGATAAAGATACTACCTTAAGTAGATTAGAATCCAAATAACATTGAAGCGAAGATAAGCTTATGTTGGTTCGTGACAAACGGCTTCTATGCGATACCCGTCATAATCAACTACAAAAGCCGCATAATAATTACGGTGGTAATGTGGACGTAATCTAGGCTTGCCATCGTCTTGATCTCCTAAAGCGAGCTTGTTCATAAAAAGCATCGACAGCCAGACAATTAGCAGCTACAAATGCCAGATGTAAATCCTCTCCTACAGTTTAAGATTTACTTAGATAAATTAACTGTTCATATTGCCTGCGGATGACTGTTTCTGTCAAAACTCTGAAATTACTTTTTGTTTCTACTCCCGTTGGCCCCCTTGGTAGTGGAATCGGTGGCGGTGTGGAATTAACTCTATATAATATTGCCCAAGAAATGATTCGGCGGAGTCATCAACTCCAAATTGTCGCCCCCGTAGGTTCTACCTGGAATGATCTGCCCCTAGTGCAAATTCCTGGCAATTTACAAATTATTGCCCAAACTCAAGAACGCACAGCCCCCGTTACTATGCCAGAAAATTCTTTGCTGGCGAATATGTGGGATTATGCTCGTCAGGTTCAGGGTGACTATGATTTGATTGTCAACTTTGCTTACGATTGGCTACCGTTCTACCTGGCACCTTTCTTTGACTGTGCGATCGCTCATTTAGTTAGCATGGGTTCACTAAATAATCCCCTAGACCAAATTATCAAACAAGTAGCAAAGCAATTTCCTAGGACAATTGGTTTCCATACTCAAGCACAAGCCGCTACTTTTGCTCTTGAACAGCAGTATCCTCTTTTAAGTAACGGCATTGACGTATCATTATATGATTTTTGCAGCAAACCAAAGCAACAATTAGCCTGGGTAGGTAGAATTGCGCCAGAAAAAGGTTTAGAGGATGCGGTAGCAGCTTCACAAATTACAAATGTTCCCCTGAAGATTATGGGGAAAATCCAGGATGATTTATACTGGCAAAAAATTAACCGAGATTACCCAAATGCACCTTTAGAATACCTGGGATTTTTATCAACAAATCAAATGCAAGAGGTATTGCGTCAGTGTCGGGCGCTATTGATGACACCTCATTGGGTGGAAGCATTTGGAAATGTGGCAATTGAAAGTCTGGCTTGTGGAGTACCAGTAATTTCTTATCGTCGGGGTGGGCCATCGGAAATTATTCAAGATGGTAAAACTGGCTTTTTGGTAGAACCCGATAGTGTTGCTGGTTTGATAGCTGCGATCGCTCGCCTTGATAAAATTGACCGATACGCCTGTCGCCAGCAAGCAGAAACAGAATTTTCTCTCAAAGCGCTTGGCGATCGCTTTGAAAATTGGTTCTACAAAATTTTAGACATTTAAATTCAAATCCATTTACGGTAGCAACGAGCTGTAATGTGATAGGGATGAAAAATTTCTAAGAAGTTACTTTGAATTGTATTGAAGAAGGTGTTAACTACTTGAGGATCATCTATATGAAAGGGATACTCTTGATTAACACCTTTAAAGAAATGCCAATTGAGAATTATTTTACCTTCAGGTTTGAGAATTTCATGGAATTCTAACAATTGCTGGCTAGGATCTGGTAAATGTTCTAAAACATCAAAGGACACAATGGTATCAAAAGTCTCTTCTGGAGGTATCTGCTCACAAACAATAATTTTTTTGCTCAATCCTAATTGTTTGGCTCGATATTGAACAAATTCACGACTAATAGGATTAATATCACAGTAGATCACTTGTTCAACTTGAGGACAAAGGGCAGCAGCAATTGTATGAGTTCCAATACCACCACCAAAATCTAACACTTGTCCTTGAGCATGATCTATAATCAATAGCACCGTATTTTCAATATAGTCATAACTTGCTAAATGCCACGCTCCCAATTCAAATAAATAAAGTTCTCCTACTTTATCTCGATAAAAAGCAGCAGCTTTTGACCAATCAAAATCTTTGTGAGCTAAATTGGCCATTTTTTGCTGACCAGTTTCTAACTTGATATCGAGTGTTTTGGAATCTAGATGTAAAAATTCCTGTAGATGCTGTTTTAAGCTAAATGAATCTTTCCAATGACTGCTTAAAAAAGGTGGGACTGATATTTTAGTCATAAAGTTGATTTATTTGTTTATATAGGAAAAATACAAGGTTGTAAACCTTATTCTTGCGGGTAAAGTTCTAGGAAATTGCAACTTACTGTTGCTTAGTGAAGAATATCAGATAAAGTGAAGTTTTGCGCGATACAAAATTTTCAATTTAGGAGTCTACCCTTCTCTGCAATAAGGCTATAATCAGCAGTAGCAGGTCACAATCCCTCTTTGCAGGAGATTCTAACTTCTTCTGCAAATGTGCCTTTGTAGTCAAAATACTAAAAAGTTACTAGACAAAAGTGAATACTCATTGTAGATTTATTTGAAAGTATTAGATAAATTTTTATTACTTAGCTATGCAACAATCTCATCAAATCTCAACATCTGATATATTTTCGGCAGTATACGCTAATAATGTCTGGGGCGGAAGTTTAGGAGAATTTTACTCAGGCAAAGGTTCAGATAATACTTTATCTCGTGCTTATTGTGAATTTATTGCCGATTTTGTGGCGAAAAATAGCGTGGAAGATATTAAAATTGTAGATTTGGGATGTGGTGATTTTCGAGTTGGGCAGCAACTCTTACAAAAACTAGCAGCCTCTGAAATTAAATATCAATATACAGGTGTAGATATAGTACCAGAATTAATAGAAAATCACCAAAGAAAATATGCTAATAAAGATATAAATTTTGTATCTCTTAATCTTATAGAGGAAGATTTACCGCAAGGAAATATATGTTTAATACGCCAAGTTTTACAGCATTTATCTAATCAAGATGTTAAGAGAATTTTAGATAAAGTCTCTCAATATAAATATGTATTTATTACCGAAAGCCATCCAGTTAATAAATTAAATTGTATACCAAACCTAGATATAACAACGGGGGCTGATATTAGATTGCTATATAATTCTGGAGTTTTTTTAGATAAAGAGCCTTTTAATTTAACTGGTGTTGAACTAGTTTTAACTACCCCTTATCACGAAGATGCTTGTTTGTATGATAAGCAGAGTCAACTTTGTACTTTTAAAATTGAAAATACTAGTAATAGTCAAGAAAGTACAATCAGTTGAAATTACTTCACGAAGGATTTGACGCAGTTGGCTAACTATTTAGTATGAACCTTACACTTTTCCAATCTCAGATTAAGACTTTTGCTTGGCGGCTTTCAGTTCTGGGAATTGTTATTAGTATATGTCTCATACTTTTATCTGGTTGTCAGATAACAGCACAGAAGAATGATAGAGTAATTCATCTGAGCCTATGGCAATCAATTAATCCTCCTGCTAATCGGGATGTGTTTGAAAAACTAGTAGATAAATTTAATCAGACTCATACTGATATCCAGGTTGAATCTATCTTTATAGGTCAACCTCAACTGCCGAAAATTTTAACAGCAGTTGTCGGCAATGCACCTCCAGATATTCTGTCATTTGATCCTCAAATGACAGGTCAGTTTGTAGAACTAGGAGCCATTCTACCTCTAGAAGAATGGTTAGATAAATTGCCCTTGAAGTCGGAAATTAGTCCCAACATCTGGGAGCAATTAGAATTAAACGCTCACCTTTGGTCAATCCCACTCTACACAAGCAATGTGGGCATTTTTTACCGACCTAAGCTTTTCCAAGCTGCAGGAATTACCCAAACTCCGAAGACTTGGGAAGAGTTAAGACAAGTCGCTAAAAAATTGACCATAGATCGTAATGGCGACAATCGACCAGAACAATACGGAATTTTGCTGCCTTTAGGTAAGGAAGAATGGACTGTCTTTAGTTGGTTTCCCTTTTTATTAAGCGCTGGGGGAGAAGTTGTCACAAATAATCGCCCAAATTTGACGAATCCGGGAGCGATCGCAGCCTTAAAATTTTGGCAAGACCTAATAAAAGATGGTTCAGCAACTCTTTCTGCTCCAGAACGGGGTTATGAAGAAGATGCTTTTATAGCAGGTCGGGTTGCTATGCAGATTACAGGCCCTTGGACTTATATAATGAAGTCCAACGTTGATTATCAAGTATTTCCCATACCTGCAAATGTGCAGCACGCTACAGTTACAGCCACTGGAAATCTGTATTTGATGAAGACCACACCAGCAAGAGAGCAAGCCGCACTCAAATTTTTGGAATATGTTTTAAGTGAAGAATTCCAAACAGAATGGAGTATCGGAACAGGTTTTTTACCAGTCAACCTCCAATCAGCCCAAAGTCAAGCTTACCAAGAATTTATTAAGCAAAAACCTGTCTTGAAAGTATTTCTTGACCAAATATCTGTATCAGGTTCTCGACCAATAATTCCTGGCTATAGCCGCTTGTCTGACAGTCTTGGTCGTGCTATTGAAGCCACTATGTTAGGTGCATCTCCAGAAACAGCACTGAAAAAAGCCCAAGCAAACCTTGATTTAATTTGGGATTCCGTGCAATCTGGGAAAGTGAGGAAATGAGGGAGTCGGGGAAGAATAATTTAATGTCCAATACCCAATGGCCAATGCCCCATGCCCAATTTTCAAACTAAGAATATATCGCAGGTAATCAAGAACCGCTATAGTCGTAGATTATGATTAAAAATCTCTATTTGTAACTTTTACGACTAACGGATCATTGATGAAATCTAAAATCCTGCCAGCACCCCTCAAACCTGGAGACCTACTACGAGTTATTGCCCCTAGTGGTGCTTTACGAGAATTAGAGGCGTTTGGGCGGAGTTTAGAAATTTGGCGATCGCGTGGCTATAAAATAGAAATCTTCCCTAAGATAGATGATAAATGGGGGTACTTAGCTGGGACAGATGAAAACCGCCGTAATCAATTAGCAGCAGCATGGAATGATCCCGATTGTCGCGGTATTCTCTCTGCTAGAGGTGGTTTTGGCAGTACCCGCATTTTAGAAAATTGGCATTGGCAACAAAACTCGGCAACACCAAAGTGGCTAATTGGCTTTTCTGATATCACCGCTATTCTCTGGAGCCTCTATACAGTAGGAATTTCTAGCGTACATGGCCCCGTACTGACCACGTTTGCAGATGAGCCAGATTGGTCAATTGAGCGATTGTTCAATTGGCTCGAAGGTCGTCCCCTCAAACCTCTCAATGGCTGTGGTTGGGGCGGTGGCGTTGTTACAGGAATTTTGTTACCAGGTAATTTGACAGTAGCAACTCATCTTTTAAGTACACCAATCTTCCCAAATCTTGATGGTGTGATTCTAGCACTTGAAGATGTCACAGAAGCCCCCTACCGCATTGACCGAATGCTGACACAGTGGCGTTTAAGTGGTGTACTGGCAAAAGTTCGTGGGATTGCTTTGGGGGGCTTTACTCGCTGTGAAGCGCCGCCTAACGTGCCTAGCTTTAGCATAGAAGAAGTTTTGCGCGATCGCTTAGGTGATTTAGGAATTCCCATAGTCTCTAACTTACCTTTTGGTCACGATGCCCCAAATGCAGCCTTACCAGTTGGTATAGAAGTAACTTTAGATGCTGATCAAGGAATATTGGATATTAGACGTTAGTTTAGGCGTGTCTGGCTAAAATCACAAAGCCACTAAAACACAACAGAAAGTTGTGAGCGTCGGCTTCCGGCAATCATAACTTTCCAGTATAAAATAACTGTGCTTTTTTAACTTACAGTGGCAAAATTAAACATTTAATCTTAATTGAAGCGGAGATTGATATTGAATAAGAAGCAAATCATGAAGCGATATTTTACAGAAATTATTGTAGTAGCTAGTTTATTTTTTACTTCAAGTTGCTCCTCAGTTCCGAAATCTGGTGAAGCACAGGTTTCTAGTAGTGAGTTGACTCAGACTCCTCATGAACATTCAACAGAAAATCCACATCAGGAAGATAACTCAAAAACTGCTACCCAGGCTAAATTAACTACTTCTAAAAATATTACTCCTAATCAGCCTGTTTCTTTAGTGATTGATATCCAAGACTCTAGCGGCAAGAATATCAATAATTTTGACACTTTTCAGGAAAATCTGATGCATTTAATTGTAGTTAGAGATGATTTACAATCTTTTGATCACATTCATCCTATCTACAAAGGTAATGGACGATTTGAAGTGAATGCTACTTTTCCCAGTGTTGGCAACTATACACTTATCAGCGATTATAAACCATCAGGACAAAATGAATCAGTGTCATTAATGAAACTGACAATTCCTGGTTCAGTTCCACTACCTAAAAATTTAGAAAAATTTGATAATAGTAAGATAGTCTCTAATACTAAAGTAAATTTCAAGTCTTCTGAACCAACTATTAAGGCTGGTAAGGAAGTGTCTTTAATATTTGATTTAAAAGATAATGCTAATAATCAGCCGATTAAAGATTTACAACCCTACTTAGGAGAGAAAGGGCATTTAGTTATTATTAAAAGCTCATTTCCAATACTAGTATCTGATTATATCCACGCTCATGCTGTAAAAAATACCCCAGATGGACAAGTGCAGTTTGTGACAAACTTTCCTCAGCCAGGAACATATAAAATTTGGGTGCAGTTCAATCGCAATGGTAAAATTAACACGGCAGATTTTTGGGTAAATGCATCATAGTTTTTGAGCTATCTGTTAAACAGATTTTACGAAGCGATCGCCTTTGCTACCACCTTCAGTCTCTGCGAGACGTCAAGGCGATCGCTTTGGTTGTTAAAACCACAAAAACACAAATAATAGAGTAGTTCTAATTTAAAATTCAGCTTTTATGGAATGCGATCGCCATATCAGTTCGCAAACTCAGCCAATAACCGAAAATCGCATAGAACAGGAATTTGTAAGAGGTTAGCGCTTTCCCTAATTGCAATGGTTTGTAAATAGTATTGAAAGTACCATGAAGAGACGTTGATATTCAGGGCGAACGCACGGTATTTCTGAAACCTTTGCTGGGCATGGATCTTGATGAAAAAATAGGCTAAATTAAAAAACGCCGAAACCCTTGCTATTAAAGGATTCTTATACTTTAGATGCGTTTGCCCTGCGTTGATATTGATTCCAAATAAATACCTCTTGTATTTCTAAAAGTGCTTTTCTCACATTATTTTAAGGCGCACTTTTTTAATAACGTTGGAGTAGTAATTAAATAGCATTAGCTATTTGATAACGCTAGTAATTTTCTATTTCATGAGATTTGTGTTCATATTACATTAATGAAATACTCAATTGCAAGCTATATGCAACTTATTGCCATAGTACATTTTGAAAACAAAATTCAGGAAACAGAATATTCTGTCTCCTGGATGTTAACTTCTCTTTTCATGAGAAATTGATAGTTATGAATTATTTAAGCTGGTTTGAAAACTGCTATGTCTAACTATTTATCGGACAGCAATCATTAACTCAGGCACATTAATAGCGCCTTTAAAAAGAAAGTCACGTAGGATATGCCATCCCCTACGAGTGAAAAACTGCTCGCGTAGAGATGGTCTGGCTGCTGGATAAAGTTCTCTCCAGTGAAGAAGATCACTTCGAGTTAATTGAAAATTATCACAATGATATTGGTCTACCACAAAGCCAGCTGTCTTCAGTAATGCAAATACATCCTCCTGACTAAAAGCATGGAGATGGTAGGGGTCAAGATGTCGGGTTTCACCCAGTGGTACTGACAGCAGCAAATCGCCCCCAACAGCCAGCAGGCTACGGAGGCGAGCGAGTAACTTATCGGGATGGGGAACGTGTTCTATCGTTTCAAAGGAAACAATAACGTCGAACAAATCTGGCCACTCAAACTGTTCAGCATCGGCGTGGACGAACTGCACATTAGGCTCTTGGTAATGCTTCTTAGCGTACTGCACAGTAGTAGGGGAGATATCGACCCCTACAACAGCAGAAGCACCTGCGCGACAAAGTATTTGGCTGCCGTATCCTGTACCGCAGGCGATATCCAAAACCCGTTTACCTTTTACGTAACGCGCGGCAATCTCGTAGCGTCGCGAATGAATATCAAAAAGCTTTTGGCTTGCTGAATCATTGGCTAACTGTTTGGGAATTAGGCGTTCCCATGTGAAAGGAAGGTTCTCTAAATCTTCGCTCAATGCAATAGAGTTACTCTTGCCCAATAGATTTTGGAGAAGATTATGTTTGTCTTTCATGGTTCGTCTTAAATTCGGTTACTTGTAAACAGATGCAACTTGAATGCTGTTGAGCTTATTAATCGACTTTTGCAAAAGCTTTATTATTTGAAGACAAAACTGCCTGCTGAAGATATCGTTGAGCCAAGACAGGTTTTCCAGTAGTTATGGCCTGTTCAATAATATCAGCAGCCTTGCTAACTCCTTTGGTTAGATGAATAGCTTCTTGTAACCGAATTGCATTGTTTTTGTAAGAAACTTTACTCAATACTCGCTTGATAGCTGCTCTTAATTTAGGAACACTTAAGCTTGATGGCTGCAAAACTTCTCCCGCACCAATCCAAGAAATGCGGGCTGCTACAGCTGGCTGATCATTGGTAATGGGAATGGCAACCATTGGCACACCATTGCTGAGAGATTCTAGGGCGGTATTTAGTCCGGCATGAGTAATAGTCAGAGTGGCTTTTTTAAGTAATTCTAGTTGGGGTGCATGAGAAACGAGCAAAGGCGTTCCTGGCATTTTTAACAGAGATTCTGGATTAAGAGCGCCACCTAGAGAAATTATCAATTGGGCATCCAACCCCACACAAGCTTCAGCAATACAGCGGAAAATATGTTGTTGGCGATTTTGTAATGTTCCCATCGAAGCGTAAATCAGTGGTTGCCCTGTCAACTTTTCAAAAGGGAAAAATACAGGTTCTCGACAAGCTGCATCAATAAAAGGGCTAGTGAAATGAAATGACTGGGGCAAATCGCGGCGGGGAAACTCAAACTCGCGCGGTTGCTGACTTACTTGAGCCAGCTTCGAGTAGACATCATCATAGCTGGTATATGCAGGCAAATTTTTGATTTGGCGAAATTCTTCTACTACTTTGCGGATTGGTTGCAGGATGCGATTGAATACAGAGTATCCGACTCGGTTGCGTAGTAACGCCCATAGTGATGGATTATAGTTCCAGGGTGTGACAAAGGGCGGAACACCTTCTTCTTGATTGAACATTAGGGCATTGCAAACACTGACGAAGGGAATATCTAAGAAATCTGCAATACTCCCTGCACCGACGACCGCTTGATCAATGAGTAATGCTTCTACACCAGCCGCCTTAATTGCTGGTGGGACATCTCGGAAAGTCATAGTAGATACCTGCTTGAACCAATTGACGGTGTAACGCATTGCAGGTAATCCGCTCAACTTACCCAATTGTGCAAACAATTGGGGCATACTTCCCGCCGGAAACTCAGACTCGCCAATCGGCCAAAATTCTATTCCTGCTATTAGTGCTTGAGGTCGAACATCAGGAACTCCAAATAAAGTTACACGATGTCCGCGCTGTTGTAGTTCACGAGCCAACGTGGTCATTGGGTTAAGGTGACCAGCTGATGCCAAACAGAGAACCCCAAAATGAGTCATAGTAGACGCTCTTAATTTATTTTCAAGTTTTCTAACCTTTCAGTTGCGGCTCCCCAAGTCGCTGCTGGAGAGACAACTTCTAACCAGCAATGTCTAATTTCATTGCTCAATCAACTCTTGGATATTAGTTTGTTCCAACCATTCCTGTGTGCGTCGCATTCCCTCTTCTAGGTTGATTTTTGGCTGATAACTTAATATGCTTTGGGCTTTGGCAATAGAATAAGCGTAAGGGCGAGTCACAAAATCTATTGACTCAGGGAGAATAGCGTTTTTCTTACCTAAAAGCTTATTGGCTAAATTTTGCTGCCAAAGTACAGATTTAAGGACACTCGCTGGTAGAGAAATCGGCTCTGGTGCATCGCCAATTTCGGCAAGACGTGTAAAATACTCTTTCCACGAAGTTTCTTCGCCATCGGTGATATTAAAGATTTCACCGTATGTTTGTTTGGCGATCGCCAGAAAGATCGCATCAATTAAGTTATCTATATATAGATGATTGATCACTCCACGACCATCGTTAGCATAAGCAAATAATCCTTGGCGCATCAACAGCAGCGGTCGCACTATCCAAGGGATGCACCCTGGGCCATAAACATCTCCTGATCTAATGATCACAATGCCAAAATCTGGTGGGGAATTCAGTTGAAATAGTGCTGTTTCAGCTTCTATTGTTGACTGGCAAAAGGGATTATTTTCGCCAGAGAGGGGGCCAGATTCTGTGACGCGATCGGGATATTTAAAGCCATACACTAAAACGCTTGAAAGATGAACTAAGGTTTTTACACCAGCACTCTTGGCAGCTTTAGCTATGTTGACCGTGCCACCAACATTTATCTCACGAAAATACTTGAGTGACCCAGTTTCTTTGGCAACTGCTGCTGTATGTAAAACAATGTCCACTCCCTGACAAGCCTTTTGGGCAATAGCAGAGTCGGTGATACTGCCTAAAATTACCTCAGCACCCAAATTCTGCGCTGCTTCGGCTTTATCTGCGGAACGTTCTAAACCACGAACTTTGATGCCTTTGGCTATAGCTAACTCAGCAGCCCGCAAGCCGATAGGGCCACCGATTCCCGATATCAGAAGCCTTTTTTCAGATAGGTTCATAACAATTAGAGACTAAGTTTGTTAGTGTGCTGTAAGTAAAAAGCTTTGTTGAAAAAGAAGGGAAAATTCTGAATTTAGCTTTTTGGTGAAGACTGCTGGATTCTGCTGTCAATTCCGTATTCGCCTAGCTTCGCTTTTAGAGAAGCAAAATGTTTTCCACCTAATTCAATTTGTCCCTCTGCACAACCAGTCTTCAATCTTTTGACTAGATACTCCAAATCATGGGCTATGAAATTTGTGCCATGATCTGGTTCTACCAAACTAATTAACGCCTGATTTTTCATCTGTTGACTTGCCAAGCTAGCAATACCCAGAAAGTTGAATACTCCTGATTCATAGGTTCCACAAGGTACTGAGGGGTTATCTACTCCAACGCAGTATTCATTAGGTTTAAACCACTCAAATGCTGGGTAGCCGTGGAAATGAATAATTGGCGCACCATCTTTAATTAATTCTGGCGTGTACAAAGCAGCAGCTAGACTAATAGCAACCATTACATAGACATCATAAGAAGGTTTTATATCTACTACTTGTGGATCAATTTCCTGCGGTAACTGTAGTAATAACCTATCTGTTAAACCAATTCTCAAGATGTCACTTTCAAGGTTCAAATTAATTTTATTTGAGCCAGAACGAGCGCTTAAAATCCAAATATCAGGAATTTGCTTGTATTTATATTCTGCTCCTATTAGAGTTTTTAAATAGCGTCTCCCTATCGCATTCTGACGGACTTCATTAATACTGAATCCGGTAACTGATGATAGGTTTTGCCACTCGTGTTCGTTTATTTCAATTTCACCAATATAAGATGGTGGCTCGGCATAAGCTACAAAGCCGTAAGAAACGCCAGTTCTACCATTAACGATGATGTTAACAATATCTCTATGGGATTGTCTTTTAATCACTTCAGTTAGCTTAGAGCCAGGCGGAAAAAGATTTGTATCTGCTAGCTGCTTACTTAAGCTAACTAACTTTTTGGCATAAGTTGATTCAGGAGGGTGAAACTTTTCTAATTTAAATTTGCTTAACGGCAAAGGTAATATAGGAACATAAACTTTAGGAATAAGCGATTTTAAGACAAAATTGTCTATTTCATCCCTAGAGAAAAGTGAATCAGACAAATTCATATTTAAAATAGAAAATTTGGAAGCAGAAACCCCAATTACAATTTCTGAAAATGTCCTGACAAGAGTATTTAAGCCAATTTTAATTTTCTGTTGGTATGAAGTTTTTGAATCAACAAAATTCTGCTCTAAATCTGTGAGTACAATTATTTGAGTATTAGTTGGATCTTCAACATATTTAGCTGCACATTCTTCAGCCCAACCGATTAATCGACCAATTCCTGAAACCGACATTTTTCGATTTTTCAAAACAAAACGAGAATATAATTGATACAATTTCTCGGCGGTAAATGTTTCTGCTACACTTCTTAAAGAAGGCGGTCTATCGACATCAATGACAGCATTAATTCCAGTTTGAACTACTTTAGTTTTAATACTCTTTTTCCAGTTTATACCCGGTATTTTGATTTCATAGTGGAAGTCTATTGTGGCTTGTTCCCAAGGTATAACTTTCACTTTATATCCTTGCAACTTATTTTCTAGCTCATCTCTAAACTTGATTATCTCTGTATTTTTGTATCCTTTGGGTAGAGGTCTAAAAGTAACCATTAACCTTTGGGCCATTAGTCTCGCGTCTATAATCGGTTGCTTGAATTCTTGATTGAAGTCTGCGTCGACTTCTCCAATTAACCGACCAATCGTTGGCAAACTTAAACCCTGAGCAAATGGCATAATAGAAGAATCAGCCAGATGGCGATCGCGCAAAAATGCCAAAATTTCAGGTTTATTTGCTGCAATTTGTGTCTGTATATCTGGTGTTAGCACTCCTTTAGGTGAACGAATATTTAATGTTTCATTTTCCACCCAAATTTCTACACCTTGTTGTCTAAGATTTGCTAAAATCTCAGTTGTTTCCATAGTTTTTGCAATTTGCCAATAGATAGTTTAAATGTTGCGATATCTGGATTTATGCAATTACTCTGCAACGAAATGTTCGAGTCAATAGATATTGAATTTAGTAAATTTTTACAGCAATCTTAAATTTGATAAAACACAGCTTGGCTGTAGAGAGACAGCAATAATATGTCCACCAACTTATACAAATCAAAAGCGATATAAACTGCGTAATGCACCGAGATAAATTGTGTATTCCTGTAAAAATATTTATTTTGGCTATCTTAAATTGCTTTCTACTACGAGACAGCCTTATAAATATTTTGTTAATAAATAGCTTCTAAATTTCAAATATTTCTAAATCAGAATTTTGAGATTCTTCAGCTAACCGCTGGGAAAGTAATTCAATTGTAGGGTAATGCCATAACAGTAAGGGAGACAATTTAAATCCTAATAATTTACTTGCTTTAGAAGCTAGGAGCATCCCCTGGGCTGAATCCAAGCCGTAGCTATCTAAAGGTGCTGTGACATCTATTTCATTGAGTGTAATTCCCAGCATCTCAGAAATTTGAGTACTTAACCAAACCTGAATTTCTTTTGCTGTGTATGCCTTCTTTGTTGAATTATAAGTAGGTTGACTCATTTATAAACCTCTGAACTGGATGAAAAGAGATTGAACTATACTGAAATGAGTGAAATTGTATTACTAATTTTTTACTTATGTTCTAGATAAAAATATGTCTTTTAACACAAGAGGTTTAGTAATAAATACCAACTATTGATAATTCTGGAGAGTAATAAACACACCTATTTTAAGTAAAATAAGGATTGCCATCTAAATTGCAAACTTCGAAAATACAAGATAGGAAATCGGTTATAAGAATCTCCATAGTATTTTGACTAATTGAAGGCTGAGAAAATACGAAATTTAACAGCATTTTTCCTTGAAAAGTTGAGGCATGGGTAACGAACATACCAGCATATAAAGAATGCGAAGCAGCAAAACTGATTTCTTCTAGTTCAAATACACCATAAGTTTTGGGGATGTTTACTTTGCCAAGATTGGAAAGGGATACTGTAGCAGCTACTTCCTTGGGTTGAATGAAACAATAATTGATAAGATGGTTAGCAATTAACATTACCTTAAATAAATCGCCGTGCTTAATACTAGCTTCCAGCTTTTGTTTCACCTGTCGGGCTAATTCCCAAAAAGAAGTATCTCGCTCTATAGTATAAAATCCCATAAGAGACGAAGCTAATACAGCCATTTCTTCGTCACTGATTCGAGGTTTAATATGTCTCCTTAAATCAAGATATGTTAAACAGCTAACTGGTATGCTTTTTGTATTATTTTTAATTATTTTTCGTGCTACTGTAAACATCATTGCTGCACATAAAGCACTGTTAACTGTGGTCTTTTCTTGACGACAAAGATTGACAAACTTTTGGGTTAACTCTTGGCTAATTTGTCTATGAATAATATCAGAGCGACGCTTGACAATAGGTGCGTATTTTTCAAAACCTAATGTTTTTGGTCGATACCAAATTCTCTGAAACGATAGCCTCAACAAAAACATTATGCTACTTATACTACCTCTTAAACCCTTTGTCCATTTAGGCAGCAGTTCTTCGCTGGATGGAAGCAAAGGTAAGCTAGTAACTGGGGTAATTATTTCACCATCTTCAATTTTATGACAATAGGTTAAGATTTCTGAGTGAAGTTGAATGCATGATAGACCATCAGCGATCGCATGGTGTACTGTTGTAATCAAGTAACTTAAATTACTTTTATTTAAGATAGGAACAAGTACGACTCGCAATAACCCTTTACTACTATCGATTTCTTCATTCATCTCTTCAGAAACTACTTCTTGCCATTGCTCCTCTTCTAATTTATTTACAACACGTAAGCTAATTTTTGCTGTCCCTTGGGCTTGAAAGTAGAGACTATTCATAGAGCGAATAATCCGATAATTAAGACGGGGCTGTCGACATTGAACTATGTCTAAAGCCTGTCTAACCATTTCCTTACTTAGTGGCCCATTGATACGGCTAATAGTCAATATATTCCAAGTTGTAGCACGGCTATTTAAGGTTTCCATAGCCTGCTCAATACGACTGAGTTTTCTATTGTTAATCATCATTAGTATTTTTTATTTAAACAATAGAATTATTAATCTATAACCCACATTTTTAAGAAGTAAATAGATTCACAACTTATATGTCTACAGGTTTTTTCATCAAAATCAGGATTTTTCTGAATTGAATTTACCTGCGTAATGTAGGTTATAAATACTCAATCATTATTCAACAAATTAGGAGAAATTACTGGTGAATAGCGATTGTAATCATCTGAAGCTTGAAGTCCTTGTGTTTTTAAACTTTGTATGCGGTATAAAAATGCGGCTCCAGTCATAATATGGTGAGCAACATCAACGACTCTGCGATTATTTGGGTCAAATAAGTCAGAATCTCTTACCCAATCATTGAAGCTTCCTATTGCAGGGCCACACCAAATTTGATAATCAATTTCTCGGCCTTTTTCGCCTGAGTTAGACCAGCGAGAAGATAATCCCAAATACCAACGAAAAATTAAAGCCATTTTTAATTTAGAATTGTTAGTTGCTTTGAGTAATTTATCGGGATTACGCTGCGACAAATAATTAGTTGTTTCTTGCCAAACCGCTTCTAGACTATTTCTAAAAATTTGCTTTTCTAATTTTTCTATTTCCTGGGTAGGAATTTCTTCAATTGAGTTATAGGTTTTATATAACTCAAACAATTTTTGCGCTCGTAGAGGAAACAGAGTGCCTTTTTTTAGTACTTGAAGTTTTACTCCCATCTCAAACATATCTGCTGCGGGAGCCATCATCACATCAGTCATGTCGGCTTGAGCTAGCAATTGTTTCGTATATTGAGAAGTTCCAGATTCAACACATGATTGATTAATCGAGCCTGTCACTACATAAGCAGCACCCATCATAAAAGCAGCTAAGGCTGATTGTGGTGTGGCTATTCCCCCAGCTACTCCAACTCTAATCGGTGTTTCGTATTGATATTTGGCTTGAATTTCATCCCGCAAACTAATAATAGAAGGTAACAGACAAACCAGGGGACGGTTATCTGTATGACCGCCAGAATCAGCTTCGACGGTAATATCATCAGCCATCGGCACTTGAGCGGCAATATTAGCTTGTAACTCAGTAATTAAGCCTTTTTCAACAAGTTCTTTAAGAATTCTCTCTGGTGCTGGTTGTAAAAATTTCGTAGCGACTTCTCGACGAGAAATTTTGGCAATGACTTTATTTTTGATTTCAATTTGATTGGCGTCATTTAAACCAAGCCCAGCAACACGATAATAAACAATGTTCGGTGTTAAGTCGAGAAATGCTGAAGCTTCTACGGTTCTGACTTGATATTTCAAGTATAAATCTACAGCACGGCGCTCAATTGCTGGTTCACTGGGACTGTGAATTAAATTAAAAGCATAAGGGCCTTGAGGAAGGGCTTGTTGAATGCGGTTAATAGCGGCTTCCAAACGGTCTAGACTTAAACCACCAGCACCAAAAGAACTCAAAATTTGGGCTTTACCGAGTGCAATTACCATTTCTTCAGAAGCAATACCAGCTGCCATTGCACCAGTAGCATACGCATATTTCACTCCATGAAAAGAGAGAAAATTGGGGTCTCCTAGTTGTTGAATGCTAATTGGTGGCACAAATGTCAGCAGTTCTACTTCTGCTGTTGTCCCATTTTTAATAGGTGATAAATAACCGTCATTAGTTACACCAATTTTTCCGCCAACTTTAACGATGTAACAAGGTTGAGTTAATATCAAAAATTTATTCTTAATGGCTTTTTGCTCAAAAGCTATAGAATCTAAATCACCTTTCCAAAGTTGGCTTTGACTATAGAAATGGGTAGAAAATTTCAGACCATTATCGTGTTTACTTATTAAAGTATTTACAGTTGTCATGGTAGTTAAATTTGGATTATTTTCACGCAGAGGCGCAGAGACACAGAGAAGAAGAAGTAAATTTTATTAGATGTCTATTGATTGAGCAAATGTTGGATATAAGTTAGTTGTAATTGAATGATTTGGCTTATTTGCTTGTTAGATTCTTGTCTTGCTTCTAATAAATTAGCGTGGGCTTTAGTAATACTAGAATTGTTGGCGCTCAACCTTTGACATTGAGTCTTAAGTAGATTAGGCGATATAACTGGATTTACTAAAGATTGAGGTATAGTAACAGGATACGAAATTGATTGAGAAATTTGCTGTTGTGTTGCATCTGATTCAGAAGATTGTAATTGTTCTTTAACTTCGTTACTATCAACAATATTTTTCATAGTGTTTTCTTGTGGCTGATTATAAAAATTAATTTTTGGCTGCTCATTCTGATCAGGATTATTCAGAAAATCTATGATTTTAATTTCTGGAACATTAGCGATATTTTCATACTTATTATTGGAGCGATCGCCTCTCAAATCCCCTACTGAATCTTGAAAAATTTTCCGATTTTCGGTACTCAAAATATTATCAATAATTGATTTTCTACCTAAGTTAACTGTTTTAATAGTTGATTTATTTTGATTGCTAATTTCTTGTGCAACACTATACAATGGCGATAAATCTAAACTAACTCGATGGCTAACTAGTTTAGCAAGGGCTTTAATAATAGAAGTATGGTCGTCTACACCTCTACGATTAAGTGATACTGTAATGTGTTCTTTATTTTCTAGATTTTTATCAATCCATCGAGAGCAAACACTGCCAGCCCCTGCTTCAATAAATATTCTTGCCCCATCATCGTAGACACGATTAACTAATCGAGAAAAATCTAGTTGTTGGCATAACCCTTTGCTCACACTGCGAGCTATTTCGCTACTATCGAGTGTAATAGGTAGATAATTACCAGCTGAATAAAAAACAGTATCTGGACTATTTTGGCTTGGTAAAGAGTGTAGTTTTACCAATTCCTCATACTCCGATTGCATCGCCTCACAATGGATTACATGGTCGAAGGGAGCCGGAAAAGCATTACAACCTAAAGTTTTAATTACTCGTTCACAAGCTGCTGGTTCTCCAGCAATTAATACTTCTTCTGGTGTATTAATCTGAGTTAAATAAACGCGTTGCTCATGTTTAATACATTCTCTAACCTGAGATAGATTAGCCATGAGAACATAGGTAATCCAAAAATTATCGTTTATTGATGCAGATGTTTTTGGTAATCCCCAATATTCTAATACAGCACTTTTAGAACCAGATAATCTGTCTTTAAAAAGAGGTGATGAGTTAAAGGCATTACTTCCTTGATGAAAATTACTCCAAATTCCTTGAGCAACCATCATGCTAGTTTCACCAAGGCTATAGCCAAACACGTATTTTGGTTGAATACGGAAATAATCTTGAACAATTGTCGTAATGATTCTGGCACAGATCATTTCTGTTTCAAACATTACCAAAGAATCATCTAACAATTGCTTTTCGAGTGTTTCCAGTTGCTTCGTTGAAAACTTATTCAAGCTTCTAGGAAACACCAGTTTAACAACATCGGCAGCGCGTTTATAAAGACTTTTGATAATTACATCATCATGGAGTTTGGGAAATAGGCGGAAAAGATTGCGACCAATACCAATATAAGAATTGACGGCTGCTGGATAAACGAAAGCAATTTCGCCTGTTTTTCCTAGTGGTTTAGCAGTAAAATAACTACCTAAAGGTGTTAGCCAATCTGTGCCATCCTCAAAAGCTTTATTCACGCCCTTGCGAGCAGATTCGATTTCTTTGAGCAATTCTTTTTTGTTGCGTCCTATAATTGCTATAGCATACTTTGCTGCTGAAACTTTCTCAAAACTAGCTAAGGTTTGACTAGTAGTAACTAATAAAGAGTCACTATTTTCGATAGTTAATTGAAGATTCTCTAAAGCCTTGAGTAAATCTGTGCTAGCGTTTGCTGCGAGTGGAAAAAGATAAAATGGAATTTGCTCTAAATATGTGCTGCTGCGCTCTTGTTGGTTGGATTCTTCTGATAATATTAAATGGGCAGAAGTTCCATCACACCCGATACCATTAATTGCTGCGACTCTGCGTGTACCATCTTTGTTGAGAAACCAAGGTCTTGATTCTGTAGGAACGTAGAAAGGACTGGCTTGCCAAACTTCTGGAGTTTTGATGCTAGACCAATTGGGGGTGGCAGGAATATATCTGTAATAGAGACACAGCGCGGTTTTAATCAGGCTGGCGATTCCTGAAGCTACATAAGTATGACCGATATTAGCTTTGACACTGCCAAGCGCACAGTTAAGGTCATTTGTGCCGCCTGGATAAGCCTGGAGTAAACCTGTAATTTCGGCTTCGTCTTCTTGAGGAATGCCACTACCAGAAACCTCTAGATAGTTAACCTCTGTGGGTTGAACACCTGCCATCTGGAAAGCTTGATTACAGGTTTGGTTAATAGTTTCCGCATCTATAGAATTTGAATAACTCTGCCCGAAACTAATGGCATCAATAACTGCATAGATGCGTTCATTATTTTGTCGGGTGATTTCGTGACGCTTCAAGACGATTGCACCTGCGCCTTCGCCAACCATCCAGCCATTAACCTTCTGGTCATAACTTAAGGTATGAATACCAGTGTTAATTTTGGCAAATTGGCTTCGCAGCAAGACATTTTCCACCCCACCTGCCAAATCAACAGCACCAATAACTACAGCATCCACTTCCCCAGTCGTCAGTAGCATTTGGGCAACTTCTAAAGCTTTGAAAGCTGAAGTTTCTACCGCCGTGATGGTGAATGCTGGCCCCGTGAAATTCCATAGCGCAGAAATCCGACTCGCCATGATATTGCCGATGTAACTCAAATATTCAGCAACATCTACTTGATGATGGACACTATCTTTGACAATGGTTTCCAATTGAGTAACTTTCTCACCAGACAAGCCAATTTCCGCAGCCTTGAGACCATCCTGAATCTGCCAAGATAAATTCCATCTTTGCTGTAGCTGATGTACAGCCAGTTCTGCTTCGGCGGCAATAATAACAGCGACATTGCCCCCTTGTTTCATATTCGCATCTTTAAGGGCGCGATCGCAAACCTTCAGCAGTAACAGTTGTTGTGGGTTGAGCTTTTCTAGTTCGTTCGGGGGAATTTTGTAAGCTAAAGTATCAATTTCAAAATCTGTAATGTATGCCCCCACAGGTGGTTTTCCATCTGTTAACCCATACTTTTTAAGTAAGTTCTCTTGCGCTTCTATTCCGTGCCATCTTTGGGGCGGTAAGGGAATAAAATGCTGTTTAGCATTATAAACGCTACGTTCAAAGGCATCTAAGCCATTACATTCACCAAAAAAGGCATCCATGCCGACAATAGCAATTTTGGCTGATTGCACCGTTTCAGCTATTTCGCTGATGGTTTCTTGTTCAAGAATCATTTTAAAGTTTCCCCTTGTTCAAGAATCAAATGAGAGTTAGTTCCACCAAAACCAAAAGCACTTAAAGCTGCGTATTTATTACCAATCTTGTTTGGCCATGCCGTGGTATTTCTCACAATATTTTTGGCGGAAATTACACTATTTTCAGAACCGAGAGGTTCAGTAACATTTATAGTTGCTGGAATAAAACCATGAGACATACTTAAAACTGCCTTCGTTAAACTCACCATGCCCGCAGCAACAAGTAAATGGCCAACATTTGCTTTAGCAGAACCTACCAAAGGTGATGTTTGATGTTGACCAAAAAAAGTTTCGATTGAGTTAAATTCTGTAGTATCTCCTAGTAGAGTACCTGTAGCGTGGCACTCCAGATAATCAATTGCTTTAGGACTTAGTTGTGCCTCAGCATAAGCTCTCTCAAATGCTAAAATTTGTCCCTGAGAGCTAGGACTAAGCAAGTGCTTACCTTTACCATCATTTGAGAGTCCATTACCACAGATAGTTGCTAAGATTTTATCACCATCTCTGATGGCATCACTATATCGTTTTAGCAATACCATTCCTACACCTTCTGCTGTAATTAATCCTCTAGATGATTTATCTAAGGGACAACTAATACCATTTTCTGGATAACCTTGAATACCAGAAAATAACATTCGTAAAAATAATGGTTCTGAACAACTGATTGCACCAGCTAACATTAAATCAGCCTTGTGCGATCGCAAATAATGAGATGCCAATTTAATAGCATAAAAAGATGATGAGCAGGCAGCATCTATACAAAAGTGGGTACTAGATAAAGATAGAGATTTAGCAATTAATGCTGCTGGAAAGCCTGAGATCATTGCATTATATGGGGAGGGTTTCGCCGCTGATGGGAAAGCTCCTAAACGAAAGTTTTCTTGCTGTAAAAGTTCGGCGATCGCAGGTTCAATAGTTTGTTGATAAATTGGTGCAAACAATTGATTAGAGGCTTTTGTCGGGAACGACAGATTACCTAAAATTACACCACATTTGGAGAGAATATTTTGATTTCCCCAATAGCCACTCTGCACAATTGCTTGTTTAGCTGCATACAGCGACCACTTAAACGTATTATCCAAGCTTTCTGCTAAATCTGATGGTAAATTATATTCGCTAGCATCAAAATGAAAGTTACGAATGAATCCTCCCTTTAGGGAATAAATTGTTTCTGGTTGACCTTTCGCAGCATTGTAAAAATTTCTGGGATTTACTCCCATCTCATCAACACTAACAGATGATATTGAGTCTCTTTGTTCTGTAAGGTTATGCCAAAACTCTTCCGGGTTATTAGCATCAGGAAAGAGGCAGGATAATCCGATAATTGCTATTTTTTCCACTGCTTATATCTTTATAAAAGGTGGTTGTTTATTTTGTGAAAAATATTTTTATTGAATGAACCGCAGAGGCGCAGAGAACACAGAGGAGAGAGGGGGAAGAAAGGTTATTACCAGTGATTTATAATTACAATAGTACTCCTAAATAACAAGTAATTTTCAAGAGTCATTACTTTTGCCTTAAGGATTCTATAGGTAACACGACTGCCTTAGCTTGTAAGATGCGTGTATATACTTTTCCTTGACGATTGTGGAGAATAAAATTTGCAGTCACACTAGTTTCTGTTTTGCCAGTGATTTCGCAAGAAACATAAAAAGGTTCATTACATGGAGTAACTGCAAACTGTTCAGATATTGTCAATTTTCCAGGTAAACAAACTTGCTGATGAAAATGGCTCAACCAAATCCATAAAGATTGGGTACTTAAGTCAGTTGTATAAGGATTGTGCCATTTGACAGGAAACTGTCCTTGTTGCTGGTCTGTGATTTGTTTCCAAAAACATTCGACAGTAATTTTTTCGGGGCTAATATTTAAGACTTTTCTAATTTGCTGAAATGCTGGCCCATGAAATAATGAAGAATCTCCACTTTTATAAAAGCCTTCGCCGATAGTGGTGATAATGTTATCTTCAGCAAGATTCACTGATTCATAAATAGGATTTGCTGGTATTTCTCGAACCAGTTTAGTCAGGGCGCGGAAATGATAATAGGTTTTCCCTTCAGGATTATTACTCAAAATTGTAGCTTGAAATTCGACAGAATCGGAATTAGTTTTAGATACTTCTTGCAATTCTAAGATATATTCTTTTGCTAAAGTTTCATTAAAAATAATTCCCTTTAATACTTGGAAATCTTTAGAAACAAAACATCTATAGCCAGGATAAAGTTCTTCACAGGCATTAATTATCCAGGACATAGCACAGGTAGCTGGTAATACTGGATAACCAGCAATCATATGATCGTATAAAAATGGATTTTCTTCTAGTGTTATGCAACGACTAATACGATAATTTTGCAACTCTGAGTCTAAAGGTACAGCAGGAGCAATAATTGGGCTACCAATAACAACTTGTGTAGTTTCATGATGTGTAGGATGCAGTTCATTAACTAGCATTTGTGTCCCAGCTTCTACAGGAATAACTTCAATTCCTCGCTCAGCAAAAGCTTTTTTGAGTTCTGATGAAACCATTCCACTATCCCAAGCGCCCCAATTAATTGCCACTACATGACAAGCAGGATAGTTTTGTTTAATTAAATGCGCTGACTTGTTGAGAATTTCGTTAGCTACTGCATAATCAGTCTGTCCAATATTTCCATAAAATCCTGTGACTGAAGAGAACAAAACTAAATGCTCAAGTTGATTAGCGTTAACACAATTAAGTAGGTTTTCTAAACCCTGAACTTTTGCTGTGTAGACTTTTTCAAAATCTTGCTCAGTTTTCTTTTCAATTAATTTATCGGCTAAATTCCCAGCACCGTGGATGATTCCGGTAATTGTGCCTAGACGGTTGACAGCAGCAGCAAGTTTTTCTTGTAGTACCTGTGTATCTGTGACATCGACACTAATATATTCTGCTGTCGCTCCTGTTTGTTGTATCGAAGAGAGAGTTTTTTTAATTTCGCGATTAGAGTTAATTTTGTTATATATCTTTTGTACATTCATGGGTGTGGGCTTCTCACCCTGAGCAAGAAGATTCTCCATGATGCATTTTTTTAATGCTGATTCTTCAAAACAATTTTGAGCAAAATCTGGTTCGGTTTCTAGAAGTTCAGAACGACCAAGAAGAATGAATTTGCAAGGTTGTTGCTGTGCTAATTTAATAGCGCAATCAGCCGTAATTCCTTTAGCACCGCCACTTACAACAAACACAGATGATGGACGAATTGGGGCTATTGCTGTCATAAATCCTCGGGAAAAACTTGCAGAATCAAATTATTTATTTCCTGTCTTTCTCTGTGTCGCGCCAGTTGCTACAACGGGGGGAATCCCCGCAACGCACTGGCTTCTCTGTGCCTTGGCGGTTCGTTTTTTCAACCGCCAAGACGCAGAGAGCGCAGAGAGAAGAAATTAATTGGCGATAAGGGTGACTCTTCCTTGTGAACCGTAAGCAACTTCGCCAATGTAAAGATTGGGGTCGTGAAGTTCAGCAACGATATGCTCTACTGACTGTTTGGCATTAATAGCTGGACTGAGGTCGATCGCACGAGAAAATACTTTTGGCCATTCCCATCTCAGAGTCTTAGTCAAACCAAATAGACCAGCAGCGATCGCACCAAAATTGACTTTATAATCTAACCCAAAGGCTCCATCAAGATGGGCGACTGTGCAGAAACAACTACGTCCATGACGCGCTGCTTCATTCAAAGATGGTTTGAGATGTTTTGCCATCAAAAATACTTGTTTAACAATCGCCTTTTCTTGTTCAAGATAAGAAACCGGGGCGTTGTCATTTGTCGCAAATACAGGATGTAGATGAATGAAAGCCCCAATTTTTCCGTAGTTAGTTGCGATCGCTTGCAGTTGTTCTTGGAGATGTTCTTCACTCAAGTTTGCTAGTGTCACACGAGTTACGCCTGCGGTTAAAGCCGATCGTTGGGGGATAAGCGATTGGGGGAAACTTAAAACCACCACTTTCCAACCTTGTTCGAGCAGAGAATGAGCCAATTTAGAAGTAGCGAGGGAACCATCATCGGTGATTAAACCGATGTGTCCCTCTGGTAAAGTGAAATCCAAATAATCTGGTCGTGGTAGAGTTTTGAGTTTGACGGTACGCCGTGGAATATTCGTATCTATTAAGGGTAGTTGGTCAAACTCAGACTGAAACTTTTTTTTTTCACCTCCAACTAACTGTTGAAGATACTCGACTATTTGACCAATAGTGCGTAGTTCGCCCAGTTCTTCCACATTCGGTTTAGGCAAATTGGGATACATTTCTTGCATTGCTCCCAAAATTTCCACCCGTTTGATCGAGTCAATCCCTAAGTCTGCTTCCATGTCCATTTCCAGTTCCAGCATCTCTATTGGGTAGCCTGTTTTCTCACTGGTAATGGTTAACAAGATTTGGCTCAAGTCAGCGAATTCATTACTTGCTATTAGTTCTGGTGCTGTATTGAATGGAACAATTTCGCTGACTGGAGATTGGGGATTGGGGACTGGGGAAGGTGGGGCCCCCTTTGGGGATAAGGGGTAATGGGGACTGGAGACTGGGGACTGAGGGCTGGTAACTGAGGATTGGACAGTGAGGACTAGAGACTGGGTAGATTCTTCTTTCAGTTCTCTGTTCTCAGTTTGCAGTTCCTGAACGGCAGAAATTTTAACTTCTACGGAGAGATTTGGCGAAGTTCGAGATTGCAGATATTCCACAACTTGCCCAATGGTGCGTAGTTCTCCCAGTTCTTCCATATTCGGCTTCGGTAAATCGGGATATATTTCTTGTAATGCTCCTAAGATTTCCACACGTTTGATCGAGTCAATACCTAAGTCGGCCTCCATATCCATGTCTAGCTCCAGCATCTCCACTGGATAGCCTGTCTTATCAGTCACGATGCTCAGTAGAGTTTGACTCAGGGTAGCTTTATCAATGGAATGAACTGGAGGAGATGAGGGGGATGGGGAAATAATTTCTTCTCTTGCTTCCCTGCTCTCTGCTCCACCTCGGCTACGCTCGGTGGTCGCCTGCTCCCCTGCTTTGATGGGCGCAATTATATCCTGCAATAGTTTTGCTTGATGATTCGCGTTACTATTTGTACCATGACCATTAGTTGAAGCTGGCTCAGAGTCTGTGGCTAATTCTTTGTGAGGTACAGCAACCGATACCGCTTTTACCATAATAGAGCGATCGCTTTGCTCTGCTCCCCACATAACTTGGTGTTTGGTCACATCCTCAGCGATCAACTGCTCATACTGTTGCTGGAGCAATTGGAAAAAGTTATGAGTGTATCCCTGCTGATAGTTCAGATATTCCTCATGGATGCGGAGGGTTTCAGCTTGATGATCGTGGAGTCGCATCATGCTGCGCTCTGAGCTAGAAAGTGCAAGTTGCTGAGTTTCAGCTTGTTGTTCAGTGAATTTAACATTTCCCCACAACAAATGCTGTTGCTGCATCAGTTGGAAAAAGGTTTTGGTATATTCCGTTTGATGCTTCAAAGATTGTTCATGAACCTGCAAAATATCACGTTGATGGCGATTGAATTCTATAAGGGTGTACTCTAAGCTGTCTATAGCTCGTTGATAATTCACAGGCGGTTCTAGGCTTGGTTGCACTGGCTTGAGATCCAGCCCATCTGATGGTAAGTCCTTGATAGAGATGACTTGACCGTTAGTTACTGGCTTCTCTGCTAGTTGGTCGGATGAGTTGGAGAGCGAGTGATTTCCTTGACCATTGAGAGTTGTAGCAACTGGTGTGCTTAAAATATTCGCTGTTGCTAGTTGATTGGCGTCGGTAGGAGCCAATTTCACTTGATGCCCATTTTGCAGCGCTGTTTCAAAGGCTTGTTTCGTTTTTTGCGAAACATAGTTAGTGCTATCTAAGCGGACATTTAAGACCTTATTAGCCGAAGTTGTTGGGATTTTTTGTTCGAGCTGGTAAGGGTCTAAATTTTGTAAAGGCAAACCAGCGACACGTAACTGCATAACAGCTTCTCGCAGAGTGCGATCGCTACTCTTGGAATGACTAGCATTTAATGCTACTGCTATATGGGGGCGATCGCTTAGGATATCTTTTACTAAGCTGGTAAGAATATTTCGCGGCCCAAATTCAATAAAGCAATGACCGCCTTCAGCATAAATATTTTCAATCTCCTGCTTAAACAGCACCTGATTTATCAGATGTTCTTTAAGGATTTTTAGAATAACTTGCGGCTCATCTGAGTAACGTTTCCCTGTGACATTGGTGTAAACCGGGATTTGTGGTTTTTTGAATGTAATTTGCTCAATTGCTTTGGTAAAGGGTTTCTGTGCATGAGCCACTAGTGGAGTGTGAAAAGCTGCGGAAACTCCTAATAAGACGGTAGAAAAATCTGTCGCTCTGAGAGCTTCTTGCACCTTGGCAATTTCAGCTTTTGTCCCAGCCAGCACCACCTGATGATGAGAATTCAAATTAGCAATGGTGACTAGCGGGAAATTCTTGATTAGTTCTGCAACCTGATTGACATCTCCTTTCACCGCCAGCATCGCTCCTGCATCAAACTGGGGGTCTTGTGGTGCAGCCATAGCTTGACCCCTAGCTTTCACCAAGAAAAAGTAATCTTCTTCACTCAAAACACCCGCAGCCCACAAAGCCGTTAGTTCTCCAAAACTATGTCCAGCAACAAAATCTGGCTTAAACCCAGCTTGTTGCAATATCTTGTACAAACCTGCGCTAAAAGCCCCAATCGCGGGTTGTGCATATTCTGTACGCTGCAATGCTTCTATCTGAGCAGCTTTTTGCTCTGCCTCGAACATAGGAGTAGGAAAAACAACCTCTGACACTGGTTGCAATCCATCTTCGTGAAAAAGGCTGTCCATCTGAGCATAAGTCTGCCGCAACTCAGGGAAATTAATTACGATTTCCCGACCCATTTCCAAATACTGTGAACCTTGCCCAGAGAACAAAGCCACTACTTTTCCCTGTGTCGCCATCCCAGTTTTACGGTAGTAAACCCCTTGGGGATGCTCCCAGGATTCTGTTTGTGGCTTGTTTGTTAACCAATCAATAGTTATCTGCAAGAAGTCGCAAGCCTGGGCGAGAGACTCGGCAACAAAGCCAACTCTGGCATTAGTGAGCGGAACTTCTAAAGATTTAGATGCCGCAATCAGTTCTGTATAATGCTGGTTTCCAGCATCAGATCGCAATTTCAGTTGGGTTTGTTGACAACGAGACAACAACTGCTCTGGTGTTGAAGCAAATAGCAGCACCGACTGCGGACTGTTATGTAAACGATAAGCAAGGTTTTGTGACGCTGGGCGATCGCTTTGGTATTCTTCTAAAACAACGTGATAATTTGTGCCACCAAAGCCAAAAGCACTCACTCCAGCACGTCTTGGCTGAGCATCGCTGCTAATCCAAGGTCTTGTTTCCGTATTTAAATAAAACGGCGAGCTATCAATATTTAGTTTAGGGTGCGGTTTAGTGATATTAATTGTGGGTGGTAATACTTTGTGGTGCAAAGCTAAAGCTGTTTTGATCAAACTTGCCGCACCCGCAGCAGCTTTTGTATGTCCAATCTGTGATTTGACAGTGCCGAGGGCGATATGTTGTTTTTTGGGATTATTTTCGCCAAAAACTTCTTTAATAGATGCGAATTCGGCTGGATCTCCGACCATAGTTCCTGTGCCGTGTGCTTCAATTAAGCCGACACTCTCAGGGGAAATTCCGGCATCTTCATAAGCACGACGCAAGGCTTTGACTTGACCTTCTGGACGCGGTGCATAAATGCTTTTATAACGACCATCACTGGAAGCGCCTATGCCTTTGATGACTGCATAAATTCGGTCATTGTCTCGCTTGGCATCCTCAAGGCGCTTCAGCACTAGCATCCCGACACCTTCACCCAGCATAATCCCATCAGAGCCGATATCGAATGGTTTGACGTTCTGGCTTTGCGAGACAGCCGGAGTTTTGCTGAAACACATATAGGCAAAAACCGAGTTGTCGGTATCAACTCCACCAGTGAGCATCATATCGGCTCGATGCTCAACTAGTTCGCTAATTGCCATTTTTAGCGCACCCAAAGAACTAGCACAAGCGGCATCTACGACACAGTTGATCCCACCAAAATCTAGGCGGTTAGCGATGCGTCCAGCAACTACGTTAGCTAACATTCCAGGGAAGGCGTTTTCTTCCCACTGCACATATGCACTTTTGATTTTCTCAATGATTTTTTGCGTATCTTCATCGGATAAGCCACTACTTTTGAGAGCTTTTTCCCAAACTGGATACTGCAATCTCGCACCCAATGGAACAGCCAACTGGTTTCCTAAAGCTACACCCAAAACTACACCAGTGCGATCATGATTAAACTGCCCAGATTCGCCGTAGCCTGCATCTTCCATTGCTGCTTTAGCAACAACTAGACCTAGCAACTGTGAAATATCTGTGACTTCTAGAATATTGGGCGGCATCCCAAATTCCATCGGGTTAAAATCAATTTCGGGGAGAAATCCCCCCCGTTTGCAGTAGGTTTTGTCTGCTGCTTTGGGATTGGGATCGTAGTAATCTTCTACATTCCAATGTGAAGCAGGAATATCTGTAATACAATCAACTTTGTGAATAATTTTTTCCCAGTATTCCTGCAAATTTTTAGATTGGGGGAATATTGAGGCCATCCCAATAATGGCAATATCTGTTTGCTGACGTTTCGCCTTTATTTTGCTAGTTTGGGGTACATTTCCAAGCATATTTTTTTTCACCTGTATGAGCTTTAAAAGAGCCTTTTCACAATTGCTTACTTCGTCTTGCAACTGTGCCAAGACAGCTTCAAATTTAGAAGCAGCCATGACTTCATCTTCACTATTTTGCTAGTACCATGTAGATATGTTGAAAGATTCAGTTTCTCTATAATTAAGGAAACTTAAAATCAGATTTTAGAATGAATATTTTTCTTGACAAATAAGTTATGAAGGGTTCAAAGCCTACAATATAGACTCTTGAGTGGCTTCAGCTTGGATAATTTCATCCAGAAAAGTTATCCAACTTCTACTCATCCTATAAGATTGCCATTTGTGCTTATATTAGACTGATAATTGGTTCATCGCAATTGATAAGCAACTTATATGCAACTAGATATGTCTGGCTAGGTAGAATGCTGATTGAGCATGAATTTGCAAGTTAACGCAAATTCAAAATTTTAAATTGATGTTTGCTCATTTATAGATTGTAATTGACTACAAGAATCAGAATCTACATTAGGAACTTCTACAAAGTTTGGTTCTAAATCAGGTTCATCGTCTACTTTCCTCATAATTCCTTGACGTTGAGCAGCAGCTAATAGCTTTCGCTCAAATTCACTAGTACTAATCCCAAGCTCAGATGCTGTTTTGGTTTTCCACTCTTCTAGCTCAAAATCATGATAATTGAGCCATTCATGCACCACAAGGCGGGCCATTTCAGCTTTACGAAGAGTCTGACGAGCTGCATGAAAAATCAGCCGTTGGTTATCAAAGCTTGGTAATGAAAGCATGAATCGCTGTAGTTTCATTTCGTCTTAGGTCTTTGGGTGGGCGATAACTTCGTTAAGCTTCTTGTAGAGAAGCTTTGCGTAGCTTGCTTCCCCATATGGGTACGCTGATGCTATCACTCACATAACTAAAAAACTCTTATCTATTAATATCTCATCTAGCCATAGTTAATTATTAAAGTTGCACATAAATTTCATATATATTACTTTAACCATATTTTATTGACTACTATAAATCTCCAAGGTAAAAATTTATTCATGGGTAATAGTTTATTTGCAAAAATGAATTTATAGATTAAATACATTTTTGGTTTAACTCGAAAAACTATACCTATTTATTACATAATCCTAAATTTTGCTTCTTAGGTATTTTACTATCTTATACCCATTTTCCATAAGCTTGCACTTAATAATTGCTCCTTCTTCCTTTGTGTCCTTCTCTTCGTTCGCGCAGTGTGTCGCAGACAGACGCTTCTCTACGAGAGGCTACGCCAACGCGAATGCGTCCTTCTCCCTACAGCCCTTCTTCTAAAGGAGACCAAGGCGAACGGGCATCCTACGGCAGGCGCTAGCGTCTCCCCTTCTCCCAAAGAGAGACGCTCTCTGCGAGACGCAAGCTCGCTAACGCTACACTAACAACAGTTCCCTACGGCAGGAAACCCGCCTACAGGACTGTTTCACCGTTGCGCGTCCACGTTTAAAAATCTTAAGTGTATCATCATAGCGAATTGTATTAGCAATCAATTCATAGCTTTAATTAGCTTAAATTTATTAAAAAACGTCTTAGAATCTTCTAAATTTTATTTTCAAAATTAAAATGTATAACTGGAAACAAGAATCTTTAAGCAATATCTGAACAGTTAGCTGTGATAATGCAACTGGGTATAAGAAATTATCAAGCAGTAATGTCCTCAGTTTTCACATCTATCTAGAAGTTGATTTTTCTAAAAACAATACATAAATTTATCAAATAACTGTTTTTCTGCATATTTTTATTTGCAAATAATGAGTTTCTGTAAAGATGTAATTTTAGCCACTAGTAGCTACGTCTAAAGAATGAAAAATATCTATATTTAACAGAGTTTTGGTAAACCAAACACTTTATTTGAGATGATAGATAGCAGTGCGGACATAATACTGTTAAAACCAATTAAATATTGTTACTCTCGTATCCAGTTTATGTTTACATATTACTAGTTGTTTAGCATCAAATTTGTTGCATATGGCTTGCAATTGAGTATCAATCAGTTTATTGTATGTGATTAAATAAAGTAACTCGATACTATTAGTTAAACGGAGATGTAAGATATAGAAATAAGTAGAATACAAATCTAAATTCACCTTATTACTTGATTACTCAACCTGTTATAAACTGATAGTATGGCGATGTAAGTTAATGCGATAAACCGTGTTGTATTAAGCGTTCTGCATGATTAAACTTACACGAAATTACAAGGGCTTGCTGGCATGAGACTATCTGATCTTGATCCACTCATACCGCTAACTGAGTTAAGAGAAGAACTCCTGAAGTTACCGAAAGGCTACTCGTTTTATGAAGAAGAACTAGTAGATTTTTTATCTCGACGAAGATGGCCTGAAAGTAATCGCCGCATTGATCGGACTACTTTCTGGCGATGGAGAAATGATAACGGAATTGAGCATCAAAAAGTATTCAGCCGATTGGATATTTTGAAACTCTGCCAAATTTGTGACCACTATCGGATAGATGGTACGCGCAGCGAATACTTAGCAATTCTTAAAAAGAACAAAGAAGTAGCGCTACAGAGGTAATCACGCATCTAAGTGGATGTGTAAAACAGCGAAACTAATAAAAGCTGGTTTAACTAACGGATTGATGGATACTATATTTATAGTTCCATCTTCCCAGCTTTTTCTCTAACAATTGAGACCCGACATAATCAAGCAACGCTACAAACTGTACTTTCTCTTCTGGCTTGAAAATAGGTGTAGGGGTTAGCTTTGTCAAAGTAAGTGAGAAACTTTATTTGCTATCACCGGCTTGCAAGTGATTTTACTTCGTATCTACCCTGCGGGAAGCTGCTATTGCGTCTATGTACCTTTGTGATTAATAAAATTAATTTTTCAACCACAAAGGTGAGGGCAGCCGTGTGGGATAGTTGCCAGTTACTAAGACACAGCGAAAAGTCTGAGTAAAATTCTAAACCTAATATTGAGCGATACTCTGGCTAGTGATTACAGCAGAATTCATAAGTAAAACAATCTTTCTGCCTAGCTTTGAGAGCTAGTTTGTGTACTGCACCAACTTAAAATCTGCTGTAAATATCCTTCGATAACTTCTAAAGGTGAAGCTGTAACGTAGACATCAAAAAGTTGGAAGTAGTTTGTTGTCAGATATCGTTAAATTGAAAGACATAATTATGGTAAACAAACAAAAGCAGTCATTTACAAAACCTGTCGGTTGGTGGTCGATAGCTTTAGCCGCGGCTATGGCTTTAGCGACTGGCGGAGTTTCTCTCTACGGTATTTCACAATTTCAATTGACCTCTAAATCACAATCACCAATTACCCCAAGCACTTCTCCTAAAATTACTGCGGTGGCGGCTTTAGGACGTTTAGAACCGGAAGGAGAAGTTATTCGTCTGTCGGCTCCCGATTCCCAAGGGGGTGTTCGAGTTGCAAAACTCTTGGTAAATAAAGGAAATAAAGTGCTTCAGGGGCAAATAATTGCAATTCTTGACAGTTACGCTCCTCGTCTGGCAGCTTTAGAAAAAGCTCAAAAACAAGTCCTCGTTGCTCAAGCTAGTCTCAATCAAGTAAAAGCGGGGGCAAAAACTGGAGACATCTCTGCACAACAAGCAACGATCGCTCGCCTAGAAGCTGAGTTGAATGGAGAAACTGCTGCACAACAAGCAACAATCACTCGCATAGAAGCAGATTTGCGGAATGCTGAGAGCGAAAATCAACGATATCAGCAGTTATATAAAGAAGGTGCGATTTCCGTTTCTGACTCAGACGCTAAACGTTTACGAGTTGAGACCGTTCAACAACAACTCAATGAAGCCAAAGCTTCTCTCAAGCGGACTATAGAGACTCTACAAAAGCAGTTAACCGAAGCTAAAGCTAAGCTCAAGAGTATTGCTGAAGTCCGTCCTACCGACGTCGAAGCAGCATTGGCTGATGTGGATAGTGCGATCGCTTCAGTTAAACAGGCTCAAGCAGACTGGGATTTAAGTATTGTGCGATCGCCTATACGCGGCCAAGTTTTGAAAATTAATGCTTGGCCTGGAGAAATCATTGGGAGTAAAGGAATAGTTGACTTAGGCCGCACACAGCAGATGTATGTAGTAGCAGAAGTCTATGAAACCGATATTAAAAAAGTGCGTCTAGGCCAGTCAGCCATTATTACCAGCGACGCTTTTACAGGGAAATTACGCGGAATAGTTACAGATATTGGTTTGCAAGTTGGTAAACAAAATATCTTTAATACCGATTTGCAAGCAGGCACTGATAATAAAGTAGTAGATGTAAAAATCCGCATCGATAACTTAGCAGATAATCAACAAGTTGTGGCTCTTACTGAATTACAGGTGCAGGTACTTATTGAAATATAAACTTCGAGAATAAGCTTTATTCACTCACTCTCGCTATTCAAAGAAGTTGTTAATTGCTCATCCACGTTTCAATTACAGATTTCCTAAAAGTTTGGTATTTTAATCTGCATCACTTGAGGCTTACAAGATGATTCTCAATATACCTCTAGCTTGGCTACAACTATCAAGACAAAGAGTTCGTTTTCTTGTAGCTTTAGCTGGAATTGCTTTCGTTGCAGTTCTGATGTTTATGCAAATTGGTTTCCAAGATGCTCTCTATGCCAGTGCTACACAACTGCATAAGAATTTACAAGGAGACCTATTTATCATCAGCGCTCAATATAAATCTTTGACATCCAATCAAAGCTTTTCGCGCTGGCGTTTATATCAAGCATTAGCTTTTGAAGGTGTAGAATCAGTTAGCCCTTTATATATGCAATTTGCCAAGCTTAAAAATCCAAGTAATGGTCTCAAATTTCCCATGTATGTCCTTGGATTTGACCCAGTTAAATCGATTTTTACCTTTCCAGAAGTCCAGCAAAATTTTAAGTTACTACAACTTCCTGACACAGTTTTATTTGACGGCGCTTCACGACCAGAGTTTGGGCCGATCGCTCAAGAATTTAAACAAGGAAAACCTGTAAAAGTTGAAGTATTCAGCTATACCGCATACATTGGATATCAAGTTAAAGTTGGTGGTTTATTCAATCTCGGCCCTTCCTTTGGAGTTGATGGTAATTTAATTGTTAGTTCCTCAACTTTCTTACGAATATTTCAAGACCGTTCAGTACAAGATATAGATATAGGCTTAATTAATCTCAAACCTGATGCTAATCCCGAAAAAGTTGCAGCAAGTTTGTCAGCTAAATTACCTAAAGACGTAATAGCTGTCACCCGTGAACAATTTATTAGATTAGAAAAAAGCTATTGGACTCTCAGAACACCTATTGGGTTTGTATTTAATTTGATGGTAACTATGGGGTTTGTTGTGGGTGTAATTGTTGTCTATCAAATCCTTTATAGTAATATTTCTAATCACTTAGCTGAATATGCAACCTTAAAAGCAATGGGTTTTAAAAATAAATACCTATTGAGTGTAGTTTTTCAGCAAGCTTTAATCTTAGCTTTTCTAGGTTATATTCCTGGTTTTGTGATATCTCTTGCTCTCTATAATTTAGCTAAGAATGCTACTAATCTACCAGTAATAATGAGTATAGATAAGGCAATAGTAGTACTAGTTTCAGCAACTTTAATGTCCTTAACTTCTGCCTTTTTCTCTACAAATAAGCTCCGAAATGTAGACCCAGCCGATATTTTTTAATCAAAGATTTAAATTTTAATATGAAAAGTAATTTCATTGTAAGCATAAAAAATCTCAATCAATACTTTGGCGAAAAAAAGTTGCGAAGTCAGATACTGTTTGATATTAATCTTACAATCAAACATGGAGAAATTGTAATTATGACTGGGCCATCAGGCTCAGGAAAAACCACTTTACTGACTTTGATTGGTGGGTTACGTTCTGTTCAAGAGGGAAGCCTTAAATTTATAGGGCAGGAACTTTATGGTTCCAGTAATGAGCAATTAGTGCGAGTACGTCGCCATATCGGCTATATTTTTCAAGCTCATAACTTACTAGATTTCTTAACAGCTCGACAGAATGTTCAAATGTCGCTTGAATTACACAAAAATATTTCTGAAAAGCAAGCTCGTAGCCAATCAGAAGCTATGCTCGATACTGTTAAATTAGGAAATCGAATTAATTACTATCCGCCTGATCTTTCAGGAGGGCAAAAGCAACGAGTAGCCATTGCCCGTGCTTTAGTAAGTCATCCCAAATTGGTATTAGCTGACGAACCTACTGCTGCTTTAGATAGTAAGTCAGGGCGAGATGTCGTTAATCTAATGCAGAAGTTGGCTAAAGAACAGAATTGTGCAAGTTTAATAGTAACTCACGACAACCGAATTTTAGATGTTGCAGATCGGATAATTCGCATGGAAGATGGTCGGCTGATCAATTGAAGAAGGCTGCCTCAATGAAAAAATAATGTTCTCTGCACACTTTTTCAAGTCATGAATCAAAGATAAATCTAAAAAAATATTCCTTAAGTCTCAAGTAGGACATATCTAGAGTATGAAGTAATGATTTACCAGATGATTGAGAATATAGGAAGAATAGCAGGGCTTTCTTAACAGGTGGCTGTGAGCAAACACTTATCAGCAGCTTTCAAGTAATTGAACTACAGCAGTTCTACCTCAAGCATAGTTTAGAAATGCAAAATTGCTGTATTTACCAAAGGCATCTACTCAGTAACCAGTAACTATACATACATTCCTACTTTCATGAGTATGGTAAAAGATTTAATTTTTTGTCTGCAAGAAGCAGCTTTATATTTTATCTCTAAAAAACCTTGGACACCTAAACAACCTTCTGAATGTTTTGTGAATCCTCCCTGCGGATGTGCAAATCCAGGGCAAGACCTTAAATGTGAAGAATGTCCCCATCTTGAGGCTTGCTTATCTAGTTTCAAGCTCCAGGAAAGCGGTGGTTGTAACATAGCATATATTCCTGACATACCGACTTTACAACTAACTAATTCTGGTAATAAATATGAGACTATTGCTGAAGTAGAAATTAGAGAAAAAAGCAAAAGTTACTAAGAAAGAATTCAGGTGGTCGCACCTCGGCTGCGCTCGGCGACCACCGAGCGCAGCCGAGGTGAGTCAGAAACCAGAAGTCTTTAATAGCTAGGGAATTCCAACCCACTACTAATTGGATTCTGAATTCTGACTTGTGATTTCTTCTTCAAGACAGTAAACTTGCAGAATTCACATCTAAAAATAATGTTGCTTGGGGTTGTTGGCGCAGAATCGAAGCTGGACAATCTGCGCTTACCGTCCCCTGTAACATCTCTTTCACTACGTTAGCTTTACGTTTATCTGGTGCAAGACAGAGAATTTTTTTTGCTGCACAAATCGTTGGAATAGTAACAGTAAAAGCATATTGTGGCACAGTTTCTAAATTCGGAAACTGACCTGTGTTTACTTGTTGCTGACGATTTACTGTATCTAGTTTCACTAGTTTCACACTGTAAGGATCGTGAAAATTAGCTACAGAAGGATCATTAAAAGCCAAATGCCCATTTTCACCAACACCAAGACAGCATAAGTCAATTGGTTGTGCTTGCAGTAGTTTGGCGTAGCGATCGCATTCTGCCATAGGTTGCAATGAATCACCTTCTATATAGTGAAATTCTTTAGGAACAATCCGTTTCTCTACAAGTTCTCGCATATAGCGCCGAAAACTAGCAGGATGGTCAGCTGTAATTCCTAAATATTCGTCCAGATGGAACAAGGTAATTCGTGACCAATCTACGCCGCCCAATGTAATCAAAGCATTGAGAAATTTGAGTTGGGAGTTACCTGTTGCTAACAATACAGCAGCTGAATTTTGTTGCTTGAGAACGGACTGTAAATACTTTTGTGCAGTTTCGGCAACGTTCTGCGCCATTTCGACTTCAGAGTTATAAATCTGCACCAGTAAATTATCAACACGAAAAAAATTTGTAGCGGCTAGCATTTGCTTACACAGAAGGTTATCAATGCAGTAGAGACGTTGCATTGCAACGTCTCTACTTTTTTAATTGGTATAACTTGAGGAGCAGTACTTGTCTGCTCAAACACTCGTTATTCATCATAAATTTCAGGATTAAGCAACTCCCATTATAGTTTTTTGTCCTGATTGACAAAGAAACAGCCTTTAAAGAGAACAAAAGAATGTAAACTATTGAAAGATTTATTGACAATTCTTTATATTCTAGCCAAAAAATTATGCTGGTAGCAATTCTCTTTGACCTAGACGGCACTATTGTCAACACTGACCCTATACACTACCGAGCTTGGCAGGAAATGCTGTTAAATTACAGCATAGAAATTGATGAAACATTCTATAAATCCCGGATTAGTGGGCGGTTAAATCCAGAAATTGTCAAAGACATCCTCCCACAATTATCGTCAGCAGAAGGGGAAATTTTTGCAGATGAAAAAGAGGCGCTTTTTCGCAAACTCGCCCCACACCTCAAACCACTGAATGGATTTTTGGAGCTACTAGCATGGACAGATGCACATCATCTAAATCGCGCATTGGTAACTAATGCACCTAGATTAAATGCAGAATTTATGCTAAAAGTTTTGGGAATAAAAGAAGCTTTCTCAACAATTGTTTTAGCGGATGATTGCATAGCAGGTAAACCCGACCCCGCACCTTACCAAGTTGCTCTAAACAAGTTGGGCATTTCAGCAGACCAAGCCATTGCTTTAGAAGACTCGCCTTCTGGAATTCGTGCTGCTGTTGGCGCTGGTATCCGCACCATTGGTATCGCCTCCACCCATAATCCACAAGTTTTATTGGAAGTCGGCGCATTTATGGCAATTCCAGATTTTACGGACTTGCAGTTATGGACATTACTAAACTCACTCCTAGAGCAGACTTACGCACACTCCACAGATTCTTAGCGTTCTATGCACGCCAGTAGAGACGCACAGTCCAGATGTAGATGTGCGTCCTTAACCATGTACTTGACGTGGAGAGATTGTGATCAAAAATGATGGCTCAAACTTGATATTACAAGAATCAAAGAATATTCTTGACAAAAAATTAAATATATGGATTTGATTAAGTCTATCGAAGTGATCAAAGTTTACCAATGACTATGCCGCGATTCGATTTACCCCGCTTCTTGGGCGATCGCTTGTATTCTTTCGACTAATATGATTTTCTGAGTAAAGAATACTTTGCTTAAAGTGTATGAACCATCACGGAGCAGAATTGATGCCAGGAGCAGTTTTTTATTCGAGAATGTTTATAGCGTGAATATACGGGAACTAGTTCTTATAGCTTGTCGTCACTAGCGATCGTATCAGTATGTAACTTGTGGAATCTAACCTCAGCTTTTTGACAAGTTGTTATTCCTCTTTACTAGGTGGTAAAGTTGCCGTTATCCCCACTTAGCTTTTACTAAATTGTTCCTATAGATACAATAATTTTAATTTACTAGTCAGCTTAACGCAGACTTCAAATAACTTCGACAGAGTTAATTGGAAATTCTCTAATGGCAAAATTTAAAGGAAACGGAAGAAAAATCAGCATAATTGATTGTATTCAACGTAAAACGCCAAAATAGCTATCTCAAAACGGAGTCCAGACGTTTTTGCAACCAAAACCCTATATACTAGACTTGACTTTGTTAAAATTGAGAGTTTTGTTAATTGTGATACCAAAAACTATTAATATTTAGATGAAATTCTAGCTTATCTCAGTTTTTAAGGTTTAGTAAAAACTATATCCAGTATCATCAATAAACTGGGAACTTATGTGGTGTAAAAATCAAGAGGGGAGTGAACACATGGATTTACGTAGAGATGCATTGCAAATCCTCAAAGAAACTAGCCGCACATTTTACATACCAATTAGTATTTTACCGTCAGGATTGCAAGAAGCTGTTGCATCGGCATATCTGTGTATGCGTGCCATTGATGAAATTGAAGATCATCCAGAGCTAGATAACCCTACTAAAACAAAGCTGTTACGAGCAATTAGCTTAACATTACAGGCTGGCGTTGATGGCTTTGCAGTAGATGCTTTCGCAGCAGGATTTAGTGGATATGAGGATACCTTAGCAGAGGTGACTATTGGGATTCGAGAATGGTTGTTACTGGCTCCTGAGACCATTGCACCTCGGATTTGGGATGCTACTGCGGCAATGGCTGACCGGATGGCTGACTGGGCAGAAAAAAACTGGAAAATTGAAACAGAATCTGATTTAGATCGTTATACGTTTGGGGTGGCAGGTGCGGTGGGCTTATTGCTCTCGGATTTATGGACTTGGTACGATGGTACACAAACCAACCGTACTCAGGCAATTGGGTTCGGTCGGGGCTTACAAGCAGTTAATATCCTGCGTAACCACGGTGAAGATTTAAAGCGTGGCGTAGACTTCTTCCCAGAGGGTTGGAGTGCAAGTGATATGCAAGAGTATGCACGGCGCAATCTATCCCTAGCAACAGCTTACACCAACTCACTGCCTACTGGCCCAGCCTTAGACTTTTGTCAAATTCCCTTAACCTTGGCTCACGGAACCCTGGATGCCCTTGCTAATGGCAAAGAAAAACTCAGTCGTAGTGATGTCGTTGCAATTATCGAACAACTAATTGATGTGAACCTGAAAGCCAGCTAGAGATGGGGGCAGGGGAGCAGGGGGGACAAGGGAAATTATTTGATGCCCAATGACAAATACTTCGACTTCGCTCAGTACAAGTGACCAATGACAAATAACAACTAAAGGAGAGATATTCAGTGAAGAAAACCTTGTTCCTTAATCCTCCTTCCTTTGATGGATTTGACGGGGGTGCGGGTTCGCGATACCAAGCCAAGCGGGAAATTACTTCCTTTTGGTATCCTACATGGTTGGCGCAACCTGCTGCGTTAGTGCCAGGAAGCAAGCTAGTAGATGCGCCTCCACATGGTCAGACTATCGAAGATGTGCTGAAAATTGCTAAAGATTACGAATTAGTGGTCATGCATACTAGCACACCTTCACTAGCTAATGATGTCAAGTGTGCTGAGGCAATCAAAGCCGCGAACCCAGATGTGCAGATTGGCTTCGTTGGGGCGCACGTCGCAGTATTACCGGAAGAAACGCTAGGAAATAACTCAGTTATCGACTTCGTATGTCGCAACGAATTTGACTATACCTGCAAGGAACTAGCTGAAGGTAAACCTTGGGAAGAAATCAAAGGTCTGAGTTACCGTGACCAAAACTCTCACATCCGCCACAATGAGGAACGCCCACTGATTCATGACTGGGATGCTATGCCTAGTGTCTTACCAGTTTACGGGCGTGACCTAGACATCAGTAAATATTTTATCGGCTATCTACAACATCCTTACATTTCCTTTTACACTGGACGCGGGTGTCCGGCAAAATGCACCTTCTGTTTATGGCCGCAGACAATTGGCGGTCATCTGTATCGCCACAAAAGCCCCGAAGCTGTGGGACGCGAGATGGAAGAAGCAAAAGCTATCTTTGGCGACCAAGTGCGGGAATATATGTTTGATGATGATACTTTTACCATTGATAAGCATCGAGCGATCGCCATCAGCGAACATATGAAGCGGCTCAACCTTACTTGGAGTTGCAACGCCCGCGCCAACTTAGATTATGACACACTCAAGCAACTGCGAGACAACGGTTTAAGATTGCTGCTTGTCGGTTTTGAATCTGGTAACCAGGACATTCTTAACCGTATCAAAAAAGGCATCAAGCTAGAAGTGGCGCGGGAATTTATGAAAAACTGCCACAAACTTGGTATTACCGTCCACGGTACTTTTATCATTGGTCTACCGGTTGAAACCCAGGAAACTGTAGAAGAGACAATTCGCTTTGCTTGCGAACTGAGTCCGCATACAATCCAAGTCTCAATTGCTGCGCCTTATCCTGGCACAGAACTTTATGAACAGGCCAAGGTCAATGGCTGGTTTACAGACCAAGCTTTAGTTGCTACCTCTGGTATTCAAACCTCGACATTGCAATATCCCACTCTTTCCAGTGCGGAAATTGAGGACGCAGTTGAGCGAATGTACCGTAAATTCTACTTCCGTCCCAAAGCAATTATCCCAATTGTGCGCGAGATGTTAACTGACCGACAAATGTTAGTTCGTCGTCTACGCGAGGGTGGCGAGTTCTTCTCTTATCTTAAAGAACGCCGCACCCAAGCTGCTGCACACTGAGGCTAGGCAAAAAATCAAAAACGCTTGTGGTATTAAAGCTAAAAGCAGCTACCACAAGTGTTACAAGTACTAATGCTGCTCACTACTGTTTCTCAGGACTAGCTAGTCAACAAACACTAAATATAAATACCTAATTGACAAAAAGAAGTAATGTAATTATATTATTTGTAAGGCTAAATGCCGTACAAACATAGTTAAATTTGTTTAACATTGCGAAAACAGTAGTAATTCGCAGTGAATAAGTAACTTTAAGACTTCAAAATCATTACACTTCTACCAACACCAATTATTCTATTTGTAGTAGAGGCTATTATGACTTCCCCAGTGGTTAAAGGCTCCAAAGCTGAACGTTTGGAAGCTCGTATCACTAAAGAACAAAAAGAATTGTTCCAGCGTGCTGCTGATATTCAGGGGCGAACACTAACAGATTTTGTTATTAGTAGCGTTTTGAACGCTGCCACACAAGTTATTCATGAACATGAAACAATGATCTTAACTCAGCAAGATCAAGAGGCTTTTGTTTCAGCATTGCTCAATCCACCAGAACCCAGTGCAAAATTACGGTCTGCCGCCAAACATTATAAGCAAAAAATGGGTCTATAAGTGACACTCTCTGACAAATCCGATGCTTTTGATGATTATTTAATAGAGCCGCTGGACAAACAAGACCGAGCGGCTTTTTGTTGCGGAGTCGAGCCACTAGATCGTTATTTAAAACAACAAGCTGGACAAGATGCCCGTAAGCGGATGGCAGCACCCTTTGTTTTAATCGAAAAAAGTTCTAGTGCTGTTGTTGGGTATTACACCTTGTCTGCGACTAGTATCTTATTTGATGAACTACCAAATGAAATAACTAAGAAATTTCCAAGATATCCAAATGTTCCTGCAACCCTTCTAGGACGATTAGCAGTTGACCAAAAATATCGAGGAAAAAGCTTAGGAGAAAGGCTTTTAATGGATGCGCTACATCGCAGTTTCCAAAATGAGATAGCTACAATAGCTGTAGTAGTTGATGCTAAAGATGATCAAGCTCGTTCGTTTTACGAGCATTTTGATTTTATTCAATTTCCTAATTTCCCCTATCGATTGTTTCTTTTAATGGATACTATCGCCAAACTTTTTGAATAAATACCTTGGTAAAGGCATTGACAAATTATCAATTTGGGATGACTGCGTGTTGTTTCAAATCCTCCAGAGAACAGACTTCCAAAGCTCTGGCATGAGTGGCCAATAGGTCTACAGGTGGAGCAACACCAGCATCAAGAGCTTCTTGCCAACGTGCAGCGCACAAACACCAGCGATCGCCTGCCTTTAATCCTGGAAAATTAAACTGTGGGACAGGTGTGCTTAGGTCGTTTCCTTGTGATTTAGTAAACTCTAAAAATTCTGCTGTCACTTGGGCGCAAACAACGTGCATCCCAAAATCCTGACCGCCTGTATTACAAAATCCGTCGCGGTAATATCCAGTCATGGGAGAAGTACAGCAACTCTCCAAATTTGTGCCTAGTACGTTTTCAGCTTCTGCCATTTTCAATTCCTTATGGTTTTAGTTTCTATATCAAGGGGTGAGAAGTAGTCTACGCGATTAGTAAGAACTTTATACCAAATGCTATGGATTTTGGTCTAATAGTAGAGGCGCACTGATTATCTATAACTCTAACTTGTAAATTAGGTTTTGAATTTCTAAATCAAGTTTTGAAATTTAGACCTATAAAAATATTTGCCTTTTTTGTCATGCTACATCGCTCATCAAAACAGGGACTGATTTGTATTACCCAACCAAACCACGCTTGGCTTTCAGGACAATTGGCACAAGCTTGGGGTAATGAATACTTTGGTGAATTTACCCCCAGAGTTGAAGTTTGTCTTGGTGCAGAACAACATGATATAGGTTGGCTTTTATGGGAACAAGAACCCACTCTCAACCTGCAAACTGGCTATCCCCATCATTTTACGGAACTGTCAACTCAAGTACATATAGATATCTGGTCAAATGCTAAAAAACTAGCACTTTCTTTAGGTAGGTATGTAACACTACTTGTTTCACTTCATGGAACCGGATTGTATGAAAGATTTACTAGCTGGCAGAATTCAGAAACTTCTACTCAACTTGTGCAAGACTTTTTAAAACGCGAGTACGCCTTTCAAGAACAACTTATTGCGATTCTGAAAGATGATGAATATTATGCTCCTTACGTAATACCTGATGTTATCCAGCGCAATAGAAAACTGGTAGCAACATGGGATACACTTTCAATACTTTTGTGTCAAGGATTTGGTGATGAACGACAGGTTAGTGACGTACCGACAGTTGATAGTGAAACTGTATTAAAGTTGGCTTTGGTAAAAAATGAAGATAACCATCAGCAAGTAACAATATCTCCCTGGCCATTTCAGGAAAGTAAGGTGAATTTAGTATATGAAGGAAGGCTTTTACCGCAGCCATTTAATGATGAAACAGAAATGCGAAAGGCTTTAAATAGTAATTGTTGGGAAACTCTCACTACTACCTTAATACCAAACTAATTCGTAATTGCTTTTTTATTTGTAAGATAATTGTAAAAAGTAAATTATCAAGCTGTGTTACGCAATTATAATCAGCTCACCAACATTTAACACTAAAAGTTAAAATCATTGGTGCGTTAAGCCAAAGGCTAACGCACCCTACAAAAACACTTAATTACGAATTTAGCGAGTATTCAAGCGTCATTACGAATTACGAATTACGAATTACGAATTAGTATGATATTGCTTGTCATACTCAACTTTGCCATATTCCAATTTCACTATCCTGTCTGCTAGATGAAAATAGCGATCATCATGGCTAATTACTAGTACTGTTTTACCGCGATCGCGTAATTCGGTTAATAGCTGAGTGTAAAATACTTCTTTAAATATTGGATCTTGGTCAGCTGCCCATTCATCAAATAGATAAATTGGACGGTCTTCTAAATAGGCTGTTAACAAAGCTAATCGTTTTCGCTGTCCTTGAGAAAGAGCAGTTGTAGAAAGTTTACCATTTTCAACTTTCACCTTATGGTCTAACTGGAGTTGCTTAAGATATTTTGTAGCTCGAATATCTAAGTTTTTATTTTCTAAACCTAAAAGTTCCTCAAATAAATAAAAGTCAGAGAAAACTACCGAAAAATGCTGACGATACCACTCTCGGTTCTGTTCGCTAATTACTTCTCCATCTAATAAAATTTCTCCACTTTCAGGAATATATAGTCCTGTAATTAGTTTAGCTAGGCTGGATTTCCCGCTGCCATTGCCACCGACGATAAATACTATTTCTTGGGGATATAGTGTTAGGTCAATTGGGCCGAGAATAAAATTGTTGTCTTCTTGATCTGTGTAGTAAACGTGGGTAACACCCTTGAATTGTAATTTGTACCAAGAAGACTCAGAGATAGGTGGAACTGTTGATAATTCGGCTCGATTAGCTAAAGATAAACCTAGTGATTCTATTTTTTGTAAAGCTATGCTGGCTTTGCTGAATAGAGGAAGTTTGCTGATGATGTTGTTCATCGGCAATACCAAGTAAGTGAAGGTCAAGATATAGCCAGACAAAGTTTGCGGGTTAAGAGTCAGGATATTAGGCAGCCCAAACAGTACAAAACCCAGCGCAAAAAAGAATACAAGTTGACCCCAGCTGGAAGTTATGGCAAAAAAGGTCAGACCGCCAACGTTGTGACGACGGAAGGTAGTAGCAGTTGATTGCAGTTTTTCTTCTAAGAAAATTTGACGCCGCCTGTAGTGTAGCTTGAGTTCCTTGATTCCTTGAGTGATAGTGCCTAAATGCTTAAATAGCTGATCTTCATCTTCACGAGCTAAGGCTAGCAATTTCTCACCTCTATGCAACAACCATTGACAACTACCGATTGCCACCACCGTCAAACCAATAAGCATCGCTAGTACTAGCCAGGATAGCCAAGTTATGTATACCAAGCAACCAAGAACAATTGCCAAATCAATGCACAAAGAAGGCATCTGAAAAACAGCATTGGCGACTGCCTGCACATCCTCTGTCAAGGTTGCCAATAGCCGAGAATTGCCTAATTGTTCCAGATGGCTTAACTCTGAAGAGAGAATTTGCTGACTTAAGCGCATCCGCAATTTCAACACGGCATCTTGAGATAGTCGAATCAGCATCACTTGTGAAATGATGCTAGTGATGAGTGCAACTATAGTCAGCCCCGCAAAACCCAAAACTATCAACGTCAGGCGCTGACTGCCGCTATAACTCCCAGCAACACTGATCAAAGCAATCAAACTAGCGCTACTGCCACCACTCAGGAATCCAGCGACGATCGCAATCGCCAACATCCCCCAAGAAGAACGTATAAGAAAATAAATTAGGTTCATAATTGCGAGCAAACAAATTGAATGGATTCTAAGGGGTGTGGGAGCAGTTTAGATAATATTATTTTCACAGAGAACATACATAAAGTGAGTATTTTTCCCTAAGTTAAGGTGAAATATCTATCCAGCAGCAATTAACCAATTAGTATGACTAGTTAGGGATGGAAATAGAGTAATGGAAATTTTTGACTTTGGTTCTTTCAATACTTATATTTATTTGCTGCTGTTACTCCTGTCTCTATCAGCAGTCTGGTTTTATGCCTACGGGATTCATGCAGCGATCGCCTTTTTAAATCATCCAAATTTCATTGATCCCGATTTTCATCCAGCTATTACTATTTTGAAGCCAATTTGCGGGCTTGATGATGAAGCTTACGAAAATTTTGCTTCTTTCTGCCGCCAAGATTATCCGCAGTACGAAATTATCTTTAGTGTTCGCGATGCCAATGATCCAGGCATAGCAGTAGTGCAGCAGATTATCCAAGACTTTCCACAGTTGGATTTGCAATTGGTAATTAGCGAACACACAATTGGTAATAATTTCAAAGTTTGCAATTTGGCAAACGGAGAATCCAAAGCTAAATATTCCATCTTGCTGTTGGCAGATAGCGATGTTCGAGTCGGCCCAGACTACTTACAACAAGTTATCCAGCCTATGCATGATCCTCTTGTCGGAGTCGTTACCTGCCTTTACCGTCCTTTGACACAAGGGTGGGTAGCAAATCTGGAAGCAATTGGTATTTCAACTGAGTATCTGGCTGGGGTTTTAGTTGCCAATAAGTTGCAGAAAATTGAGTTTGCTTTGGGGCCGACTATTGCCATCCGCAAAACTGCACTGGAAGCAATCGGTGGATTTCCAGCTATTGCTGACTATTTAGCAGATGATTATCAACTTGGCTATCAGCCCGCCCAAGCAGGGTATAAAGTAGTGCTTTCAGATTATGTGATCGACCATGCGATCGCCACAACTAGTTTCACGGATTTAATTCAGCGACAGACACGTTGGTTTCTCTGTACGCGAGTTTCCCGCCCTTGGGGTTATTTAGGACTGATTTTCACCTATGGCACAATTACTAGCCTGTTATTCCTCATGACTACGGGAGGGTCAATTTTCGGCTGGGGTGTATTAGTTATTACCTGGATAATGCGGTTACTCATGGGCTGGTTCGTTGGAGTCAAAATTCTTAACGATGCGGTTGCCCAAAAACTACTTTGGCTCATCCCTGTACGCGACTTGATCAGCTTTTTTCTTTGGTGTTATTGCTTGGTTGGCAACACATTTGAATGGCGAGGGCGGCTTCTAAAGTTAACAAAAGAAGGTAAAGTGAAGCCAATAACAGCTGATGCTGCCAGGGTAATGTCAACTTAACTACTGAGAATTACGATGACTGATACTGTGAAGTCTTTCGAAAACCCGATTCCTGTAGGAGAAACTTTACAACCATCTGCTACTACCGAGAAAACAAGCTACGTTCCCCGTCATCATCGACGTATACTGTGCATTTTTCCCAGGTACAGCCGTTCGTTTGGCACTTTTCACCACGCCTATCCACTCATGGGTGGTGTTAAGGCTTTTATGCCTCCTCAAGGGATTTTAATCGTGGCTTCCTATTTACCAAAAGAGTGGGAAGTCCGTTTTATTGATGAAAATGTGCGATCGGCAACCAGGGTTGATTATCAATGGGCAGATGTGGTGATTGTCAGTGGAATGCATATCCAAAAACCACAGATTAATCAAATAAATGAACTTGCCCATCGTGAAGGCAAAATTACAGTGGTGGGTGGGCCTTCTGTGTCTGGTTGTCCGGAATATTATCCGGAATTTGACATTTTGCATCTCGGTGAATTGGGAGATGCAACCGACAGCATGATTGCATATTTAGACGAACACAGTACACGTCCCCAAAAGCAAATTCGCTTTGAAACCAAGGAACGTTTACCGTTGAGCCAGTTTCCGATTCCCGCTTATGATTTGCTAAATCTCAATCAATATTTTCTTGCCAACGTACAATTTTCCAGTGGTTGCCCTTACAGTTGCGAGTTTTGTGATATTCCTGAACTTTATGGGCGTAATCCCCGCCTCAAGACACCAGAGCAAGTTTTAGCTGAATTGGATGCAATGCTGGCATCTGGCAATCCGGGAGCAGTGTATTTTGTAGATGATAACTTTGTAGGCGATCGCCGCGCCGCCATGAAATTGCTGCCTCACTTAATAGATTGGCAAAAGCGCAATGGCTACCCCGTCCAATTCGCCTGTGAAGCTACACTCAATCTAGCTCAGAGTCCTAAGCTTTTGGCAATGATGCGCGAAGCTTATTTTTGTACAGTTTTCTGTGGGATTGAAACGCCGGAAACTGATGCTCTGCAAGCTATTTCTAAAACTCACAACTTGAGTATGCCGATTTTAGAAGCAATCAAAGTTTTAAATAGTTATGGCATGGAAGTTGTATCAGGAATCATCATCGGACTAGATACAGATACGCCAGAAACCGCAGACCGAATTCTGGAATTTATTCGTCTGTCTCAGATTCCTATGTTGACAATTAATCTGCTTCATGCGTTACCTAGAACACCGTTATGGCGCAGATTAGAGCTAGAAGGACGGTTAGTATCAGATGAAAATCGTGAATCAAATATTGACTTTTTAATGCCTTATGAAAAGGTAGTAGAAATGTGGCGTCGCTGCATCACGACTGCCTACGAACCAGAATTTTTATATCAACGATTCGCCTACAACATCGAGCATACTTACCGCAATCGGATTGCAGTTCCTAACAGTCCAGCCCGCACTTCTTGGGCTAATATCCGCAAAGGATTAGCCCTTTTAGCTAATATTTTGCTAAAAGTTGGTGTTTTGAGTAAGTATCGCAAAACCTTCTGGAAAATGGCTAAACCAGCACTCAAAGCAGGCGATATTGAAAGCGTGATCCATATTGGATTAATCGGACATCATCTAATTAAGTTCGCGACTGAATGCGCTGAAGGTGAAGAATCTGCTTCGTTCTACTCTCAAAAAGTACGGGATAGTAATCAGAAGAGTAAAGTCGCGTCTGCTTGAGTATTTATCTTTTTCACGCAGAGGAGCCAGTGACGTTACCCCCCAACCCCCCTTATAAAGGTGGGTTTTAAGAGACTATTGCCCCCATGTACAAGCTACGGTGTACACACAAGTCAAATTACCCCCCTTAATCCCCCCTTATAAAGAGGAAATCCAGTTCCCTCCCCTTTGCAAGGGGAGGGTTAGGGTGGGGTAAAACCCAGATTTATCAAGCAATAGCCTCTTGCTTAGGCTTTCGCACCGGACGCTTGCGATCGCTTCGACGAACGCCTCCTGCCATTTTGTACTCATCGCTATTCTTACCATACCTTGCAGCTACACTGAGTAACATATGTTCTGTTAGTTCCATCAGCGACTTTTCGGTAACTTCTAAGGCTTCCTGAGTCATATCCACAGTGGAAAGGCTTGAGTTATAAGCTTCCAACTTGTCTTGTGTTGTTTTGATGAGAGCTGCAAAGGAGTCAATTGTTACCCCATTCCCTAAGTCTAAGCTGGGACTAATCGATTTCAAAGCCGCAATCCGACGCTGCGCTCTATCAATTACTTTAGACCCGCGTTTTAGACGTGACATAAATCACCTTTCTTTTATTAATAATGCGCCAGGATAAAAACTGACTTCTACCCTGGACTGTACAGCATTAGGATAAACAGAATCAGGGTTACTTGACACCCGCATTATTCAGTATAAATTGACTTATATATTACAAATGTATTAATTTTTTTACGTAAATTTTTGTAGATTGCCCGAATTCAATAAACGGCTACCCGAATTCAATAAACGACTACCCGAATTCAATAAACGACTACCCGAATTCAATAAATGACTACCCAAATTCAATAAATGACTACCCGAATTCAATAAATGACTACCCGAATTCAATAAACGGCTACCCGAATTCAATAAACGGCTACCCGAATTCAATCAACGACTGCCCGAATATTAAACGCAGTGGCTCCCCTTGGAAAGGCTATATTAAAAAACCCAACTCTCTAAACAAATCAGTTAGAGTGTTGGGTTTGTGCAAACTAAGCCTATTTCCCAAAGACGCTACTAAGGGCGCGTGCCATATTTTGGGGTTGCATCGCATCCATTGCGGCTGTGGGTTCGTAGCCGCAGTGAACCATACAATCAGCACACTTGGGATTACCACTAGCGCGGCCGTATTTACTCCAATCAGTTTCTGCTAGCAATTGCTTAAAGCTGGTGTAATAACCTTCATTCAATAAATAGCAAGGTTTTTGCCAACCAAGAACGCTATAACTAGGGCTACCCCAAGGTGTACATTCATAATCCTTTTCACCAGTGAGAAAATCTAGGAACAGTGGATTGTGGTTAAAGTTCCAATTTTTCTCTCCTTTTCGGAAGGGAGCTAAAATTTCCCGGAAGAGGGAGCGTGTCTGTTCGCGCTGGAGAAAATGGTCTTGATCTGGGGCCCACTCATAGCTGTAACCAGGGGAAATCATCATGCCATCAATGTTGAGACTGGCTAGAAAGTCAAAGAAATCTTGCATTTCTTTGGGATCAGCACCGTCAAAAATAGTGGTGTTAGTAGTGACACGAAATCCTTTGGCTTTAGCGGCGCGAATAGCTTTGACAGCAATATCAAAAACGCCTTTGCGATCAACACACTGATCGTGCAACTCTCGCATTCCATCTAGATGGACGCTGAAAGTTAAGTAAGGAGAAGGTTGAAACTTATCCAGGCTTTTTTCTAACAACAAACCATTGGTGCATAAGTAAACATACTTCTTACGCTCAACTAATCCCCGAACAATTTCATCAATTTGGGGATGTAACAATGGTTCGCCCCCAGGTATCGAGACTACAGGTGCGCCACACTCTTCCACCGCTGCGAAGCACTGTTCTGGGGTGAGATTTTGCTTGAGTACTTCTACTGGATGCTGGATTTTACCACAGCCTGTACAAGCTAGATTGCACCGAAAAAGCGGTTCCAACATCAATACTAGAGGGAAGCGTTTACGTCCTTTGAAACGTTGCGTAACTAGATACTTCCCGATATCCATAGCTTGCTGTAGATTAATCGCCATTGTTCCGATCGCTCCTGATATTAACAAAACACCACTTTCCAAAACCCCAGATTTATCTGTAAGGCTTTTAAGTTTTAATTTTTAATTTTGAATTCCCCAAAGGGGTTGACATAACCTTTAGAAACAAACCAGTCCACAGCATCCTTAATTGCTGCTTTTAAGGAAGATTGAGGTAAACCCAACTCTCGTACTGCCTTTGAGGAATCGTAGTACATTGGTTGTTTCGCCATCCGCACACCATCTAGAGGTACTGAAGGCGATTTACCCAATGGTGCGAGAATCTTCTCATCAACCCAAGCAACACTCAACGGTAACCAAGCAGGGACAGTGCGTTGGGGTGCTTCTAGACCGGTGAGATCGGCGAGTTCTTCTAGCAATTGCTTCAGCGTCAAGTTTTGGTGACCTAAAATATAGCGATCGCCTGACTTCCCGTGCTGCAACGCTAGTAAATGTCCCCATGCCACATCCCGCACATCGATAAAATTTAGTCCAGTATCCAAGTATACGGGCATTTGTCGCCGCAAAAATCGCAGGATAATATCACCTGTCGGAGTCGGCTTGATATCTAACGGCCCAATCGGGCTACTGGGATTGACTATAACTACTTCTTGTCCTGTAGCAGCTGCTTGTATAGCTTCTTGTTCAGCGAGAAACTTAGACTTTTTGTAGTCACCCACCAACTTCTCTAAAGGACTTTGATGAGTTTCGTCTACAACTTCACCAGATGCTCCTACTCCGATCGCAGCTACGGAACTGGTGTAGACAGTGCGCTCAATTCCGGCTTTTTGGGCTGCTGCTAGTATATTGCGCGTACCCAGGACATTGTTAAGGTAGAGTAACTCTCGGTCTCTTTGCCATAAAGAATAGTGAGCCGCCACATGAAACAAGTATTGGCAACCCGTCATCTGTTGCCAGAGATTGGGGTCATTCAAGTCCCCTTTGACAATTTCTACTTCCAAACCGCGTAAATTGTCCAAATTGCTACTAGAACGCACCAACGCCTTAACTGCGTATCCCTGTTGCAGCAACAATCGCACCAAATGTGCGCCAATAAAACCCGTTCCCCCCGTCACAAAAACTTGCATTAACTTTTCCCCTGCTCTCCTGCTCCCCGGTCACTGAGCGTAGCCGAAGTGCTGCCCTTCTTCTTAAACCGGGGAAACCAATCATCTAAAATGGCGTACACAACAGGCACGACAATTAAGCTGAGGATAGTTGAAGTTACAAGACCACCAGCAATAGCTACAGCCATAGGCGATCGCAATTCCGAACCAGCACCTAAACCTAAAGCGATCGGTAGCATCCCAATAATCGTCGCGGCAGTCGTCATCATAATTGGTCTAAGGCGTACTGGCCCAGCCTTGAGGATTGCCTCTGTCCGGTCTAAACCAGAATTTCGGAGTTGATTGATGTAATCCACAAGTAAGATGGCATTTTTATTTGCTAGTCCTAATAAAAAGACAAAGCCAATCAGCGAAATCATGCCAAAGTCGCTTTCAGTAACGAGTAGTGCCAGCATTGCCCCCACAAGTGCCAAGGGCAAAGAAACACCAATCACTATCGGGTCTACCCAGCTTTTGAACAGCAAAATCAGTACCACGACAATACATAGAGCCGATAACGCTAAAGTACTACCGAAACTAGCAAACACCTCAACCAACTGGGCAGAGTCTCCTCCCAGGTCTAAAGTAACGCCAGGAGGTAATACCGCCTTAGCTTCAGCTACCACTTTGTCTGTGGCATCACCCAAAGACAAATCCTGACCGAGGTTAGCACCGATATAAGCTACCCGCTGATTGTTTAGACGTTCAATTTGAAAAACTGTGCCTTGTTGATTCGCTGTACCTGTAACTGTGACATCAGCGAATCCCGGTATTTTTTCTATGCGCTCTTTAATTGCCTTAGCTGATGCGCTCAAAGCTTCAAGATCATTACCACGCAGTGACACTTGCAAAGGTTTTTGGCCGCCAGTGTCAACAAACTGAATATCTTCGATACTGGTACTCACGCCTGAAAGCTTGGGTAAAGAGGTGCGGAGTTGGTCTTGTACTTCCCCCGTTTTGATGTTGCGGTCTTCTTTTAGCTTGACATAGAGCGTTCCTTTATTCGGCTCACCTTCACGAGAACCAACGGTAGTAAACACAGTTTCGACCGCTGGTGATTTTCTTACCACCGCTTCCAGTTTCTTCGCCACCTCCAAAGAATCATTTAAGGGATTGGGGATTGAAATGGAGGGAGAAATTCCTGCTTGTGCGGCCTGTGCTGCTTGTCTTTGCAAAGTTGCCTGATCAGGGATATTTGGCAAAGGAGCTGTGTAAGCAATATTGAATTCACCCCGATCTAATTTAGGAATAAACCCTTTGGGAATTAGGGGAATCAGGGCTATACCCGCGATGAAACTGAGGATGGCTAACCCAATGACTATCCGCCGATGCCTCAAAGACCAGCCTAGTAAATTTCTGTAAGATTGGGTAAAAGCTAGCCCTATATTCCCTTCTCGCCGAGGAGAACGGGAGGATTTAGGTTTTAACCAATAGATAGCTAAGACTGGTGATAAAGTCCTAGCAACCAGCATAGAAGCAAGCATTGCTGCTGAAACAGTAATACCAAAAGGTTTGAAGAATTGACCAATTACCCCACCCATTAAACCTATAGGTAGAAAAACCGCTACTGCTGTCAACGTAGCAGCAGTTACCGTCAGTCCAATCTCATTCGTAGCTAAAAGCGCCGCTTGGCGGGGACTTTCCCCATCTTCGATGTGCCGCATGATGTTTTCCACATCAACGATCGCATCATCAACAATACTGCCAATTACCAAAGCCAGTGCTAACAGCGTAATTGTTTCTAAATTGAAGCCGTAAATCGCCATGACGATAAACGTCGCCACAAGTGATGTGGGAATCGCTAGGGCGGAAATCAAGGTGGCTCGCCAACTCCACAAAAAAGGAAAGATGACCACAATAGACAACACGATCGCTTCTATTAGAGCATCTATAGTTGATTGGGTTGCTTGACGGATATATTCTGCCTGAGTTGCAGCTAAGGTGAGTTTGACATCCTTGAGGGTAGACCTCAATCTCTGGACTTCTTTCTCAACTCGACTTACAACTTCCAAGGTGTTGGCACTACCACGTTTAATCACCTGAAATGCCAGCGCATCTTGCCCGTTAAACCGTACTAAAGTAGCTCCGGCTTGCGGGAGAACTGCTGCACTTGTATTAGCAGCCTGCAAGGTAGGAGATGCACTAGGAACACCCAGCAGTGAGACTTTGAGAACTCCAGGCAGTTTTGCGATCGTACTCACAATTTGGTCTTGAGCCACTTTCGTGAGATCCGTAAGACTTCGCGAGTTACTCTCAATGGCATAGCTAATTGCAGCTGACTCGTTCAAGTTCAAGGGAATTGTTTTATAAGTTGTTCCCTCAGTCAGCTTTAACTGCTTAAGTTGAGTTTCAACATTACGGGTTGATGTTTCTAGATTTGTACCGACCACGAAAGACAAGCTAACGGCAGCCTGACCAGGATAAGTTGATGAGCGGATATCCTCAAGCCCTTCTAAGGAGCGCAGGCGTTGTTCTAGTGGTTTAGTAAGCTTGGTCTCTGTATCCAAAGCACTTGTCAGTGGGGCTGTGGCATTTACCACTACCACTGGAAAGGTAATATCTGGAAACAAAGCATACTTGAGGGAACTGAAAGCAAGAATACCAGCTACCGTCACGGCAATCCAAAAACTCACCGTCAGCCACGAAAAATCAATCGCCCATTTGGAAATATTAAAGCGTTCTCTTGCGGATTTTGTGCTGTTAGGCTTTACCATCTTGGAAAATTAACGTGCGGTTGACTGAGAGTAGGGCAAGGTCCAGGGTGCAGGTGGTCGCTGAGCGTACTTGTGCTGAGCGCAGTCGAAGTAGCAGAGGTGGGGCAGGGAGTAGGGGGCAGGGAGAAAGAAGAATTACTTTCTCATCTCCTCCAGTCCCCAGCGATGCACTGAGCTTGTCGAAGTGTCCCCAGTCCTAAATTACGAATTACGAATTACGAATTACGAATTAGTCTGTCTCTGTATCCTTTTATTTGACACAATTATTAGTCATGCTACAGTAATCGCCTAAAGTTTGCGAGTTTTAGTTACCAGTGAAAAGCAATCTTATCTAATTGCCTTATCAAATAAAGCATAAAGGATAAAGCATGAAGCATATATACCCTGCGATGGCAGTCCATCGGTAGAGATGCAGGATACTCTCGTAGTACCCTAGTTACCGATGGTAGATCCTAGTGTTTTTACTTCGTGTCTTAGTGTCTTCTCTGCGAGACGCTAACACGAATGTGATTGAACAAATTTATTCTGAACTACAAAGATCCTAAAACACAAAGGTTCGTCCTTGATCTGTCCGAGCTTTTAAGTAAAAGGGATGGCATTTCACTCATGAAACTTGGCTCTGTTGAACACAAAGAATTATTCTGTCGTAGCTTTATGGAAAGTTATCGGGAATACGAGCCTGAGTATCTCCCGTGGCCTAAGTTGGATAATACTGCCCTAAGTCTCCTACGAAGTATTCCTTTCTGGGAGAAGGCGATGGATATGGAACGAGAAGCTGGCGCGTTGGTGAGTGGTTACGCAGCAACAGTAAGCGATCCTGTGTTGCAAGAAGCGATCGCTCTCCAAGGTAGAGAAGAATCGCGTCACGCCTGTCTGCTCAACACATTAGTTAATCGCTATAGCATCGAAATTCAAGAACGCCCCTCCGTTCAGATTCCCCAGAATATCGAGCCAGCTTTTACAAGCTTTGGCTTTGGAGAATGCCTAGATTCATTTTTTGCTTTTGGGCTATTTGCCATCGCCCGTGAAGCTGGCATATTTCCAGAGCAAATTTTTACTATCTTTGATCCCATCTTAGACGAAGAAGCACGCCATATTGTGTTCTTTGTCAACTGGTTCACATATATGCAAGTTCATCGTGGACAGGGATTTCTCCCACTGCGAGGCGTAAAAACTCTCTGGCACTATAGCAAGGCACTCAGCACTCTGGTTGCAACCTTTGGTAATTCCGATTCTGACGGAACTGGCTTCACCGCCACTAGTGCAGGTGTCTTTACTCAAGATTTGACACTAGAAAAGTTTTTCACAGTTTGCTTGCAAGAAAACAAACACCGGATGAGCAAGTACGATTCCCGGCTGCTACAACCGCGATTAATTCCCAGACTCAGCAATATTGCCCTCCGTACCCTCCAGCTAATACCTAAACGCAAGCCGCAAGCAAGGGATTGGGGATTGGGAACTGGTGACTGGTGACTAGTGACTGGGAGTAGGGGAGAATAATTAATGCCCCATGACGCCACTTGCTCCACTTGGGCAAAGCCCAAGACCGCGGTGGCTCCCCCATACCCCATGTTCATCACAATTCTAGTACCTCAAGGTTCTGAGTATAAAGCTGTGTGTCGCGGCTTAAGTCGAGTTACTGGCACAACTCCGACTGTTTTACCAATACCAGTTGGTATGGAGCCAGTAACGAAATATTTGCAAAAATGGCACAGTGAGAATAAGCACTACTTAAATCAGCCACAAGCAAGAGTGTTAATTATGGGTCTTTGTGGCAGTTTGAACAGTCGCTATGCTGTTGGCGAGATTGTGCTTTATCAGGGTTGTATTTATCAGGGCAATTTCCAGGAATGTAATCGCACTTTCACTGCACAAATTCAATCCAAAATTTCAGAAAATGTGTCACTTGTCAAGGCATTAACAAGCGATCGCGTCATTTCCTCGGCTGCTGAAAAACGTCATCTGGGTGAGACGTTGAGTACTGATGTTGTCGACATGGAAGGATTTGCAGCCTTAGAGTTTTTCCAGACAACTGGGATTGCAGTGGCAATGCTCAGGGTAGTAAGCGACGACTGCAACCATGATATCCCTGATTTGTCAATAGCAATTAATTCAGAAGGTGTGCTTCAACCTTTACCACTTGCGATCGGACTGCTTCGCCAGCCTATCGCTGCTACTCGACTAATTCGAGGTTCGTTGAAAGGGCTAAAAGTTTTGCAGCAAGTAACAAATTTACTGTTTTCTGAGTATAGGCTTGAATCACACCAAATTCGTTAATTCCTAAATGAGTCTTTGATACTCACTCACGAGTATCAAAGACTCGCTATTCTAAATAAAACGGTATTTAATTAGTAAGTTTTGTTGCATTTAAGGCATAAGTAGTCTCTATATATTTAAGGAGTATAAGGCGTAAAAAATTATTAACTGATTCCGACGAAATTATGTATATCTCCTAATATCAAAATACAAGTAACCGAACAAATACGAGTAAATACTATTAAAATTTCAGTGTTAGATGAGACTATTGAACTTTATGAAAAGGAACTGACTTTACTTGAGGATATTTCTGATGCAGTAGAAGCACAGATTTTAAGGGTTCTGATTGCTCGCGATCAAGTTCATCTGGAATTAACTAAGGCAACTCCGATATCAGCGGAAAAGCTGCTGAAAATTATTGAGCTTGATACTCGCTTAAAAGAACAAGCTACTCGGATTAATCAATTAGTGCAGCTAGCCCAATGGCGCACTTGTCTGAATGTGTCAACAGAACACTGGTGGTGGTTTATAGAATCTCCGAAGCATCAGTTAGACGCTTTAGACTGGCTTTGGAATGGACTGACAGTTATTTCGCTGACTGCTTCTGTAAGTTTAGTAATAGATATATCCACTCGTTTTCTGAGTGGTGGGCCGGGTTTAGTTGGTTCGTTTGCTGTAATTACTCAAAGCTTACTAACACTGCTAACTGCTGGGAGTGTACTAACCGAAGCAGGACGTAAAGGAGTTGAGGAAGTTATTTCAAAGTTCGGGGTCAAAACCTATCTCTGGCAAGAAACTAAATTTGGTTTATCAGCATTACTTTTACTCGGTTTAATTGGGTTTAAAGCTGCACTTCCCGGAATTTCTAACTATCTCAATCAAGAGGGTTGGAAAAACTATATAACTTCCCAATGGGATAATGCGATTTCTGATTACGAACGAGCAATTAGTCTCGACCCAGATAATGCAGAAGCTCACCGTAATTTAGGACTTATTTATGAAAATTTACAAGATTTAGAAAAAGCGCAAACTGAGTACAGGTTAGCAATACAAGGAAATTTAAGTGTTGCATATAATAGTCTAGCTCGGTTGTATTTGCTAAAGAAAAAACCAACCGAAGCTGTATCTTTGCTACAGCAATCTCGGAATAATTTACCAAAAGAAGATAAGTTAGTTAACTACAACTGGTACAAAAATTTTGCTTGGTCAAGATTTCAGCAAGAACGCTACGACGATGCTACGGTTTACCTTGAACAAGCTATCGCCATTCAGGAAACACTTCCTAGCAATTATGACAAGGATGGTGCAGCTAATTGTTTACTTGCCCAAATTTTTGAGAAAAATAATACTCAGAAAAAGAGAAACACCCAGTGGCTGGAAAAAGCAAACACACAATGGAATGTATGTTCACGAATTGGCAATAATCGTTTACCTGAAGTAGATGAGTGGAAAGCAAAAGCAGATCAAATTTTAAAATTAAGAGGCAAATAATGGCACAAGATAAAGTCAAAATTACTGCTGTGAGTGGCAATGTAGAAATAAAACTAAACGGTCAGAATAATTGGAACAGAGTGTTACGACCTAGAACGCTCAATCTGGGTGATGTTCTTAGAAGACAGCAAGGTTCTACTATCACAATTGACTGTGGCAATCAGACATCTGGGTTTTTACCTGCTAATGGACAACAAAAGGGTTTAGATGATATATGTCCGGGACTACGACCTCCAATGAATCTTGACATTAGTGCCATCCCTGACATTATCAGCCCGCGTAGTAGTAGGATTCTTACTAATCAGCCGCTACTACGTTGGTACGCACCCACCAATGCTAATAGTTTCAAAGTCTCAATCATAGGTGAAGAATTAAATTGGACAACAGAAGTTAGCCGAGAACAAGTTTGTCAAGGTGATATCGCTGAACTTGTTTATCCAGGTAAACCGCCATTGCAACCTGGTGTTAGCTACAAGTTGATAATTGAGACTGATATTGGCAAGTCATCTGAAGAGATTAGTGTACCGGAACTAGGATTTAAGCTGATTGATCAACAGACAGCTATAAAAGTGCAAAAAAATATCCAGGAGATTGAGCAACAAAACTTACCTGCTAGAGACAAGGCTTTAAAACTAGCTGATATATATAGTGAAAATCTTTTATTTCCAGAAGCGATCGCTACTCTAACAGCTTTAGTACCAAAGGAAAAGAACCCTACTGTTTTGCGTCAACTTGGCGACCTTTATCGCTGGATTGAACTACCTCTAAAAGCCCAGAAGCAGTACCAAGAGGCAGTAACAACAGCAGAAGCAGTTCAGAATCAGTCAGAACTAGCAGCCGCACAGGAAGGATTAGGAAAAGTTAGCTTAACTCTGCACAAAAAGGAAGAAGCACAGCGTTGGCTAGAGGCAGCTAAAGCAACATATGCTGAATTGGGAAATACAGATAGAGTTAGTTACTTAAAGCAAAGACTAAATGAAGTAGCAGAATAGATTTAATTTTTCAGCGGATAAGGGGACACTGGGAAATAAGTCCGGCTTCTTCCCCACTCCCTCTTCAACGACGTCCCGCAAGATTGGCAACAACCGCTGCTAACTCGGCTGGATTTGCTGGTTTGGGGACATGAAGTTGAAAGCCCGCCAATAAAGCTTGCGTGCGGTCTTCTGCCCTGGCATACGCTGTCAAAGCTACTGCTGGAATCCGCCCTCCTTGCTCTGGTGAAAGCGCCCTGAGTTGCCGAATTAGGGCGTAGCCATCTTGTTGTGGCATTCCAATATCGCTCACCAGTATGTCAGGCTGGAATTTCTGCACGGCAATTATTGCTTCTTGAGCAGATGCAACTGCCATAACTTCTGCACCATGCTGTTCCAAAATCATCGTGAGTAAATGACGTGCGTCTGCTTCATCATCAACAACCAGTACCCGCAAACCATCAAGGCTCGGCAGGACGTTGTTAGTCTCTTGTGGGCTAACTATAGATGAAAGCTGCTCTGCTGTATTTGCTTCCACATAAATGGCTTTCATTGGCAGATTAACAACGAATGTCGCTCCATGTCCAATTCCTGAACTTTCGGCACGGACTGTGCCACCATGCAATTCTACCAAGTGGCGGACGATCGCCAGCCCTAATCCCAGTCCGCCATGCGATCGCGTTCTAGAACTATCGGCTTGGCGGAAACGTTCAAATACATGGGGTAAAAATTCGCCAGCAATTCCTAATCCTGTATCGCTCACCCGAATTTGGATACCGGATTCAATCCGCTCTAATTGCAGATTTACTCTTCCACCTTTGGTTGTAAACTTCACAGCATTAGAGAGTAAATTCCACACAACCTGTTGCAAGCGGTTGGCATCACCGACAACTACGCCAACAGTGGGATCAAATTGGCACTCAATGTTAATTTCTTTCGCTTGGGCGGCTGACCGCACAGTATCAATTGCTGCCTCGATAATTGGGACAAGTTCTACCCGATGGGTATTGAGGCAGAGTGTACCCCGAATAATCCGTGAGACATCGAGGACATCTTCAATTAATTGGGCTAAGGCTCTGGTATTGCGGTCGATTGTTTCTAGCGCTCTAGCAGTGGTAGTCTCATCAAAGCGGCGAGTTTTCAATAGCTGCGTCCAGCCCAGCATAGCGTTGAGGGGTGTACGGAGTTCGTGGGAGAGTGTGGCGAGAAACTCATCTTTCATCCGATTTGCTGCTTCTGCTTCGGCGCGTGCTGCCTGTTCGCTTTTGAGCAGTTGTTCACGTTCTTGCTCTGCCTGTTTGCGATCGCTAATGTCAATCATAAAGCCATACAACAGCTGCGGCCCATCCTCATCCCGGACGACATTCACAATGTCATACAACCAAACAACTCTGCCATCATCTGCCAACATTCTGTATTCAAATTCGTAATTATTCAGTGACAGCGAAGATTCCGCGCAATACTGAATTGCCCATTGCCGGTCTTCTGGATGCATATGTTCTGCCCAGAAACCATCGGCAAACCAATCTGACACTGAATAGCCAAGAATATCAGCTGTTTGCGGCCCAACATAAGTAAAGTTCCCAGTAGTAGCATTTGCCTCCCAAGGAATTACGCGTACTTTTTCTGTTAATGTCCTTAAGCGTTTTTCACTCTGTTTGAGAGCTGCTTCTGCTAACTTGTTAACTGTAACATCTGTGATTAGAGCAACAAATCCTTCAACTTTCTCATGTTGCCCAAACTGTGGAACATAAGTAACATTCACATAATGGTTAGTGCCATCTTTATGGGGTAGTTGAGTTTCGTAAGTTACTTGCTCACCTGATAATACTGTTTCTATATAAGGAAGAATCAACTGATAAACCGACTCGCCCACAACTTCTTTAATGTGCTTACCAGAAATTTCTGAGGCTGGCAGATCAAACCAGTCTTCATATCCTTTATTATTAAAGCGATAGCGTTGTTGGGTATCAACATAAGAAATCTGCACAGGTACAGCATTTGTGATTAGGCGTAGTTGCTCCTCTCGCTGGTGCAGTAACGATTCTGAGAGTTTGCGTTCTGTAATGTCACGTTGAGTTCCCCATGCTCTAACTAAAACGCCGTTTTCAACAATTCCGACAAGATTATTTAAGAAATACTTGAAATTACCTTGCTTATCTATTTCGTGAGATTCTGCATCGCTAAGTCGGTAGTCAGAACGGATAAAATTACGCAAGTATGCAATATTCTGGGGATCTGAGGGAATCAGAAAGTCTGCTAGTCTAGCGCCGATAATTTCTTCTGCATGAGCAAAGCCATACATTTGCGCCATAGCGTTGTTACATTCTGCTAAGTAAGCATACTTGTAAAAATGTTGAATTTGCTCTTCTTCTGAAGAATCTAGGGCAATCGGCTCCTCTAGTTCTATGCGCCAAATACCTTCTGAACTCTGCTCAACAAAAGCGCGGTAGCGTTCTTCACTTTTACGCAGGGCAATCTCAGCTTGTTTTTTATTGCTTAAGTCAAGTGCAAAACAGATAATATGCTCTGGGTTGTTTTCTAACAAGGCAGAACCTAGCAAAATGGGAACCCGGCTGCCATCTTTACGAATGTATTCTTTCTCGAAAGGCTGGCATACCCCTTTAGTTTTAAGTTCTTTGATCGCGCGATCGCTTACTTCAATATATTCTGGTGCTGTCATCTCCCGCCATCTAACTCGCCCGGAGAGGAAATCTTCTCGCGTGTAACCTACCATATTTAAGAAAGCATTGTTAGTCTCAGCGATCGCACCGTCCAAATTCGCTACAATTATGCCGATAATGTTAGACTCTGCTAACCGTCTAAATCTTGCCTCGCTCACTTGTAGCTTCTGCATACTCGCTTCAAGGTTTTGTTTAGCTGTGCGTAACTCTGAACTTAGCCAGCTAATTATTGTTGACACCAGCACAAATAAACCTAACCGCACTATGCTGTCTTGATTACCAACTAATAACGAAAACACTGGCTCTAAAAAGAAGTAGCTCACGACTAAACTAGACAAAGCAGTAGCCAGTAAACCTGCCTCCATGCCTCCATACCTGGCGCTAATTGCCACAGCAGCAAAAAATAGCAAGAAAATAGTTGGTTTTAGCAGTGGCTGTAGTAATTGTGTTAGTAGTAAGGCGCTACTAACAGCTAAAAATGCCACAGCATAGGGCGCAAGTAGAAGGCGTATTCCTTTCAATGTGGCTTCTCCTTTGATGCAGCTAGCTAAAATATTATTCCCGAAATTAGCTAGGCAATGCGAACACCTTCGGTGCGCCGGAGGCGTTGTTGTAGAGTTGAGAGAAGTCTGATCTAAGCAAGCCTTAGCTCAGAACTTCAGGGCAGCTTGCTGTTTATCGCAAGCATTCCAAGGGTAGGCTAGTAGAGTTGGCTTAGCAAAGCTATCCTCACCACCTATTATGCATCGGAAAAATCCACAGCTAATGCCTAGTTGCTGCTAATCTATCTAAAGTCACAAAACTTAGTTGTAATTAGTACTTAATTAAGTTCTAATTATCATTCTAATGATATAATAAATTTATTTCGTTTTCTATCAAAAAATATAGATTTATCAACTCTTAAGGATGATTCATTCTATGAGGTAAATAATTATTTTACTTTATAAGTTTAACTGTAATTAAATCTTATTTTGCTAATTAATAAATTAAAGTTTTATAACAGCCATAAACCATTTATACATAGTGATAACCCTAATTTCTAAAGAAGTCGGGGTTTTAAAATCTCAACGAATGAGGATGAATGATACACTTTTTGCGTTATTAGTAGTCAAGGAACTGGAGAATAGAGAGCGGCAGAGTAAATCCTTCCTTATCCTCGTTGTCTCTCCAATCTCCAATCCCCATTACCCCTTATCCCCAGAGGGGGCCCCACCTTCCCCAGTCCCCAACCCCTATAAATGCCTCGCACTCCCACATTAACTTTTGATCGCGGCACATTAATTTTACATCCACCACCACGTGGCAAAGCTTGGATGGACTATGCCACATGGGATGATAGAGTGGAAAAATTCCGCATTCCAGCGATTAGATATCGATCGCTAGTGGAAGCACTACAAGAGTCAGAGATTAACTTTATTGACGAGGCGAAGGAATTTTATCCTCTAGATTTGGTTCCTAGTCTAGAAATGGAACCATATCCCCATCAGAGTGAGGCATTAGCAGCTTGGAAACTGGCAGGAAGGCAAGGGCTAGTGGTACTTCCTACCGCAGCGGGAAAGACTTATTTGGCGCAAATGGCGATGCAGGCGACGCCACGCACAACGTTGATTGTAGTGCCAACCTTGGATTTAATGCATCAATGGTATGCACATCTGGTAGCGGCGTTCCCCGATGCTGAAGTGGGATTGCTGGGGGGTGGTTCGCGGGATAAGACACCCATCTTAGTTTCAACTTACGACAGTGCTGCAATACACGCGGAAACGCTGGGCAACCAATATGCTTTGATTGTTTTTGATGAATGCCATCATTTGCCGACAGATTTTAATCGTGTGATTGCGGAGTATGCGATCGCACCCTATCGTTTAGGACTGTCAGCAACACCAGAACGCACTGATGGTAAACACGCTGACTTAAATATCCTCATTGGTAGAGAAGTATATCGCAAACGCGCTGAAGATTTAGCAGGCAAGGCGTTAGCAGAGCATGAAATTGTTCAAATTAAGGTGAAGTTATCGCAACTTGAGCGAGAAAGATATAACCAGTTAATTCAAACTCGCAATGACTTTTTAAAGCAATCAAAAATTTCTTTAGGGAGTATTCAAGGTTGGCAAATGTTCGTGCAAATGAGTGCGCGATCGCAACCTGGACGTAGAGCTATGTTAGCACACCGCGAAGCCAAAGAAATTGCTTTGGGTACTGATGGTAAATTGCGAATTTTGGTTGATTTATTAGCAGAACATTACCCCGCCAGGATTTTAATTTTCACTGCTGATAATGCTACGGTTTACCGCATTTCTCAAGATTTACTAATTCCGGCAATTACTCATCAAACACCTGTGAAAGAACGGCATGAGATTTTAACCAAATTTCGGGAGGGTGAATATAACACTTTGGTTGCTTCTCATGTGTTAAATGAGGGTGTTGATGTGCCTGCGGCTTCTATAGCAATTATTTTATCGGGGACTGGTTCGGCAAGGGAGTACATTCAACGGTTGGGAAGGGTTTTACGTAAGGGGAATATTGAAAATAAGCAGGCAATTTTGTATGAGGTGGTAACGGAGGATACGAGTGAGGAGGGAACTTCGGCAAGGCGAAGAGGGGAGAGGAATAACGAACCGCAGAGGCGCGGAGGACGCAGAGAAGAGGAGAATAAGAGAGGAACTTTGCAGGTTGTGTATGGAAGTGGGAAGGAAAGGAGTGCTAAGGCAGCGGAACAGTTAGAAATAAATTATTCAACGGAAAAGTTAAAATCTAAAATCCAAAATTCAGATGTTACCGACAGAGTTATTGATGCATCGCCAAAACGGGGAGGAGATTATCCCGAAGAGGCTGAAGATTGATACTAAAACTTCAGAGTTGGCGATTGAGTTAATTAATTATTTTCAAGCAGCAGTAGGTAAGACTCAGGGTGCACTGGAACGTCTACTTTCTGATTTTGAAGGTGATGCAACAGATTATCGCGTGAAACGGGGATTAGCTTATATTCTTAAAAGCAGTTTCTGTACGTTTGAGGTAGTTAGCCCGTTAGAACCGCCAATGTTAAGAGAACGGGTATTTGCAATGGCTGCAAAATCAGTTTCTAGTCGGGAATCAACACAAGTTACTCTTAGCAAAGTCGCTGATGAGTTAACTCAAGAACTTGAACGCGAGGTTTTAATAGAACAAGTTCGTGATGGACTATATGCTGATTTAGCTGAGAATAAAATTTTGACTAATTTTGATGCACCAATACCGTCTGATTTGTTAAATCGATATAACTTATCTCAAGTACAAGGTGTATTTTATAAAGCTAGTCAACTTGTGTTAAATGCTCATCGGAATGTTCCGGGAGAATATAAGCTGTTATTTCGTTATCTCAAGTTGTTTCAATTAATGGCTTATATAGAGGGTGATGCTGACCACGGATTTACAATTACCATTGATGGGCCGACAAGTTTATTTAATCCTAGTACGCGATATGGTTTAGCGATCGCTAAACTTATCCCCGCTTTACTTCACGTTACTAAATGGAGTCTTTCCTCTATTCTCCAAACCCGTGACGCCTATACAAATGCTTGGAAAACTGGACGTTTTACCCTCAATTCTGAATGTGGTTTGGTATCGCATTATCCACCAGGAAAACCCTACGATAGTATGCTAGAAGCATCCTTTGCTGATAAGTGGGATTCGCTTAAAAGTGGCTGGGTATTAGAGAGAGAAGTTGATTTAATTCCCATTCCCGGTAGTGTAATGATACCTGATTTTCGCTTGGTGCATCCTGATGGGCGCAGCTTCTTATTAGAAATTGTTGGTTATTGGCGACCGGAATATTTACAAAAGAAGTTTTCTCAGGTACGGCGTGCTGGACGTGACGACTTAATTTTGGCCATTTCCGAGCGACTTAATTTAGAAAAAGCGGGAGTAAAATTAAATGATGTCCCTGCAAGAATTGTTTGGTTTAAAGATAAGTTATTGCCAAAATCTGTGTTAGCTGTAATAGATTAATTAAGGGGACAGACTAATTGATAATATGTAATTATAGCTATGGGAGATAAGGAAGTAGGAGAATAACTAATGCCCCATGCCCCATGTCCCACGCCTAACGAAAAATAACATGAAAACTATAGAAACAATCGCCACAGTTACAAAAGATGGCAAAATTACAGCACAAATACCACTGGATATACCCGAAGGTGAACATCAAATTGTGATAGTAATTGATGAAAAGCCTTTGGCAGAGAAAGTAGAGAGTAAAGAAAAGAAAGCGCCTCTCAAATTCTCCGCCTATCCTGTAGGATTAGTCTCAGAAAGTCTAACTTTCCGTAGAGAAGAACTCTATGCAAATGACTAATAGCTCTGTCTTCATCGATACGAATATTTTAGTTTATGCAAATTTAGCCTTGTCACCATTTCATGTACAAGCTACAGAACGACTTCAGACGTTTTCAGAACAAGGCATTGAAATATGGATTAGCCGCCAAACTTTGCGGGAATATCTAGCAGCAATGACAAGGCGAGGGGACTTAACAGGAGACATTCCTATGGCATCCTTAGTAGCAGATGTGAGATATTTTGCTAGTTCCTTTCGCTTAGCAGAAGATAACTTATTGGTAACAGAGAGGTTACTGACAATCATGGAGGAAATTCTTAGCGGCGGTAAGCAAGTTCATGATGCAAATATTGTTGCCACGATGCTAGTTTATGGAATTCCTCAGTTACTAACTCATAACACAAGTGATTTTGCGCGGTTTTCTCAGTTAATTACTCTATTACCATTAGAAAATTAGATGGGTTTGTGTTAAAGTTCATGAAAATTTAGAATATTTTTGCGTAGGGGTAGTCCAACCCAAGCATCGCTTCACCTCAAAACAGTAAAATTCAAGTTATTAACCTCATCAATTAAGCTTTAAACTCAAAGTTCGGAGTTTTTATCTCAAATTTCCATGTTCTGCACTCAGAGTTTTGTGTTCCAAGCTTGAAGTTTCGTCTTCCAAACTCAAATTTCCGAGTTCTGACGTTAAATAATGATGTTGTAAAGGCAAAACTCCATTCATTATTCTAAAGTCTCAAGCGATCGCATATCTCCAACTGTATTTTACAATCCCACAGAACTAACTCCAAACCGGTCTGCGTTCCCAATACTGGGCAACTCTTTGTTCCCACTGCTCCCAGTAGTCTTTGATAGCTGCTGATTCAAACCAAAATATCTCAGCCGGCATCTCTGGAATCGCTACCACTAACAAAGCATGATTTATCTGAATACCATAATCTCGATAATACTCGTTAATTGCTCCCATATATGCCGTAATTTGCAGTGGATGTTCGTATAAATGCTCAATTGAGCCTTTGGGTTTGTCTGCGGTTTTCCACTCACAAACGCAGGGAATGCCTTGATAGCTAGCAATACAATCAACTTTGCCCGAATAGCTCAAATCATAATGAAACACGGAACCTTCAACAAGTCTAACTGTGTCGATTTCTTGTAAAACTGGCTTGATACTTTCCCAATAAGGAAGACTCGCTTCCGGACAAACAGGATTTTGACCAAGCAAGTAGCGTTCAATTTGTTTATGCGTTTGCGTTCCCCGACGACTAGCGTTTGTAGAAATGCGGGTAGCTTCTTCTGCACCAACACGCGCTTTCCAGTTCAATAATCTGTCACGGTCTGCTTGGGGTTTAGTAGCATTAAGTATTGTAGTAACGCTAGGAAGGCGATTACCCTTGGCATCTACATAATATTGTTTACCATTTTCTCTCTGAGATTTGGCATTAATCCGAGGTAGCAGTTGGGTGTCAAATTGCATCAGCTTTTATATTGGCTTTGAGATTACCTCTAAGAGGAAAGTGGAATAGTAAGTAGTGGCGTGTTATCGCTTTAGCGTAACGCACCACCACAATTCAAGGTGCGTTACTACTACTACCAGATACTATTACTCAGTTGTGCTTGATTGAAGCGATCGCAGTTTGTTCTTCGCTGCACATCTTAATACTGAGTTGCATTCTCAACCCTAAAATCTTCATCTAAATTAATTAGCGATATATCGCAAATATATCGCGATATATCGTATAGTAGAGAAAGTTGATTTGAGATTCATTTATGTTTAGACATTTTCAGTTGCGCTTTCCGACAGTTGCATGGGCAGGAATCAGCGAAGATGATTTATTGCTTGTTAGTTCTCGGTTTCAGCATGGCAAGCATCATGGCAGACATCATGACAAACACTTTGGCAATGAAATGTTTGGTCGTGGCTGGGGAGATGAACACCGGAACCGTCGGGGTGACATCAAATTCATTCTGTTGGAATTGTTATCCGAACACCCTAGTCACGGTTATGACCTAATTAAAGAGATGGAAAATCGCTATGGCGGTTTTCGTCGTCTCAGTCCTGGCTCAGTGTATCCAACACTCCAGTTACTGGAAGAAGGTGGTTATCTCAAGAGCGCACAAGAAGGTGGCAAGCGGATTTACACAATCACAGATGAGGGTAGACAACTCTTAGCAGAACGTACTCAACAGGAAACTTCAGACTCTCCTGCGGATACCTTCAAAACTTTTATGAAAGGTAAGCCCCAAGAGTTTATGGAGTTACGGAATGCTGTAACAGAATTAGCTAATGTTGTGGTGCAAGTTGCTCGTAGTGGCAATGTTGAGCGAATCAATCGGGTGCGTGAGCTTATAGAGCAAGTTAAACGGGAAATTTACGCGATTCTTGCTGAGAAATAAGATGCTTTCCCTCGGTTGCGTATGTCTGAATTGTTGTGATAACAATGTTTGGTAGTGACAGAACAGAGGTCAGATCAAATTAGCACTACTAAAGCTAATCCTCATTTATTTTTCCAGGATGATTTTCTTGTAGTAAGGGCTACCCTACGGGTTCTGCGAAGCAGTATAGCCCTGATTTTATCCAACTTGAATGCTTGTAAGCTTAGCTTAATCTCAATTGTTGATCTGAGTTTATGACATCAAATACTTTTATACACTAGATAGAAAAATCATAATCTAACCTGGGTTTAAAGTTGCAAATATTTGAGCTTTCTGGAATTAGGTTGAGGCAGATTGAAGTGATGATGTGAAGTTAATAATGAATGGATTAATATGCGCTTGCCTCTTGCTATTAGTGCAATGTTAGTGGCGTCTTTGGGTTTGAACACACCAGTAATGTCTCAAACTTCTATATACGTATCACAAACACGAGCGATCGCTAGTTCAAACGTAGGAAAATTTAGGATTAATCGCCGATTGTGGAATCGGCAAAATATCTCTAATTATCGTTATACGTTTCAAAGAAATTGCAATTGTTTACCCAAAGCCACAGCACCAGTGGTTATTGAAGTACGTAATGGTGTCACGACTTCGATCACTTATGCCGATAGTGGTCAACCAGCAGATATAGAATTATTTCGGAAATACAATACAATTCCCAAGCTTTTTAATATTATTAAGGATGCGATCGCCCGTAAAGCATACAACCTGACTGTAAAATACGACCCTACACTTGGCTACCCAACTCAAATTAATATCGATTACGATAGCCAAATCGCAGATGATGAAGTATTCTTGACTATTGAAAATCTGCAAAATATCAGACACTAAACTTTCAGTACACCTGAACAATAGTTGACTTGGGCGGAGTGGTTTATTTTTTATCTCACTTGTTAAAATATTTAATCCCATATGGATAAATCGCACGTTAATCAGCTGGTCGCAAGTATTTATCAAGAACTACTTCCTAGCTGCCAAATTGAGAGTGTCGACCCCCATAATCCAGTCAAAGTATACTATCTTCCTGAACCTTGGCGACTTCTCGGTACGGGAAACTACGCCGCAGTGGTTTACCACCCCGACTACCCCGACCAAGTGATAAAAATTTACGCCCCAGGTCGCCCAGGCTTTACAGATGAAGTAGAAGTTTACCATCGCTTAGGTTCTCATTCTGCATTCTCTGAATGTTTCTATGCCAAAGACAACTTTTTAGTCTTGAAACGGCTGTATGGAATAACCCTCTACGACAGTATTCACCGTGGCCTACGTATCCCTAAGCAAGTCATACAAGACATTGATGAAGCTCTATACTATGCCCGTAGTCGCGGTCTCAATCCCCATGACATCCACGGTCGTAATGTGATGATGCACAAAGGCAGAGGATTAGTTGTAGACATTTCAGACTTTCTTGTTCAGGAACCCTGTTTAAAGTGGAATCATCTGAAGAAAGCCTACTACTGGCTATACCTTCCCTTCTTCTACCCACTGCGGCTACAAGTGCCATACTTTGCCCTAGATATTGTCCGCAAGACCTATCGTTTAGTAGCTTCGTTGCTATACAAAAAGCTACGACTAACGTCGGCAGTCGGGCAGAAAACTCCTACTGAGGTATAGCATCTGTGATAATTCATTTGTATTGATTGTATTTTGAGGCTTTCAAACTCCTACTGTTTAACTAGCTGAGCGCGTAAACGTGCAGCGGCTTGTCTTCAGACATCGCTATAAAAATAAAAGACAATTTTTATTTAATAACTTTCAATATTTACATTTTGGCATTTGTATAGCCCTCAACTGATTACGCTAGGCTATTTATATCCTGGTTATTTCGAGGCGTGCTGTGTATGGATTTTGAAGGCAAAGCTGCTGCCCCACCTCCTACAGACAACATAGAATTTGCTCAACCAACTACTACCCGTAAGCCATTGGAATTGCTGCGAGACACTGAGGCTTTTCTACGCCGCCCAACTGTAGCAGCAATAGTACCGATTTTGCCATCAAAGCTGAGCAAGAAATTACAAGTAACCTCATCTTTGGCAGATGATACTTTAAAAGAACTAGCCAAAATTGAACTAGACAATATTAGCGATTTTGAACTGCGACCTGTACGGATTTGTGTTGGCTTAAGCTTTGTTGGTTTTGGAGCATTAATGATATTAATGCTGCTACTTTACGTGAATACGTTGCGTTCAGAACTCAGTACATCTGAGCAGGTTCGGGAATACTGGTATGAATATGTTTGGTTTGTCAGTTTGGGTGTCACAGGAATGTTTATTCTGGGTCGTGAGGCAATGCGTCCGATAGCAAAGCCAAAGAAGCGACAATAAGTGCAGGCACTAAGTTGGAAATGTTGAATAATTTTTTAATTAAAAAACCCAAGTAAGTAGACATAATTCAACTGAAGATATTTTGTGGTTTGTAGTTGCGCTTTAGCGCTAAAGCGCAACTACAAACTTGAATTTTTGGGTGTCTATCTACTTATCAGACATCAGCAGATTTAAATTTTGTTTGAATCTACCTGCCGTATTGGGGTCATTTTACATGAATCATGATGCTTTTATTGTTCCACCAAACTCTAAAATTTCTCTGCGAAAAAACTACGATCCAGCTTATAAAACTCAATTTCATGAAAAAACTGATGCTGCAACTAAATTACAAGCAGATATTGAACGATTAGCAAATTACCAAAATATTCTGTATGCTCAAAACACCAATGCCTTACTGATTATTTTTCAGGCAATGGATGCAGCTGGTAAAGACAGCACAATTAAACACGTGATGTCTGGCGTCAACCCTCAAGGATGCCAAGTTTTTAGTTTTAAGGGGCCGAGCGACGAAGAGTTAGACCATGACTACCTGTGGCGGACAACGAGGGCTTTACCAGAACGGGGAAGAATTGGGATATTTAACCGCTCATACTATGAAGAGGTGTTAGTGGTTCGTGTTCATCCAGAAATTCTAGCAAAGCAACAACTTCCACAATTACCACAGGGAAATCAGATATGGAAGCAGCGCTTTGAAGAAATTAATAACTTTGAAAAATATTTGGTTAACAATGGCGTCATCATCCTGAAATTTTTTCTCAATGTTTCTAAATCAGAGCAAAAAAAACGCTTTTTAGATAGGATTGACTCGCCCGAAAAACATTGGAAATTTTCTGCTAATGATGTTAAAGAAAGAGCTTTTTGGGATGATTATATGAGGGCTTATGAAGAAGTTTTTAACCATACTAGTACCGAATGTGCGCCTTGGTATATTATTCCTGCCGATCGCAAATGGTTTACACGCCTAGTAGTTGCTGATATTATCTGTACCAAACTACAAAACCTAAATCTGCAATATCCTACTGTCACTGAAGAACATAAACAGCAACTTTTGCAGGCTAAATCTATACTAGAGCAAGAAGATTAACTGACTCATACCATTTCATTTTAATAATGATACAAATACGCTTGTAGGGGCATTTTCATGCCCCTACGAGAAATCTATATGTATTAGGATTTGCGCGAAGTGGTATCAGTACTTCTACCGTTAAGACAATAAGTGCTGCCCAATCTGATTAAAACAAAAAAATAGCATCTTCCTGTAATAATGAAGGTGCTATTTTTTTGTTTTTCTGGGATGAAATAATCAAATTAGTTCCCCGAAGTTTTTTATAACTTCCCGCATTTAATTTATTAAATAGTGCTACGGCGGGTTATTAAGTTCCACAAGAAGACAGCAACAATCGCACCAAGAACAGCTACTGCAATACCGGGAATACTTAAGCTGGGAGCTGCTAGGGACAAGCTTCCTGTACTGAAAAATACACCCAAGCTACCGCCTACAAAAGCGCCAATTATTCCTAACAAGATTGTTCCCAGTATTCCGCCACCTTGATGTCCAGGGTAGATAGCTTTAGCTATAGCACCAGCAATTAGACCTAAAACAATCCAAGCAAGAATATTCATTGTTATTATTCTGGTAAAAGTTTTTCACCTGACAAATATATATTAGCGATTACAGCATTGATATCTCATCTATCATAAGAATTATTTATGAATTATCGTAAGGTATAGTTAAATTGTTACCGCCGATTCTTCAGATATACTCTAAGTAAAAATAGACCATAAATTAAGAAAAGCTCCTAGCTGTATATCAACTAGAAGCTTGTAGAATTATTGCTTGGTAATCGCAGTATATACATTTCTCATTACATACCTCTTCTACTAGAAGAATTAAGCTTAAGCTTGAGAGGAAGATTCCAATCACAGCCCTTTACGCATCAAAGACTTTGTGCTAGTGAGAACTACTTCTCTAAACTACAAATCAGAATTGAATTAGCTAAAATTTGTAACTTTAGATGGTGGTAATACTCCTAGAGAAAGAGAGAAAGTATTTAGCCATAAGCTAAAAAGTATTTTCTTATTTAAAAAAGTATATTTATAGTATGGCGTCCAATGCACAAGTCAATATCCTGCTAGTTGATGACTATTCAGAAAATCTGCTGGCTTTAGAGGCAATATTACAAAGCCTCAATCAGAATCTAGTCAGGGCAACATCGGGCGCTCAAGCGTTGAAATGTTTACTTCATCAAGATTTTGCTGTAATTTTGCTTGACGTTCAAATGCCAGATATGGACGGATTTGAGACAGCAACTTTAATTCGACAGCGAGAGCGATCGCGTTATACTCCGATAATTTTCTTAACAGCATTCAGTACTAGCGACTCAATGGTATTTAAAGGGTATTCTTTAGGAGCTGTAGATTACTTATTTAAACCAATAGAGCCAGAAATATTAAAATCTAAGGTAACAGCATTTGTTGATTTGTATCAAAAAACAGCGGAAATTGAACGACAAACTGTACAACTGGCAGCAGTAAATGCTCAACTGAGAAAAAGTGAAGAACAGTTTCGGACTTTAAGTGCAAGCTCCCCGGTAGGTATTTTTTTAACAGATATTGTAGGATACTGTACATACACGAATCCGCGCTACCACAATATTTTGGGCATCACTGCTGAAGAAAGTTTAAAACAAGAGTGGTGGCGATCGCTTTATCCAGAAGATCAAGAACAGATACTTGCTGATTGGCTAATTTGCATTAATGAAGGCAAAGAATACTCTCGTGAATTTCGGATTGTCACCCCAGGCGGAATTGTGCGTTGGGTAAACTTGCGCTCATCACCGATGCTTTCGGATCAAGGTGAAATCATTGGTTATGTAAATACAGTAGAAGACATTAGCGATCGCAAACAAGCCGAAGAAGAACATACTAGACTAATCCGTGAGCAAGTAGCGCTTAAGGAAGCAGAAGCAGCAAACCGCATGAAGGATGAGTTTTTAGCCACCCTTTCTCACGAACTCCGTACACCTCTCAACTCAATACTGGGCTGGGCTAAACTACTCCGCAATCGCAAATTAGATGAAAAAGCCACTGCACGCGCCTTAGCAACTATTGAACGCAATGCACTTCTGCAACAGCAACTAATAGAAGATATTTTGGATGTTTCACGCATTATTCGCGGCAAATTATTGTTGAATCTTAGTCCTGTTAATTTAGTATCTGTGATTGAGGCGGCTGTAGATACTGTGCGTCTGCAAGCTGAGGTGAAAAATCAGCTCTTGGAGTTTTTCATTGAAACCAGTGAAGAAAGCAGGGGGGCAGGGGGGCAGGGAGCAGAGGGGCAGGGGGCAGGGGAGCAGGTGGTCGCCGAGCGTAGCCGAGGTGGAGCAGAGGGGCAGGGAGAGAAACAAAGTAATTCTGATTTTTTAGCTGTTTCGTCTGATGTTTCTGTGCCTTTTACTGTTTCTGGTGATCCAGAACGGTTGCAGCAAGTTGTTTGGAATTTACTTACCAATGCAATTAAGTTCACACCCGAAAACGGCCGGATAGAAATTCGACTATTAAAAGTCAAGGCTGATAGAAATGAACGCTATGCTCAAATTCAGGTGAGTGATACGGGCATTGGTATCAAACCAGACTTTCTCAAATATGTTTTTGAGCGCTTCCGTCAGGCTGATAGTAGCACAACTAGAACTTACACTGGTCTGGGGTTAGGACTTGCGATCGTCCGTCATTTGGTAGAGTTGCACGGTGGAACTGTTCACGTAGAGAGTCCAGGGGAAGGACTCGGCTCAACCTTTACTTTGAATTTGCCGCTTTTAGAAGCAGAGGAGCCAAAGAGTGCTGAGTAGATACGCGATGAATCGCGTATCTACAGGAGTTAGATTTCCTCCTTGTCCCCTTTCAGCCTAAGTATCTATTGTTCGTCACTTTTTTCTTGGAGAAGCGATCGCCAATCTCCGATTGCTTTCTCTGTCCACAGCCAATTTTTAGTTAATTTATTTACTTGGAAATCTACGGGATCATTGATCATTACCATTTGTCGCAACTTAATGGCTTCATTAATATATTGTGTTTGTTTATTCTCAGGTTGAGCCAGTGCAGATTTATACAATCCAAGGGCTAGGCCAGCATAGGAAGTTAAACCATCCTCAGATACTGCCGCTTTTTTAGCTCCTGCTGAAGTAGAAGTTGCGTTCTGCTGTTTGATAGCTAAATTTAAAGCTTTGAACCAAGAGTCATTGGCTCGAATCAGGTTGCCTTCTGTATAGTAGGCAAATCCTAAAGCATTATTGTACAAAAGCGATTCTGGTTTACCTTTGGCAGCATTTTCCCAGTAACGTCGCGTGTCATCAACACTATATTTATTATTTCCAGTCTGGATAAACTGCCACGCTAACCGCCCCTTCAAAAAGTTAACAACTGGATCTCCTGTTTGATTTTGGGGAATAAGATTCAAAGCAGCTTCAGCTTGAGGAAGTGCGCCACGATTCAATAGTTCTTCCACAGCCTTCAACCCAGATTGTAAGTCGCCCTGGCTCAATTTTTCTGTAGCAGTGGCAGTGACAATTCCAGTTGCGGCTGTCCCTAAGTCTATGATTGGCTCTTTGCGAATAGGTTGATTAGGAACGGAAATTGTTGGTATTTCAGGTAAAGTTGGCCGTGGTCGATTTTGCCACCAATATAAAGCAATTAACGTAGCGATCGCACCCATTCCGACAATACCAACAATCGGCCGCAGTCGGTAGCGTGTGATACGAGGTTTTGCTGGCACTGGTGGTGGAGCAACAGGGGAATTTTGCCAATTTCTTTCTAAGTTCCCAACTCTTTGAGTTATCTTATCTGGGTCTTCTCCCCACAATCCTGCTTCTTCATCCTGGGAAGCCATTTCTCCTGAAACCTGACTGTTCTCTAGACTATTGTCTCGAATCGGTGGCATCAGGTCTGCATCCATTGAAGATTGGCCTGTTGTGATTTGTTGGTTATCTAGCTGGCGAAACAAATCCGAAACAAGAGCAGAATCTTCGGCATAACTTGGGTCATCATACTCAATTTCATCAACCAGATCGCCCCAAGTGTCTTCACCTAGCCAGTCCAAGTCAGAAGAATCACCCGCCAAACCAGAAGGGATCATTTCCTCAATCGGTAAAGGCATCTCAGTATGATCTGCTACAGCAGCAGAGTACATTGAACTGGCAGTTGCTGTTAAAGGTGAATTGTATTGATTGAGTAACTCAGGACTTTCGCTTAAACTAATTTCCTGGCTCAATAAACCGTCAAACTCTGGCTGGAGATATAAAATCGGTAATGCCCAGTAAGTCTGGTGAGAACCATAGGCAGAAATTAATCCTTGGCGGACTCGACTCACGCACAAATCAACTGGATATCCCTGACTTAAATTACGGTAAAACAATTGTGTAAGCGTTACTGCCACTTCATCAGGAATGCGTTCTGACATCGCCAAAACACTCCGTAGCCCCCGCTTAATTAAACTTTCTGCGAGGTTTCGTTCGCCAGTATCTTCAGAGGCATTGGATGTAGCTGTATATGCACCCAAGCAGGAGTTAAACACTGCCATTTGAATATTATTATTAACAAGCAAGCCAGCTAGATCATCGCCACTCAAAGTTTCTGTTAAGCCAGTTCTCCGACTAACAAGATAAATTTCTCCACCATTGGGGCCTAAATTACTATGACCAGAATAATGAAGAACGTGATATCTTCCTTGTTCAAGGGCTTGTGTCAATTCTTCCCGCCCTGGTTGGTCTAGCAAAGTCAGTTCAATTTCTGGGATATGATTACCAATTTCCACAGGTCGGAGAATTTGACGATGCAGTTCAGCTTGCAGTTTGATAGCTTCATGTTTTAGCAAGTCAAGACGGACTTGATCTGTGGGAGAAGCAATGATCATCAATACTTTGACGCTATCTGCTTGCTGCGGTGAGGGAATATTTGGTGATCGCAAACGAGACGCCCCTAAAATTCCACTTTGGAAACGAGAAAAAGCGACATAAGGCCCAGTAGCGAGAGGGCGATCGCCAGCGTGCATCACTTCCCAAGGCAGACGAGCTAACCTCGTATCTTTTAGTCCTAAACGTAAGCGTAGTACTTGCTGGTGGTTCTGGGCAATACCTTGAGCAGTAATCCAACTATCTCTGAGAGTGCCTTGAAACAGTGCGTTATAAAATTGCTGACCCAACGCCACCAAGTTCACAGAGTTTCTGGCAATATCGCTTGCACGACCACCAGAAGCGAACGGATCTCCCTGCAACACTGACTTCAATGGGTCATTCATCAAATGCCCAGCAGCAGTTAACCAATCAGCTACAGGCCAAGTTACCAGTTCTTCTGCCAATGGGACGCCAGGCGCGACTTGTTCCGTCCGCACCAAGTAGTCATTCTGCCCTACAGGGGTCACGGAGATGTGAAATTCCTGGGTCACAACTTCTCCTGTCCGCCTCCTACATCTGGTTTGAAACGCGAAAGTTTCAAGTCGATTTTTCGCTCCCTCTGATAACTTAGATGCATCCCGTGATTGAATGTTTCTGATTCGATGTCGTTTGGCGTTGTTTGGCTTTTTGAGCCTTTACAACTTTATCCGGATTGGATTGCTTCCACCGAGAAAACTTTACTGGTAGATGCACCTTGATCTTCAACTCCCCTAGTTGGCTAACATCCACTGGGGGTTTTTTTCAATTTTGGCAAATAACAGCAACTTCTGACGCAGTTATTCTTTAGCAGAAATAGTGCTTAACCTAAGAATACTTGATTGGTAGATGTATGCAAGTTGATCTTCAACTCCCCCACTCAGTTCCTATCCACTAGGATTTTTGTACACAACAACTTTCTGGGCAATTTATCCGGAGAACAGTGGTTAGGACTAGAACACTTAATTGGTAGATGCACCCTGATAACTAGCTCCCCTGGTAGGTTAACACCGACTAGGGGTTTTTTTATTTGTTGGCAAACAGTAAAAGCGATCGACACACCCATTTTTTACTGGAGCGCACTAGTCATTCAATTGGTAGGTATGCACTGATAACTAACCCCTCTAGTTGGGTAACATCCATTAAAGGTTTTTTCGTTGGTGAGTAAATAGCAATAAGTCTCATCTAACCAAATTTATCCTATGGATGGTAATTAACTCTAGAACAGTTTACTGGTAAACACACCCTGATAACTCACTCCCCTAGATAGGCTAACACCCACTGGGGTTTTTTTCGGTGGGCTTCACTATCAAAACTTGATTGTGACAATTTTATCCGGAGTTACTCTTTTTTTTCAGAAGAGATTATTAGTAGATGCACCCTGATAACTCACTCCCCTAGTAGGCTAACACCCACTGGGGGTTTTTTTCGTAGATATCATCAACACTTGATTTTTAGCATTTCATCCGGAAAACAGTAGTTCTTCTCAGAAGAGATTATTAGTAGATGCACCCTGATAACTCACTCCCCTAGTAGGTTAACACCCACTGGGGGTTTTTTTGATGGATATCATCAAAACTTGATTTTTAGCATTTCATCCGGAAGTTGCCACTTGTTCTGAGAACACTTAATTGGTAGATGCACCCTGATAACTAACTCCCCTAGTAGGCTAACACTTACTGGGGGTTTTTTTATTTTATAGAAAAAAATGCATTTGTAGAAAATTATCCGGAAAATTGTCTTCAAGCTGAGAACATTTAATTGGTAGATGCACCCTGATAACTAACTCCCCTGGTTGGCTAACACTGACTGGGGGTTTTTTTAGAAAATCGTTTGCCTATGTACCCATTTCTTCTGAAATGGCAGAGTCCTACCGCTGATACACCTTCTGCTATTCCCTGAATCGCTTTCCTTATATTCTGAGCCAGAGCTAGCACTCCAAAATGATTGCTGTGATATGAACTAGCTTTCTTAATCTTTTTTCTAGATTTTGACGGTACTAGGGATTGGGCATTAAGAGTGCTGAGTTAAGAGTTAGGAGTTAGGAGTTATTATTCTCTCCCCTCCTCCCCCGGTTACTGAGCGGCTTGCCTTGAGCGTATCGATAAAGCGAAAGCTTCGTTAACGCCTTGGTCTCGTCGCAGAGAAGCCGAAAGGAGTCGTAAAGCCTGCGGCATAGCTACGCTTAGGGCGCAGTCTCTCGTAGAGAAGTATGCTCCCTGCGCCCTGCCCCAATGCCCAAAACCAGCATTGTTAGTCTTCGAGCAATATGTTATAATTCCAAGACTATAAATTAAGCATTGCCTAAAGTCAGAGAGTCACCAGCCCATGAGTTTAGCTGTAATTAAGTTCTCTTCAGAAGAGTGCGGCATCTGCCACAAAATGTCCTTTTATGATAAAAAAGTGGCAGAGGAACTGGGTTTGGAATTTATCGATGTCAAAATGCAGGATACGGCTGCTTACCGCAAGTATCGCAAGATTTTACTAACTCAGTATCCTGATAAATCAGAAATGGGATGGCCGACTTACATTATCTGTGATTCTCCAGAAGCAGAATTTCAGATTGTGGGTGAAGTAAAAGGGGGTCATCCCAAAGGAGAGTTTAGAACTCGTCTACAAGAGGTTCTGAGTTCTACGGCTAATCAGAACTAATCACCTCAAAAGATTTAACTTCTAGGACAGGGCCAATCATGGCAGTTGTCATGATATCTTCACGCACCTGTCCTTTAACTTTGGCTTTTTGTCCAGCTTTGAGTAAGTTTTTGTCAGCACCTCTGAGGATTTCGTAAGTATCACCCTCATCTGTGACTAATGCCCATGCGCCGATACCAATGTTTCGGCGTTCGATTGTACCTGTAAGTGTAATGCTCATAATGATGGGGATTGGGGAGTGGGTAATGGGGACACTTCTCTACGAGAGGCTGCGCCTTAAGCGTAGCTGTGCCGCAGGCTTTACGACAAGCGGTAGTTGAATCTCGCGCTCGATTTCCACGAACTTGTGCTGAGCGTCTTGCCCTGAGCGTAGCCGTACCCCTCCCGGGAAGCAAGCTACGCGTAGCGTCCCGTAGGGAAGGGAGCCGAAGTAGTCGAAACTCAGTGCATCGCTGGGGACTGGGGACTGGGCAGGGGGAGAAATAACTTACTCTTAACTCAGCACGGGCTAAACGCCCCGCTTCCGCTAACAGCACTTAGTACTCTTAATGCCCAATACCAGTACCCAGTAACCTTTTATGCTGTTTGCTTGTCGTTTTGCAGTGCTAAACGAGCAAGCCCATAACAAAGTAGGGCATTGGCAATGAGGAAGATGCGTGCCATGTTACTACTTCCTAATCCCCAAACTGCTGGGTCGTAAAACGCACTTACTGTTAAGCACGCGGCTACACCAAGGGTTGAACCAATGGCAAACCATTTCCAACTAGAATTTCCTAGTAGTAATGCCATTAACACAATAGGAATTAGTACGCTGGCAAACAGGGGATTTAAAGCATCAGTTCCCTGAAGAGCATTGCCTAGTTCAGGAATTGAACTACCTAAAACTCGGAAAGGCCACTGGGGAAGGTCAAAGATATAGATTCCTTTGAGGAAGAATAATCCAGAACTACCAGCAATTAAGCCACTGGATAAAGACCAACTCCAAGAGAAGGGAAAGTAAACACGTAAAAACCAAGCTAGCAAATAGGAACCAACTACCATTAAAAGCTTGGGTAATAGTGCCACTACACCGCCATCAATCCAAAAGCCTGGGTTAAGATAGCCGCTATCTCTTAACCAACGGAAGAAATCTTGGAAAGTGATTTGTCCCTCGAAGCCCAGTTTTACTGCTGCTTCTGCGTTGAGTTGTCCAGCACCATAATAGTTGAGACCATCATCCTGGATAACTCGTGCCGACTGCTTAAGGACTTTTAAAACTTCATCTGGTTCTTTGATGCCAGTGGCTTTGATTAATGCTGCAACGCCTGCAACGTGGGGGGCAGCCATACTTGTACCCTGGAAGCCAAGAAATACGCCTTCGCCTTGTTCGTTGATGGTTTCTTGCAGAATCTTACCAGCATCGCTACCACCAGGAGCAGAGATATCTACCCCAGCACCAAAGTTAGAATAAGGGGCTTTTTCTCCATCTGGGCCAAATGCCGAAACGCCGATTACGTAAGGATAGCGGGCAGGATAGCTTGCTCCATTAGTGTTTTCGTTCCCCGCTGCGGCAACGATCGCTACACCTTTTCTATGAGCATACTCGATCGCTTGCTTCATTAACTGGCTTTCACCAATGCCGCCCAAGCTCATATTAATTACATCTGCGCCTTTATCAGCAGCAAATTTAATCGCTTCGGCAATATCGGCAACTGTACCGCCACCATAAGCATTAAGTACCTTCAGCGGCATGAGATTGGCTTCGTAGGCAATTCCCGCTACACCATATTTGTTATTTGTCGATTGGGCAATAGTTCCAGCAACATGAGTACCGTGTCCGTTGTCGTCTGTGGCTTCTTCTTTGTCGTTAACGAAGTCGTAGCCTTTGACGAATTTTGTCTCATACAAGTCACGGACGCGAGTAACGCCAGTGTCAATTACTGCTACTGTGATGTCTTTACCTTTGGTTTGACTCCATGCGCCTTCAACGCCGATTTTGTGGAGGTTCCACTGCTTGCTATAATATTGGTCATTAGGCCCTTTTAATGAAGGATTTACATCATCATCCTCTTGTGGGCTTAAAAATTCTCCTAACCACGCGGTTTTACCAGGATTAGGAATTCTATAGATGTAATTTGGCTCAATAAATTCTGTAACTTTGGCGAATGGAGATTTTTTCAGTTCTTTGAGTCGCTTGCGATCGCCTTTAATAATATAAACATGATCATTCGCAGAAAACTTGTTGTCTAATTGGGGTGTAACGTTGTATTGTTGAGCGATCGCTTGCAGTTCCTGCTGCACAACCGAAGCCGGAATATCTTCCCGAAAATCAAGCAAAATCGTCTCAAACTCGCCTTTAGTTGCCAATCCCTGGAAATTTAGGAAACCAAAGATTGCAGCTACTAACCCAACGACAAACAAGCACAATAATATAAGTTTTTTCATACTAACTCATCACAGCTTTTTGCCAGTTTGTTCACTACCATAACTTATCTGTGTTAATTATTGGTGTATTTTGCATTTTAGTTAACTTTCTCTCAGGGTTTAGGACTGTTTAATCGATGGAACGTGGTCTTTTGTGGTTACCTTTGTTAGTAATGTTTTTTTGGTTGGCTTGGCAAGGCTCGAAAGAGTATCAAAAAGTCGAAGCCTATCGCGCTTGGGCAGAGCAATTTGAACGCGCTAAGTATGATATTTATTCAGTATTGGGTCAAAAAGATAACAATATTACTTGGGGAAAACCCACCCCAAAAGGCCCAATTAAGCTAGAAACATTTTCTTTGCTTGATGTTGAACAAGCTCGCCTTTTAATAGATGATAAGCCAGTAGATATAGAAGCACCACCAGAAAAAGGTCGGGCGATTGAATTAGAATTTATATTTTCTGAAGCTGCTAACTCGGTGCGTGTTCCGTTTACAGAAATTCCTTTAGCAGCAGAATGGGGTAAATATTTGCAAAGAACATTGCAAAGTTTACGAAAGGAACAAAATCAGTAAATAGTAGTCTTTGTTTAATATGAGCTAGACTTCTTGCTTAAAAATTTTCGTGCTAGTGAATACTATGTAAAAAGCTCGTGCATTCAACGAAGTCGAATGCACGAGATAAAAAATAAAATATTAAAAATGTGAATAGCTCAAAAAGTTGAAATTTTTTATATATTTAAACAGATTTTATAGTCATAACTAGTACAGCACGGCGTAAATAAACCATCCATTGAGAATACCTAAAACCTTTGTGAAAACGTAATTACGAACTTGTACTGAGCGTAGCCGAAGTATTACGTTAGCGTAGCGGGGCGGAGCATCGTTACGAATTACGAATTCCGTGTAGCGATACTAGTAGCAAAATAACGGTAAAGCTCTTTTTTAAGAGCAAAATTCAGTTATGAAACGAATTATTGGTATTGCTTTACTACTTACAGCAGTTTGGAAGTAAATGAAGTATAGCGTCTAAGTTTCAAAGCTATATACAAAGCCGGATTTAATTCTGACGCCAAGCCGCGAGCGTCTCCGGCTCCACTCCTGACTTCTGTCTCACCTCGGCTACACTCGGTGGTCGCCGAGCGCAGTCGAGGTGCGGCCACCTGAATTCTACTGTAATGCCTGTGGTTCAATTGTTAACAGTTCTTCTCAGATTAGTAATCTTCAACTTATGAACGCCAAAACAATATCCAGAGTGCCTGTTGCTTTAACCATTGCTGGTTCAGATAGTGGTGGTGGCGCGGGAATTCAAGCTGATTTACGCACCTTTGCCTTTCATTGTGTCCACGGTACAAGCGCTATAACCTGCGTCACGGCACAAAACACTCTGGGAGTGGCGCGGGTTGATGCTATGCCAACAGAGGCTGTGGTGGCGCAAATTCAGGCAGTAGTTGAGGATATTGGCCTCCAAGCTGCGAAAACCGGAATGTTACTCAACCAGGAAATTATCTTTGCTGTTGCTCAGCAGGTAGAAGCTTTACAAATCGATAACTTAGTGGTAGACCCGGTGATGGTATCACGCACAGGAGCGCAGTTAATTGACGATGACGCTGTGAAGACTCTGTGCCATGCCCTTATCCCTAAAGCGGCTATTGTGACGCCAAATCGTTATGAGGCACAGATTTTGACTGGTTTACAGATTCATTCCTTGGACGATATGCAAGCCGCTGCCCAAATTATTCATCGTGAACTAGGGGTGAAAGCAGTTTTAGTAAAGGGTGGAGGTATGGAAGGTGATTTGCGTGGCGTGGATATCTGGTTTGATGGGCAGAAGTTGGAAACTTTGACAACAAAATTAGTAGATACCAAAAATACTCACGGTACTGGTTGTACATTATCAGCTGCGATCGCAGCTAATCTGGCGAGGGGAAAAAACTTGTGGGAAGCAGTGCAACAAGCAAAAGAGTATGTTACTACTGCACTTAGTTACGCCCTAGATATTGGTAAAGGGCAAGGGCCTGTAGGACACTTCTTTCCCTTATTAAGAAAATAACTCCTTCTTCCCGTTCCCCTTCATCTGCTTACGAAAATAACAGTTCTTTCCCCTTCTCAAAAAAATCTTTGCCCTCTGAGGATTTTTCTATTATTCTTGGGCATAGTTTCAGGGCTAACTATAGTCTGTTAGCATCTCTGTACAATCTAATAACTTTAATTTTTAATACCAAGCCCCCGATGCGAGCAACCACAGGTTCTGTTCACAGGAATTCGCCACCACAGGCTACTCAAGCCTATCCCCCCTCTGTACCACTATCTGTATACAGGGAATTGTCAGTAGAGTTGCAAGCAACACAGGCAAGGTTAGATGCACTGACTACTCAAAATCAGCAGCTATTACAAGAAAATCAAGTACTCCGGCGAGAAATTACCAAAGTCGTTCACTCTTTCTCACACTTACAAAAGTTTGTGAACTCCAGTAATACCTTTGATGAGCGCCAAGTTCCCCATCCTACTGTCAAACCACCAGTAAATGAAGCGCGTTCATCTGGGCAAAGTCCGCGTCCCCGTCCACCTGTAGCCACTAAAGTACCTCCTGGCAAAAACCGCCGCCAGGAGTTCTCTGTGCCTATGGTGGATATGAATTTCCCAATGTCACAACCGATTTTTATAGAAGAGCAGGAAGTCAGATATTATCCCACTGCTGAGCCAGAAGCAAAGCAACTCAGTGGCTGGTGGTTTGTTATCGCCATCATATTAATTATGCTTACCGCCTTTAGCGCTGGGTATCTATTTGTGCGTCCCATGTTTGAACATCAAAATCGTTAGTTGAGAGTCCCACACACAAAAGCAGTGAGTTTTTGAGCTATCGTACAATTTTTCTTGCAGCGTCCTCGTGAAATATGCGATCGTGTCTGCTTAATAGCGGAATTTATTTATTTTTTAGGTAACAAAAAAAACATTAATAATTACGGATTTCGAAGTTAAACCTCTCATCTTAGAAATATCAAGGATTTATAAACTTAGTCCATCTTTACTGCTTATGATATTAGAACTGCTCAGGTAAGGTATTTACAAGTTAAAAAAAAGTGGTAATTATTACATATGTTTTGGGATGGCGTTGCTTATTAAAGCGGTAGAGAGCGGATCTCTGATTAGATAGATAAACGAAGGTATTAGTACAAAGGAGTCGAGAAAATGAAAAAAGTAGAAGCAATTATCCGTCCATTTAAGCTGGATGAAGTGAAAATTGCTTTGGTCAATGCTGGTATTGTGGGCATGACCGTTTCTGAAGTCCGGGGTTTTGGAAGGCAAAAAGGTCAAACTGAACGGTATCGAGGTTCAGAATACACCGTTGAGTTTCTGCAAAAACTTAAAGTGGAAATTGTAGTTGAGGACGGTCAAGTTGATATGGTAGTAGACAAAGTTATCGCTGCTGCTCGCACTGGTGAAATCGGCGATGGTAAAATTTTCATCTCGCCTGTTGAGCAGGTAATTCGGATTCGCACTGGGGAAAAGAACACCGAAGCAGTGTGAGTTATGAGTGCTGAGGGTTAAATTTCAAGATGGTAGGCGTTGCTGAATAGGGGGATGAATTATATCAACATAACTATCAGATAATTTTCTTCCTAAAATCAGCAACGCCTCCTGTAGCAGTCCTATTTGATTCATGAACTTACTCCTGAGACCCAACGGGGTGACAAAGAACAGCATCAAACTCTTAAGAGTTTCCTAAGCAGATGTTTCATGAAATGGTATTAACTAAAAAATCTGATCTTGAACAGTTTCTAAGTCTAGGTAGGAATCTGCAACCTTGATTAAAGCCGCGCTGGTATCAGAACGAAAACTTGCAACTTCAAGACGCTTTCCATTGCCTTGGATGTCCTTCACCGCAGAAATAAAATCTCCATCGCCAGAAACTAGAATTGCTGTATCGTAGGTATTGATTAAATACTTGACTAAACCCAAGGTTAGCTCTTGATCCAGATTTCCTTTCATTGAACCATCCCTGCGCCGCACAATTTCTTTACTAACAACTTTAAATCCTAACCGTCGTATTTTTGACAGAAAACGCTGTTGTTCTTTGTTAGCTGGGTCTACTGCTGTATAAAAATAAGTACCAGTAACCTTAGACTTGTCTGCTAATACTGAAAGCAGTTTTGCATAATCAATCTTGAAACCTCGTTGGGTAGCAGCATGATAAATATTGGCTGCATCAATAAATATTGCTACACGCTCATTCGGTTGTACATAAGTTGATTCGGTTGCTGGAGTTTCTTTACGATTTGAATTTAGCTGATACTGGACTTTGGTTAATTGCTCTGAGTTGCGAGTAGTACGCTCATTTAGACCTTGTAGCTGCTGCTGTATTTGTTTGGACTCCTCCTGTCCTATTAGTTCTACAGCCTTTTGCTGACGCTGTATTTGATTAAGTTTTCCAATAATAGGCGTTAAATGCGTTTTAGTTAGATACTTTCGTGAGTTATCTTCTGGCTGTTTCACAGTGGTAGTTAATTGCTGTAACTGATTTTCTAGCTCAACATAGCCTTGCTGCATCTCTATAATTGCAGTTTGCTGTTTTTGCTCAGTCGCCTGTAACAACTCCAAGCGGCGATGGTTGGCTTGATGTATCAGTATAAAGCTCAGAGAAAGCGGCAAAATAGCGTATTGCTGAGTTACTAGCGACATTACTCCACCTACTAGATGGCAAAAGACAGATGCCTTTTGTGCCACCTTAAATAAACTTTGATTATTTTTAGATGGTTTTTCTAACTTGCTCATTCCATGCTTCTGGGAAAGGGAAAATTTGGGGGTTGAGTTGATTGAGCTTGTCATTTGATGTCTCCTAATGGTTTACTGATTTTGTAGTAAGGTATTAAGAACCCGGAAGTTAGTAAAGTTATCAAGCTTGCATTGGATGAGAGCCAACTTCTTAAAATCTTTACTTTTCGGATACTTTGCAGAATAACTAATTACCAAACCCAACAGTCAACCCAACTTGTTAGGTAATTTATCTGATGACATCTGTAGCTTGTTTTTTAGAGATTTTTAGAGGTTTTGCATGACTACCCAACTTTTTGTTGGGTAATTTAAAATAGCTGAATCAAAACTATATTTTCTTGTTAATATAAAAAATATTCCTTATGATATGTAACTTTATACAATATATTTTTCTGGAAAAATTCAAATATATTTACAGAGGAACTAATAGTAATAGAACAAGATTGTTTGAAAAATCACATTTTGGTATAATCTGAAAATTATCTACTAAAACTAAAGATTTATTCATAAAATGGAAATACAACTTTGTTCAATTTGTAAACAAACTGAGGAAAAAACAGGTATTGATATTGGTCTCTTGTTAGAAAAATTAAGCTCCGTCAAAGGAAAAGAGCTTTCTGAATATGAAAAAAAGTACTTGTGTTTATCTTTGGCTTCATATACAACTGCTCAAATAGCTTATTTTATGTATAAACATGAATTATTATAAGTAGAACAAGCTTCTACTTATACAGATATAAAAAGGATGATGAGGAATATGAAAAGTGAAATGTCACAAGAAAATAGTGTGAATTATTGTATAAAACAAATTATGGGTTTAGACCGTAGACCTAGTTGGCCTCTTGTAATTAACTTTTTAAAAGAGAAAGGTTTTGTGAAAGCAAAAACTCCGATACAAAAAATAAAAAATAAAGCGTATCTTTTGATAGGGGATGGAGTGCATAACCGCACACCAGAAGAAATCCAAAAAATTTTAGAAGAGAATGGGATTAAAGGCATAAAAATACAGAATATTAATTAGATATAGTTAAATAAAATGCCTAGTAGTAATAAAAACTCAAATATAGATAATCAAGAACTGTTTTTAATTGAAGGCCCTTTAGAAGAACTTGAGAAAATTGTATATCTTTTTGAATATGGAGAGCTAAGTAAATTACTTGGTAATGAAGTTATAGATGTAAGTGTAGTTTCTGAAGTAGGAATAAATACAGATAGCTAATCGTAAATTTAAGTGATGTACTTAAGGAATGGAAACCAAACTTTTAATTAGTAAATAGCTAGAAAATATGATTAATAATAAAAATTTAGAGCCAGCTAATCAAAAACTGTTTTTAATTGAAGGCCCTTTAGAAGAACTTGAGAAAATTGCGAATCTTTTTGAATCTGGAGAGCTAAATAAATTACTTGGTAATGAAGTCATCGATGTGAGTGTGGTTTCTGAAGTAGAAATAAATACAGAGAGCCAATCGGAAATAACAGTACCGCTAACTGATGAACAAAGAGATTTAGTGATGACATCGAAAATATCTCTGTCATTTGCAGAAAGAGACAACTATGAATTTGAGAAGTATGAACTTGATAATTTAGAAATAAATCATTTAGTACCTCAGTCTCTTGATAATCAATGGGTACCTTGTTCTCTCCTCTACGAAATGAGTAGAGAGAATTTGAGTTTTGATGATATTCAAAGCAGAGTTAAGCAAGACAAGAGAATGGAATTTCGTCGTGCTTTAATTAATTCACGGCAGCTAGTTGTTAATCGTGCTGCTATTTATAATGAGACAACAGTTTCTGAATGTTTTGAGCAACCTGGAGAAAGCCAGGAAGCTTTCAAAGCTTTGTTGACAAATGGTACTATAGTACCTTTTCTATTTCGTGAAGAAAGTCCACTGGAACCACCTGCATTTACCACTAGTGCTTTTGAAGCTTGGAAAGAAGTCTGTAAAGATGTTCGCATGAAGTGCTTACGTCTTTCATGGGATGAAGATAACCAGTCGTTGATTCGCCAAAGACTCAGCCTACCATTCCATGAATTTGGAACAACTGCTTCTATAAAAGATATCGAGCAATATCTGAGAGATTTAAATTTGCCTGAAGATGCACGAGAGCCTTTTCAAAAGCGTTTGCGTCAAGTTAGAAATAAATGCATAGAAATAGAAGATGAGGGCAAATTAGTTACTCGTGAGCAACTCTACGAAGCATTTGTTACTGCTGAAGGAACTAAGCCTGTTGAAAAAAAATATGATTTTAGAAAACCATTTGCCGCAGAAATTAAACAGTTGATTGATTTGAAATATAACGTCAATCTTCCAGACGCATTAGACGGAATAGCATTAACACCTTTTGATTCTCTACCTCGTTCTACCTTACAGGAATTGAAATCATTCCAAAGAGGTGCTAAAGATAATGAAAAAGACGCTGATACTTGGCTGAAGCTATTAAAAAATTCAGCATTTGAGCGTTTGCAGCAAGGTTTATACTTGCAATCTCTGTTACAAGATGGTTATTTAGATTCGTTAGCATCCTTAAGCCTACAAGAAGTTTTAGAAGTTAGGTCTAAACAAGAATGGCAGGTTTATATGCAAAATGTTGATGCTTTGCTGCAAAATCCCGAAAATTTTGAAGAAATGGCAGAAGCAGTTTATCAGAGCTATATAAATCTAAATGGAGGAATTACAAATTTAGTCAAATTCAAGCGAATGCAAGAACGTGTAGAAATTTGGACTCCAGCTATTGAGTATATTTTAGAGATTTCCGGCGCACAATTGATAGTGAAATGGTCTGAGCAGGGAACTACATATGCCCTCAATGGCAAAATTTCTCCTTTGGTAGCTAAATCTTCTAGAGTCCCTTATGTCGAAAAATTTAGAATTGCAGGTTCTCAAGCTAATCAAGCTGACTTAAATATGACTATCGAGTTGAAGAAGGGTTATACGCGTTTCCCTGGGGAACAATGGGAAGCACTCCAACGTAAAATTCCAGAAATTCCTGGGTTTCAACGTGAACTCATTTTGGTAGGTAATGATGCTACACTAAATCGCTCAGGAGAAGCCGTTTGAATAACTTAAAACAATATTTATCCCTTGCTGTTAGCCATCCGGGCATCTTTAGAAATCCGCAGAGTGAGGGATTAGATGTAATTTTGCAAGAAGAAGAAATTCTTCAGATAGAGTCTTTAGTAGCGCAAAAACTAGAACAAAAAGGATTGCCCCTTGAGTGGGCTAAAGTTGGCATCGTTTATAAAGACCAGTATTTAATGGTTTTGCGGGATGCAGTACGCTTCCCTGATGGACAATTGGGTACTTATATTCGTATTCTTGTCAAGCCAGATAGCACCCGTGGTGTGGTGATTCTACCAATTTATCAACAAAAAGTATTACTTATTCGTCACTTTCGCCATGCAACACGCTCTTGGCACTTAGAAATTCCTCGTGGTTTTGGTGAAAAAGACTCATCTAGTGAAGAAAATACTCAACGAGAATTGATGGAAGAAATTGGTGCTGAGGCTAACTCTCTAGTTTCAATTGGGGAAATGCACGTCAATACAGGTATTAGTTCTGAATGCGTTGAACTATTTTTTGCAGATATAAAATCTGTTGGTGAATTTGATGTTAAAGAAGGAATTACACAATTGCTGACAATAGAAGTTTCAGAATTTGAAAGAATGATTAGTGATAATGAAATTACTGATTCTTTTACAATTGCAGCGTATACGCGAGCTAAACTACGTCAATTATTGCCATAAAGCTGTCTAGAAAAGTCAAGCCTCAGTTAGGGACTCAATACTGTGTCTAGTTGCGGTAGTAAAGCTGTAAAAGCCTTGCCTCGATGACTAATTGACCTCTTAGCTTGTGGCGTCATTTCAGCATAGGTCAATTTCTTCTCTGGGACGTAAAAAATTGGATCATAACCGAAACCACTATTACCACGAGGTGCATGGAGAATTTCGCCACGACAAATACCTTCAGCTTGTAATACGATCGCACCATCAGGATTAGCGATCGCTACTACACAAACAAATTGCGCTTGCCGATTTTCGGCGTTACCTAATTCCTTCAATAATCTAGCAATACGTTCTGAGTCGTTTTGGCCATAACGCGCGGAATACACTCCCGGTATACCATTGAGTGCATCTACTTCCAAGCCAGAATCATCAGCGATCGCCCAGTTTCCTGTTGCTAAAGCAACTTGAGATGCTTTGAGACAAGCATTAGCTGCAAAAGTCTCGCCGGTCTCTTCAATTTCTAATTCTTCAGGCTTAAGGATTAGTTCCCAATTAGAGTTTTCCAGGTAAGCTTGCATTTCCCGCAATTTACCTGGATTTCCTGTGGCGACTACGAGTAGTTTTGTCATTGGTAATTTGTCATTGGTCATCGGTCATTAGTCATTAGTTATTGGTCAATTAGTCATTGTTTTTAAACAAAGGACAAATGACAAAAGACTAATGACTAATAACTAATTTTACTCTGCCCAGTGTTTTGCCCAAGCAAGAGTTTCATGTACTTGCTCAATTGTGGGGGCTTCGCAGTAGAGGCGTAAAACTGGTTCAGTACCGCTAAACCGAATCATTAACCAGCTTTTGTCAGCTAGGCGGTACTTGTAACCGTCTATTGTTTGACAATCAATCACGGCTTTACCAGCGATTTCCTTTAGGGGTTCGGTTTGCAGTTGTTGCAAAAGACGTGATCGCACTTCCATACTTGCCAAGGGTAAATCAATGCGATCGTATGCTGAACTAAACCCTGTTTGTTCTTGCAAATAGCGATAATATTCGCCTAAATCTAGCCCAGATTCTACAATCGCCTCTAGCACATACAATGCTGACAGCAGTGCATCACGTTCAGGAATATGGCTACCGTAGCCAATTCCTCCTGACTCTTCACCACCCAGCAAAACCTGTGTTGCTAACATTCTGTCAGCAATATATTTATAACCAACCGCTGTCTCAAATACTGAAAGATGATGTAGTGCTGCTACAAGAGGCATCAAGTCAGAACCACTAACGGTTTTGACGATTTCACCGGTAAAGCCGCGCCGTTTGGTTAAGTGGTCGATTAATATCGGGATTAACACCTGAGAACTCAAAAAGTTGGCTTCTCCGTCTACAGCAGCGATGCGATCGCAATCCCCATCAAATACTAACCCCACCGTTAAACCAGATTTATCTGTTTGTCCGTGAGTTTTGATTACTTCAAATAAACGTGAAAGGTATTTAGGTAAAGGTTCCGGCGCACCACCACCAAATAGGGGATCACGTTCGCTGTTGATTTCTTTTACCTGATCTCCTAGTAGTTTCGCCAATCCGCCGGCAGCAGCGCCATGCATGACATCAGCAAATACCGTCAGTTTACCAGAGGCGATCGCTTTGCGAATCTTGGCAATATCAACTTTTCCTTCTAGCCCTTGAGTGTAACTAGGCCAGGGATCAAACTTCTCTTCTTTGCCTGGAGTAGTTGCCTGCGGTACTCCCTCTGACAACAACGCTTCTATCTCTTTTGTGACTTCTGGGGATACTGAACCGCCAAAATAACCCTTGACTTTTAATCCCAAATATATCCCAGGATTATGGCTGGCTGTAATTACCAGCGCCCCCAAAGCATTAAGTTGTTTTGCCGCCCAACTATAAGCCGGGGTTGGGGCATAGCTTTCGCTGAACAACACATCAAATCCGACGGCAGTAACAGCATCAGCGACAACACGAGCAAAGTCTTCTGCCATAAATCGGCGATCGTAACCGACGATTATCGTCCGGCTACCCACCGTAGAATAGTATGTATCATATAATACTTTTGCAGCGGCTGACGTAACTAAGGCTAGACGTTCAAAGGTGAACTCATCACCAATAACGCCCCGCCAGCCGTCTGTACCAAACTTGATTGAGTTAGTTACAACTGGCATTTGGGTATCCTAACTGTCTTTCTGAGGATTCTAGCATTTATACAGTGTATAAAGTAAAAAAAGAATATAGTAAAAATATGTACTAGTAATACTGAGTAAGAGGCATGGGGCATGGGGTATGGGGCATTGGGGATGAGAGAAAATTTTTCCCCTCTGCCCTTCTGTTTCCTAACTCTTAGGTTTGATATAAGCGATCGCTTGCTTCCAAATAGTGGTTTGCTGACTGTTTTCATCAGCAATACATACACACTGTGGATCTTGCCATAAAACTTTTCCTGTCAACACATCGCCAGTGAGCAATTTGAACTCTACTGGTGTTGTTTGTTTAATCAGGGTTTGAACTTGTCTAATACTGGGTAAAGTGGTGTCAAATTCAGTAAGCATTTTTAGTAATGATGTGTGTACAAGAGAGAATGTTTAAATAAGGGACTGGTAACTAGGGACTGGGTAATGGGAAAGAGTTTTCTAATTCCCAGTACCCAATCCCCAGCACCCAATCCCTAATACCTAATCTTTGATAATTCATCCTTAGAGAAATGGCAATCGAATTTACTAAGTATCACGGTCTGGGCAATGATTTTATTTTGATTGATAATCGCTCTTCATCTGTTCCAGTACTAACGCCAGAGCAAGCTATTAAGTTGTGCGATCGCCACTTTGGTATCGGTGCTGATGGTGTAATTTTTGCTCTGCCTGGAGAAAATGGCACTGACTACACCATGCGGATTTTCAATTCCGATGGTTCAGAACCGGAAATGTGCGGTAATGGTATTCGCTGTTTAGCTGGATTTCTCGCAGACTTAGAAGGATTGGCGACTAGAGACTGGGGACTAGGGACTGGGAAAGAATCTTCCCAATCCCCAATTCCCAATCCCCAATCCCCGATCACATATCGCATTCATACGTTGGCTGGTGTGATTACACCTCAACTCAAGTCTGATGGCCAAGTTAAGGTGGATATGGGTTTACCCAGGTTACTCGCTGGGGAAATTCCTACTAATCTTGCATCTGCTGAGAAAAAAGTGATTAATGAACTTTTAGAGGTAGCAGGGCAAACTTGGAAAGTCACCTGTGTAAGTATGGGAAATCCTCACTGCATTACCTTTGTAGAAGATGTAGCAGCAATTTCTTTAGAAAGTATAGGCCCGCAGTTTGAACATCACCCAGCTTTTCCCCAACGGATAAATACGGAATTTATTCAAGTGGTGCGCCGTGACTACTTAAAAATGCGGGTTTGGGAACGAGGCGCGGGGATTACCTTGGCTTGTGGTACTGGTGCTTGTGCTTCGTTGGTTGCTGGTGTGTTGACTGGAAAATGCGATCGCACTGCGACTGTAGAATTACCGGGTGGGCCTTTGCAGATTGAATGGTCAGAAATCGACCAAAGAGTTTACATGACTGGGCAAGCTGAACGGGTGTTCAGCGGTAAACTGTAACAGAATTACTGGCATTACTACCTGAGTAATGCCACAAAAGCTTTGTAGTTACTGCACGCCCACTTCTAAATTGTGCTGGTGTAGAACGTGTTTGAGCGACTGTTTCTTTCGTAATCTTTATAAAGTTAGTAAACAAAAGATAAACCGCTATTTTGGCAAGTTTTCTAGTGTACTTGTTCGATAAAAACTGCTGCTGAAATAAAACAAATAAAAATACCTTGGTCAAACAGCTATTAAGCCTACTTCTCCAAAAACCACAGAAAAAAAACAATGGGATGAATTATCTTTTATCAAAGAAATTGGGACTAAATATGGTGCTGAGGTGGCTAAAGTTGCGAGTCTGATTCTGGAATGGTCAATTGGCCAACCGATGCAGATTCAATGGGGTATAGGTATGAGTCAGGGGTCTTTTACTCCTAAAATTAATTACAAAGGTAAAAATATCACTTTTTTCCGGGTTTGGACTAATGCCACCCTAGAAGTTTTAGCCTATAAACCACCATTTCATTTAGAAGCTAAAAAAGCAGAACTTCTCAACCGATTTAAATCTATTACAGGTACATCAATTTCGGTTAATCCTTATTGCTGGTATATTCCCTTTTCTATTCTCAAAGATGAGATAGTTTTCCGGCGGTTGTTGGAAGTACTTAGTTGGACGATTAATGAAATCCAATCATCATGAAATAATAACTAAGTTTTGTTAACCTGAATATATAATTCGTGATTCTTATTGTTAACTCATGATTTATAGTTGCTATATTTCATGTATAGAAGTGCATCATAACCTAAATTAATTTATAAATATTGTCAATAACTAATAGCCACTATGCTTAGATAACTCAGGTATTTGTTCTGCCTAAACCACTCATTAAAGTCAAGCTCATGCATACTATTGCTGAATTTGGTGAAAATATGGGGTTTCTGCAATCTATGTTGAGAATATGTCTAAAGGAAGTGATTTTTAGTCGCTTTTACATCTAACTTAACTGCGCTAATTTTTCTTTTGCTCACGCTATAGTAACTGGTTCACCCGATTGGGTGAATGCGATGCAAGCAAATGGAATATACCCTGAAGGTAGAGGCTAGTTTGTTTCGGTTGGTGGTTATTCTCACAGAATAAAAACTGCCAAACTGGTTATTCTAGCTTTGAATCGTGCATCAGTAGCTTGTGTATCAAAGGCTCAAACAGTGGATGAAACCGTAAAATCACTGCATACACCAGATTGTCAGCAAGAGACTATCAACTTGCTCTCAAAATTTGCTGTCAATTTACCTGGGATGATTTTCCAAGTCCTGCAAAGACAGGATGGTTCTCCGTTTGTGCTTTATATCAGTTCTGGCTGTAGAGATTTGTGTGAATTAGAACCAGAAGTTGTACAGGAAAACTTTCAGGTACTGCACGCACTTGTTTATCCGCAAGATATAAAAGGTTTTAAAGAATCTATAGCTGTTTCTGCCGCTACTTTTGTACCTTGGCATTGGGAAGGTCGCATCATTACGCCTAGTGGCAAGCTGAAGTGGATTCAGGCTACTTCTCAACCAGAACAACAAGCTAACGGCGACTTTGTTTGGGATGGTTTGGTTATGGATATCACAGACCGAAAACAAGCAGAAGAAAAATTACGAGAAAGCGAAGCCCGCTATAAAGCACTTTTGGATGCTATCCCTGATTTAATGTTTCGTATCAGCCGTGATGGAAACTACTTAGATTTGAAAGATGAGGGAGTAAATATCACCCTCTCTAGGGAAGAAATTGTTGGTAAAAATTTGCAAGAATTATTGCCAAGTGATGTTGCAGCAATAAGTCAAGAAGCGATCGCAAAAACTTTGGATTCTGGAACTTTGCAAACTTGCGAATATCAGCTGCCAACCCCTCTAGGAATCAGAGATTATGAAGCGCGGTTGGTGGTGAGTGGTATAGATGAAGTATTAGCTATTGTGCGAGATATCACAGAACGCAAACAGGCAGAAGTCAGCCTGCAAAATTTCGCCCAAAAGTTTGCTAAAGCTTTTAGTTGCAGTCCAGATCCGATTACCATCACCACGCTTAAAGAAGGTCGCTTCATAGAAGTGAACGACAGTTTTGTCAAACTCATTGGTTATGAGCGAGATGAGACGATTGGTCAAAGGGCTTTTGAATTAAATGTTTGGGTAAACGAGCGCGATCGCCTTAAGCTATTACAGGAGTTACAAACTACAGGAGTTGTTCGCAACTTAGAATTAGAATTTCGCCGCAAATCTGGCGAGATAGTTGCAGCCCAGCTTTCAGCCGAAGTAATAACTTTGGATGGTATTCCGTGTATTTTAGCAGTGCATCACGACATTACAGAACGCAAGCAGGTAGAAGCACAATTACGTCTTTCAGCACAACGCGATCGCTTGTTGACAGAAACCCTAGCACGAATTCGTTCTTCACTCAAGTTAGACCAAATTCTCCAAACTACCGTCACAGAAGTCAGGCAATTTCTGCGAGCAGATCGGGTTTTCATTGGTCTAAAGAATGCCAATTCTTCAGGAACTAGAACTCTTGCCGAATCTGTAGATCCTCAATATCTATCAATCTCTGATTCAGCTATTAATGATGAAGCTGATTTGCAAGAATTGAGAAACCTACTTAAAACCAATGTAGTGCGTGTCTTTGAAGATACAGCACAAACAACACTGTCTCCCAGAGTGAAAGCACACTTTCAGAAATTCCAAATAAAAGCATCCTTGGCTGTACCAATAATGTTAGGTAATGAATTATTTGGTGCGTTAATTGCCAACCAATGCTCCTCACCACGTCATTGGCAGCCAATGGAAATTGATTTGCTACAGCAGATGTCAGAACAGGTAGCGATCGCTATTCAGCAAAGCTTAATCTATCAAGAACTAGCAGAACTAAATACTAATTTAGAACAGCAGGTGCAAGAACGTACAGCCCAGTTACAGCAAAAAATGGCAGAAATTGAAGACTTGCACCGAGTGAAAGATGTTGTTCTGCACACCGTTGCCCATGATTTGAAAACTTCGGTAATGGGTAACTTGATGGTGCTAAAGAATTTGCTAAATCAGGGAGGGGAGAAGCAGAGGGGTGGAGGGGCAGAGGGGCAGGAAGCAGGGAGCATACTTCGACTCCCTTCCCTGCGGGACGCTACGCGTAGCTTGCTTCCCCAGAGGGATAAGACTACGCTTAAGGCAAGCCGCTCAGTAACCGGGGGGGCAGGGGAGAAAAATTTTCCCTCATCCCCAATGCCCAATGACGCCAGTTCTCTCAAGTCGGCGGAGCCAGTCTCGTGGGCAGCTCCCCAATGCCCAATGCCCAATCCCCATTACCCCTTATCTCCAGAGGGGGGCCCACCTTCCCCAGTTCCTGTATCGCGCTCGATTATTGAGCGAATGATTCAAGGCAACGACCGCCAACTAACAATGATTAATTCACTGTTAGAAATAAATTCTTGTGAAGAAACGTTGCGTAACAATCGTGAACTTGTGCAATTTAGCAAGCTATTACAAGGAATGATTGCTGACTGGCAACCAGTATTAACACAAAACCAAGCGACTATGAAGAACTTGGTTCCTGAAGATTTACCATTGGTTTTAGTAGACGCGACTCGGATACAGAAAATTTTATCTGAGCTACTAACTCATAGCTTGCAACATAATCCACCAGGATTAAACCTGACTCTGATAGCCACTGTTGACGCAGGAATGATTCGGACTGAGATTCAACATAATGGTGTAACAATGAGCAAACCAGAGTGCGATCGCCTGTTTGATTTGTATGTACCCAATCCTCAAGACTGTTGCTCTACAAGCATTGGCTTAAAAATGTATCTTTGTCGCAAGGTTATTAAAGCACATGGCGGTGAAATCGGTGTCATTACTGACCGCAAACCTGGGTTAACTTTCTGGTTTACATTACCTCTTGCAAGCGTATCTGCATAGGGCAGAGGGGCAGCACTTCTCTACGTTCGCGCAGCGTCCCGCAGGGAGAGGCTGCACCCTAAGTGTAACTATGCCGCAGGCTTTACGGCTCCTTTCGTCTTCTCTACGAGATCAAGGCGTTAGCGAAGCTTTCGTAGCGGTACGCTCAAGGCAAGCCGCTCAGTGACCGAGGGGCAGGGGGCAAAGGAGAGAGAAAAAAGGCTTATTATGAACTGTATTTCTATTAGCCCATAAAATAGGAAAAAAATGCGAAGGTGTTATTTGTGGCAATCTTGAGTAAGAGAAACACCTTCGACAGTATGGGCAAAGTGGATCGGATGTTAATAGCTACGCCATTTAAAAAAGTGCAAAGGTGGTGGAGAAGAGCCTTTTCTGCGCCAATAACAGACGAAATTACCACTCTTTACAAAACTTGGCGTCAGCGCTTTTTGTGGCAGAGATTGCATTTGTGGTTATGGCTGGCACTGATTTGTCTGCTAACCTTTACTTTGCGAAACATTTATGACCTTTTTTTCCCCTTAGATGAGTTGCAAAGACTACCAGAGGTATTTAGAAATAAAAGCCTTGTACTCAATGTTGCAATACTGCTAGGTATAGTTATCTGCCTTGTATTGCATAAAACTAGGTTTGGTCGCGATCGCCCAGATTTGTTATTTTTGGGGTCATCTTGGTCAATTAGTCTAGTATCACAGTTGTTTGCCACCTTCAAAGGTTTCGCACTACCCGACATGATCGGGTGGTCACTGGTATTCTTAAGCCAAGCTACATTAATGCCAGTCCACTGGAGTCTTCACTTGCTGTCTCAAGCGGGTGTGCTGATTTATTATTTTGGCGTTAATACAGTACTTGGTTTAAAAACACCATCAACCCAACACCCCGAAATATATAATGTGACATTTTTTTTGTACATTTTTTGGTTTTGTACGATATGTGACATTAGTGTTTACCTGTACGATCGCCTGCAACGCTCTGAGTTTTACGGTCGTCAAGAACTTGAGTCTGCCTACCAAAAAATTAAGCTCGCAGAAGCTACATATCGCAGCATTTTTGAAAACGCCGTTGAAGGTATCTTTCAAAGCAGTCCTGATGGACGTTACATTACGGCAAATCCCGCTTTAGCACAGATTTATGGCTACTCATCCGCAGATGAGGTAACAGCAAATTTCACTGATATTGAAAACCAATTGTATGTTGAGCCAACGCGACGTGCAGAATTTGTACGCCTAATGACAGAATGTGGTAGTGTCTGTGAGTTTGAATCCCAGATTTATCGCCGAGACGGCAGTATTGTTTGGATTTCGGAAAAAGCATACGCAGTCCATGACGAGCAGGGTAAACTGCTTTACTATGAAGGATTGATTGAAGACATCACAAAGCGCAAGCAAGCTGAAGCTGCGCTCCAGGAACAGTTGGATTTTTTACAAGTTTTAATTGATACTATCCCGGCTCCGGTTTTTTATAAAAATATCGAAGGGATATATCTTGGCTGTAATACAGCGTTTGAAACATCTCTAGGTTTTAGCAAGCAGCAAATTCTTGGTAAATCTGATTATGATATTGCACCAAAGGAGCTTGCTGACCAATATCAGCAAGCAGACATGGCATTGTTTGAGCAGCGGCAAATTCAAAGTTATGAAAGTTCTGTCGTCTTTGCCGATAGTACTAAACATGATGTCATATTTTATAAAGCAACTTTCTCCAAGGCAGATGGCTCACTTGGGGGATTAGTGGGAGTGCTGCTAGATATTAGCGAACGCAAACGTACAGAGGAAGCACTACGAGTATTTATCCATGCAGTTTCTCATGACTTACGCAACCCAGTAGTTGGTACTTTAATGGTGCTAAAAAATTTGCTTGACAGCAAAGAATCTGAAACTGGTAAGGAATTTTCCCAATCCCCAATTCCTGTACCACGCTCGTTTTTAGAGCGGATGATTCAAAGTAGCGATCGCCAACTTAACTTGATTAATTCCTTAATGGAAGCTCACCTCGGCGAAGTGCAAGGAATTGTTTTGCAACGTCAACCTCTACAATTACATACTGTGGTAGAAGCAGCGATCGCAGACTTAGAACCATTGCTTACACAAAACCAAGCAACGTTGACAAATATGCTGACCGCAGATTTACCATTAGTTAATGGTGACGCAACACAGCTATGGCGAGTGTTTTCTAACTTAATTGTCAATGCACTCAAACATAATTCCCCTGGTTTGCACTTGACAATTAACGCTACACTTCAAAGGGATAAGATTTATTGCACTGTTAGTGATAACGGTGTAGGAATTAGTCAACAACAAAGCGAACGGCTTTTCGACCTTTACTTCCGGGGTAGTAACACTCGCAACTCTGTGAGCTTGGGATTGGGATTGTATTTGTGCAAGCAAATTATCAATGCCCACGGTGGCGAAATTGGTGTAATCAGTGCATTGGATGCAGGAGCAACGTTCTGGTTTACATTACCAATTAACCAGGGTGGTTATTAAAAATTAAAATTCATAGATTTAATATGTTTCAGATTCTTATTTAAACCTTAACTGAAACTGAACGGAGCCGGAATCTTAGTGATTGCACTTACCTTTACAGGAGTTACAATACGGCAGTTTTTTACTAGGTTCTATTATAGAGATAATCTATGTCCCTGCTTAACCATGATAGATATCGAAGGACATTTATAAAAAATTTAATTATCCCTACATTTTTTAAAAAAGTTATCTTCTGAAGGTCAGAGGATAATCTATATTTTTAGTATTTAAAAAAACAAATATAATTTACTATTTAATCTTACCCTAGCTAGAGCTTTACTTAAACAGAAACAATTACCTTATTAAAGGAAATAGCAAAACTTGCAATAATGCTTTTAGGAGTTTAAAACTCCAAGTGTTAACAGTTAAGCTATTTTTTATTTATTAATCTGTAGACCACAGATTAACAAACTACTATTGACTCAAACTACTTCAACTGAACTAATTAACCTGTTTGAGATTTGAGAGAACATTCCATGCAGAAAAAAGACGACCAAAAAGGCTACTTTCTTAAATATCTTTCCCTTGCTCCAGTTCTTGCAGTTGTTTCAATATCAGTTGCCTTCTCTACCTGGGCTATATTTAACTACTTTTTCCCCGATCTTCTCTTTCATCCTATGCCATAAACTGTAAATTCATATTCCTTAGCAATTCAGCTATCACGCTGACAATTTGCATAAGTTCCACTTTGGGCAGAAGCGTCAAAACTCTTATTATGTGTCCCTGTGCGGTCTCTATTTGCAAATTCAATGCGTGATAGCTGCTCAATCATCATTACCTTGTAGAAATTCGGCTGGGTTATTAATCACAAACATTAAGTAACTTAGTTTATTTCGGGATACTAGCTGATTTAAGATTGATTTTGTATTTTGGCGATCGCACTCTTCAAGCTAGATACAAACTTAATCTAATTTCCTAAATCTCTACTGTAAGATAGAAGACAGTATCTTACAAACGAGTTTACTGCAAGGAATCAAAGCAGCATGATCACAGTCCAGCGCTCTCATTTACAGCGCTACAGTATTTCTTGTTTATCTGTTCTATTGGCGCTACTACTGGGCTTGCTGCTGCAAACAGTATTTAAAATAGACGTTTCATCGCCACTCTTCCTTGCTGCTGTCGTCTTCAGTAGCTGGTATGGGGGAGTGGTTTCAGGGTTAATCGCTACAATATTGTTAATTTTAGCACGATACTACTTATTCATACCGCCTTTCGACTTGCTAACTTTAAACAGTGGGGCTGACGCGTTAGAGCTAATTGTATTCAGTCCGGTAGCACTATTTATTAGTTCATTAAGTGTAGAACTACAGACTACAAAGCAAAAATATGAAGCGAATTTACTAGAACTACAAGTAAATTCTCATCAATGTTGGGAAACAGCCAATGAAGGCGTCTGGATATTTGACAGTTGGGGAAAGACACAATCTGTCAACCAGCCATTAAGCCAAATGCTTGGCTACAGTATTCAAGAGATGGTAAATCGCCCAATTTTTGAATTCATGGAGCATCAGGCTCAAATAGAAATAGAGCAATGGCTAGAGCAACAAAAGCACAAGCATCAAGATATTAAGCAGCAATTTGACTTGCTTCTACGCTGCCAAGACAAATCGGATCTGTGGGTGATGATCTCCATTAATCCAATCCTGAATAAACACAACGAATTCTCAGGTGCGATCGCTACCCTAACAGATATTACTGCCCGAAAGCAGACCGAAGCAGCTCTCCAAGAAAGTGAGGAGCGATATCGCTCTCTAGTCGTCGCAACTTCCCAGATAGTTTGGACGACTGAACCTGATGGACACACAGGTGCTAGCCTAGATTGGAGAGCATACACAGGACAAAGCTGGGAAGAAACCAGAGATGGGGGTTGGTTGGAACCAGTCCACCCAGAAGACCGTGAACGAACTGTGCAAATTTGGACTCAAGCAATTGAGACTAAAAGTCTCTACGATACAGAGTATCGATTACGCGGTGCAGATGGATGCTATCGTTATTTTTCTGTCCGTGGCGTCCCCATTTTGACAGAAGAAGGCAGAATTCGCCAGTGGGTTGGCGTTTGTACTGATATAAATGACCGCAAACAGCAGGAAAAAGCCTTGCAAGATAGCGAAAAGCGCTTCCGTCGTTTGGTCGAGGCAAATATTTTTGGTGTGACTTTCGGTGACTTCAGTGGCAAAATTCACTATGCCAATGAAGCGTTCTTGAAAATGGTGGGATATAAGCAGGAGGATCTGCTTGCAGGGCAAATTGATTGGAATCGCATGACTCCAGAAGAGTTTCTACATTTGGATGCCCAAGCACTAGAAGAACTTAATAAATCTGGTGTCTGCACTCCTTTTGAGAAAGAATACATCCGCAAAGATGGTAGTCGTGTTCCCATACTCATCGGTGGTGCTTTGTTGCAGGAACCTTACGACCAGCAACAAGAGGGTGTTGCGTTCTTTTTAGATTTGACAAAGCGTAAGCAGGTAGAAGCAGCGTTGCTTCAAAAGCAAGAATGGCTAGATTTATCCCAAAGAGCAGCTAAAATTGGTAGCTTTGAGTGGAATATCCAAACAAATGTCAATACTTGGTCAAAGGAGTTAGAAGCAATTTACGGTCTGGAGCCAGGTGAATTTGGTGGTACTTACGAAGAGTGGAAAAGATGGGTTCATCCAGATGATTTAGCCAAGGCAGAAGCAGATATACTCGCTTCACTGAGAACAGGCGAATTTTTCACCGATTTTCGCGTAATTTGGCAAGATGGTAATATCCACTGGCTTCATGCTAGAGCCAGAGTCTTCTTTGATGACGAAGGCAAACCCTTACGGATGGTGGGAGTTAATGTTGATATCAGTGAACGCAAACAAGTAGAAGTAGCTTTACAAAATAGTGAAGCCCGCTTGCGGCGTATTGTTGAGTCCAATATTATTGGCTTCTTTTTTGGGGATCTTGAAGGTAACATTACACAAGCCAATCATGCCTTTCTGCAAATGGTCGGCTATACCCAGCAGGATTTACTGGCTGGTGAAATTGATTGGCATAAGATGACTCCACCAGAGCATATTCAACGAACTCAGCAAGCAGCTGAAGAACTAAGAAGATATGGAGTTTGCACACCATTCGAGAAGGAATTCTATTGCAAAGATGGTAGCCGTGTGTTTGTGCTGATTACGTCTGCCATGTTCGAGGACGCGCCAGAATTAGGGTTTTCCTGTGTAATTGACATCACTGACCGCAAGCAGACAGAGGCGGCACTTCATCAAAGTGAATTAATGTTTCGCACCCTAGCGGACACAATGCCACAAATGTTCTGGATTACACAACCGCATGGCTATCATGAATATTACAATCGCCGTTGGTATGACTATACAGCAACAACTATAGAACAAACACAAGGCGAAGGATGGCACAACATCTTACATCCTGAAGATTTAGAACGCACGATCGCAGTCTGGCACAATTCTTTAAGTACCGGAAAACCCTATGATATTGAATACCGTCTGCGTCGTGCTAGTGATGGAGAATACCGTTGGCATTTAGGACGAGCGTTTCCATTCAAAAATCAAGACGGTCAAATTGTCAAGTGGTTTGGTTCTTGCACTGATATTCATGATCAGAAGTTGGCAGTCGAAGAACGTGCCGAGGCTTGGGAACGGGAACGCACAGCCCGCATAGAACTTGAAAAAGCCAATCGGTTGAAGGATGATTTCCTAGCAATTGTCTCCCACGAACTGCGTTCACCGCTGAATCCTATTCTGGGCTGGACAAAACTCCTGCTGAGTCGGAAAATGGATGCGGCCAAAACAACACAGGCACTACAAGTTATCGAGCGCAATGCCAAATTGCAAGCCCGGTTAATTGAAGATTTGTTAGATGTTTCGCGCATTCTGCGAGGCAAGTTGAGTCTAAATGTTTCTCAAGTTAGCTTGGTTGCTGTTGTTGAAGCAGCACTAGAAACTGTGCGCTTACTGGCTGAAGCAAAATCGATTCAACTTATAACGCAGTTCGCGTCTGAAATCGGCAAAGTGGAGGGCGATTTTAATCGCTTACAGCAAGTGATTGGGAATTTACTCACAAATTCCGTTAAGTTCACACCAGTAGGCGGTCGAATAAAAATTTGCTGTGAAAAGATTGGTTCCCAAGCCAAAGTTCAGATCACAGATACAGGTAAAGGAATCAATCTTGACTTTCTGCCCTACGTGTTTGATCGCTTCCGGCAAGCCGATGATACAACAACCAGAAAATCTGGCGGACTAGGGTTAGGGCTAGCAATTGTTCAGCATATTGTAGAACTCCACGGTGGTTCTGTTGAAGCCACAAGTCCAGGTGAAGGGTTAGGTGCAACCTTTACAGTAATAATACCTCTGATAGAAGTTGCTTCTCAAACCAGCCAGGACGATCGCTTAGTTGAGAGTTCTCCAAATCTGACGGGCTTGCAAATCGTGGTTGTAGATGATGATGTTGATACCCTAAACTTATTAGCATTCATCCTTGAGCAATATGGCGCTCAAGTTAAAGCAGTTGACTCAGCTGATCAAGCATTGGAAGCGATCGCTCACAGCAAACCAGATTTTCTGTTAAGCGATATAGCTATGCCAACAACAGATGGTTATATGCTCATCCGTCAAATTAGAGCATTAGATGCATTAGCAGGAAAGATGTTACCTGCGATCGCTCTAACTGCCTTTGCCGCAGAGACTGATCATCAGAAGATCATAGCAGCAGGTTTCAATAGACACCTCACTAAGCCCGTAGATCCAGCCGAATTAGCAGCAGCGATCGCTGACCTTACTAAAGGAAACAGTCATAATTACAACAGAATTCAGGTGGACGCACCTCGACTGCGCTCGGCGACCACCGAGCGTAGCCGAGGTGAGACAGAAGCGATGCCTTGAGCTTGTCGAAGGGTCAGGAGTCAGAATTAAATCCGGCTTTGTATATAGCTTTTAAACTTAGACGCTGTACTTCATTTACTTGCATGCTGTAGCAAGGAACCAATGGATTAACTACATCTTGCAAGCTGTTATGAAGAAAGGCTTGGCAATAAGCCAAACCTTATAAACAGAAGTGAAAGACTCAGATAAATTTAATCATCCTGATTTTGCAACTTCATCTACCTTGAGGAAGTATACAAATCATAGTTTTCTCGCTATGTCGTAATTAGTAGGTTTGCTGTTAAAAGGTTGAAACTTAGTAAATACAAGTTCAACAATTGGTTGGGAAATCGATCAGCCAAAACAGCGTTTTATACCAATTCTCAGCGTTGTTGAATAGAGGTATGAATCAAGCGAAGCTGTTATTAATATTACGTGCAAACTCAACAGTTATAAGGTTTATGAACTTTTACTTGAAATCAGCGAATCTATGATTTCATGCAGTTATGGTTCTTTAATGTTGAAACATTATGGAGACTTTATTTGAAAAACTGGGTGGTGCAGATGCTATTGATTTAGCAGTTGACAAATTCTACGAGCGAGTCTTGCAGGATGAGCGCATCAAGCACTATTTTGCCGATGTGGACATGGTGAAGCAACGAGAACACCAGAAAGCTTTTCTGACTTATGCCTTTGGCGGAACTGATAAATATGACGGTCGCTATATGCGCCAAGCTCACAAAGATTTGGTGGAAAAGCAAGGCTTAAACAGCGAACACTTTGATGCGGTCGCAGAGGATTTGATGGAAACTTTGAAGGAGATGGGGGTTTCTCAGGAGCTACTGGCAGAAGTCGCTGCGGTAGCTGCTGCACCACAACACAGGAAAGATGTCTTAAACCAGTAAGACTAATCGGAGAATGCTTCAGAATTAGAAATTTATACAGAAGTAGAGCTAAAAAATAAATAAAAAATCACTATAAATTGCTCTTTGAGCCAAAATTTCACAAATCACCCCAATCAAAATTTAGGAAGCGTCGAGCATTCAGCTTAGTATATGGATGCCTAAGCCAGGAAGTCACCCCCCTGACTCGGCTACAAAACCGTGCATGAAACGTTAACTTCACACGGCTCCTCGATGATTTGGTGCTTGACAAACACACCTATAAATTCCAAGTTAAAAGGGATTACAGTTGAGATAATCCTCATCTATTTCTGGAACTGTAACAGCAACTTTATCGGCTGCCGTTTTAGCATCATGGCAATGTCCATGAAGTAATTGAAGGTTATCATAACTATCCTTACCGCCTTGGGAGCGGGGGATTTTATGGTCGATTTCCATCAAGTCTTCATGGTGAAAAAACAGTCCACAATGAGTACACTTTCCTTTTTGTATCTTCAAAAGTGTTGCCACCCTTGTTGGCGCTTCAGGATGTTTACCCATTCTGGAACTCCAGTACACCCAGTCACCATCAAATGGGCTACGGATTCCTTGCACTTGTATGTGTCTCACAATAGGAGTTTCACGGTGCTTGAGTAAGCGAATCTTCTGGTTATGGGGTTTAAATACCCAATTATCAGACCCTACAGTTTGCCAATACTTTTGGCAACTCCATCGGGAAGATTTATTAGGGTGACGATGTTCTGCCCATGCTTTTAGCTGGCTGAATAAAGTTGTATCAGCCTGATTAAATATGCGTTTACTGACGACACCTGAGTAGTAGTTTGTCCATCCACGGATGACGGGATTCAGATGAGCGATTAAATCAGATTGTGGTACTGATTTATGCCCATCAATCAATTTACCTATCTTCTGCGTGTGTGTCCTCAGCTTTGTTTTGCTTGGAGTAATAAGAGTTTTGTAACCAAGTAATTTTCCGTTTGAGCTTTTACCACTATGATATTTTCCTACCGGGAATTGTCGAACAGTGAAACCCAAAAAGTCGAAACCAACGTTACCTTCATACATATTTTGTGTATGAGAAATATGGGTTTTACTTGGTTTTAATTCTAGCCCCAATTCGTTTAACCACTCTGCCATAATCTGCTGACATCTTTGGATAACGGCAAGGTCTTTATGCAGAATCACAAAATCATCTGCAAACCGGATTAAGCTTATTGCTTTACAATTCCCTGTTTTACGTCCAGGTAAAGTAAGAGCAACTTGTTTAATTCGATTTTCCATGCGGTGAAGGGCTATATTCGCTAATAATGGCGAAATCGTACACCCTTGTGGAACACCCATTGATGTTATGTTGTCAGATTTCTCTCTTAAAGCATATTCAGAGAAATCAATCACTCCCGCTTTCAACCATGCACGAATTTGTCGGCAAATGGTAGGGAATGTATTTAATTTTGACAGCAGAACATTGTGATTAATTTTGTCAAAACATTTCGCAATATCGGCATCCAACACATATTTAGGTTTAAACTTAATAGTGTTGAATATTGCCTTAATCGCATCATGGGCGTTTCTTCCTGGTCGAAAACCGAATGAGTTTGGCTCGAAGCGAGCTTCCCATTCAGGTTCTAGGGCTAGTTTTACTAGCGATTGCAAGGCGCGGTCGTACAGAGTGGGTATAGAAAGGGGTCTTTTTTCTCCCTTTGAGCCGGGTTTTGGTATCCACACCCTTCGAGTGGGAGCGGCTTTTTCACCTAGCTTCAGGGAATGTACTAAGATAAGACGTGCTTTTGGGGACAAGTTTTTCAACCCGTCCACTCCTGCCGTCTTCTTACCTCGGTTGTCTTGTGTTACCCTACGAACCGCCAAACACTTTGCTGACCAGGAGTGCAACAACGTTTTTTGAAGTTGACGAACTGCTTTGACATCACCACGCTGAGAGGCTTTGTAGATACGCTTTTGCAACTTGAATACTTTCCTTTCCAGCTTTCGCCAGGGGATAGCATTCCATTCCACCGTAGTCTTGAAACTCGTTTTAGATGTGTACATTGCTACTAGTACCTCTACAATCCAAGTCACCGTGCCTCCGTCTGCATATCCTCTGGCTTTCCCAAAGGCTTTGGCTTCTGAGGCAATCCTTCCCCTTGAAGGCTTGCGGCTGGCTACCTACTCAGGAAATCGACCATTTCCTGAGAGCGCATCAGGGGGTTACTTCGTTCCCAATTTTTCGTTTGTCGCTGGTTTTAGGGTTCTCTCTCTTCACCGGGTTTATTGTGAGTGCATATTGGTCTGCCGCTTAATCAGCCAACCACTTATCCTTTCCCTTTTGGGACAAGCCTGACAGCCTTTTGGCTTGTTTTGCATTACGATGATTCAGTCAAGAGATTCGTATTCCTACCCATGACCAGCTATGCTAGGCGGGATTCCACATTAGGCTTGCAGTTACCGCCATGATTCCCCGCTTCATCCCAACAAAGAACCACTTTGCTGAAATGGGGGACTTGCTTTCACTCCTGCACTTGGAGGGATGGAATTACACCATCACGAAAAATTGAGTTGTCAAGGTTCTGTCGGAATTTCTCCCGAATATTTCCCTTGCCTGTCATCCCCGATTATTTCTATTCGTTTCGACAGAACGAATCACACTAGCGACCTGCAATCATAAATCCCTCAACCTGCAATCATCGTTGTTTTCAGGCAGGATTATTTGCAACCAGCCTGCAATCATGGCATCCACATCCTCCAGTGTAAGAATACACTCTACCAAGGTATCTTTCGGCTTGGGCAACTTGAACTGGTTGGGAATCGGGCTGCGTGAGATTGGCGGTTTCTCCAAACTGGTCACACAGGAAAAAACGCCTTGAGAATGTTGAGATGCTTAACCTTAGCCGTAGGAGCTTCTTGCAGAGAATCTAAGCAATCCCAAACGTGACGGATCTGAATGTCGGCGATGCCGAAGGCGGGCGAAGCCATCGTGTCCACTGAGGTAAAACTTAAGAACTTGCGAATGGTATTTTGATAAGATGCCCTCGTTTTACTGTGATGCACGTCCAACCACTCTCAATACGGTTCGGTTAACGTTTTAATATTTTGAAGATTACCCCAACCTCCCTTGGAAAAGAGGGAGGCAGATGAATTACTGCATCAATTAGAGTTCCACTTAGGTTTGGCATGGATTTATCAGCAGCCTCAGTCTGAGGAACAAAGAATCAACTCTTCGGCTAAAACACGTAATAGCCCGTCAGATAAATTGACTCCTCCTTCCCCCGACGTATTGCCGGAACTGGAGTTAACAATCATCATGGCAAGCTAACTTGCCATTCAACATAAGGTGAGGGTACAGAGTTTGTGATTGAATTACCTATCCGATAAATTTATACCTTACCCATGTGAATCTCCTGGCTGATAGCCAGATAGAATGTCAAACTATCGACTTCCAACTATCGACTCTTTAGCAGCGTTTTGAGAGTTGGGAAGTTCCGCTTTAGTGGGCTGCCAGCTTTCTGCCCAAGCAAGGCACAATTGACGGAAATGGTCGCCCCGCACCTCAAAATTTGCATACTGATCGAAACTCGCGCAAGCAGGAGATAGCAGTACAACAGATGCTTGATACTGTTTAGCTAATTCTGCTGCTTTGGGTACTGCTTTTTCCATTGTTTCCACAATTTGGTAATTAGAATACCCTACCTCTTGGAGGCGTTGGGCAAATGTGGATGCTGCATTACCTATTAATAATACAGCCGCAGCTTTAGTTTTAATTTTGTCAAGCCAAGCTGTATCATTGCCTGCTTTAGGTTCTCCACCAGCAATTAAAATTGCTGGACTTTTAACTGATGCTAAACCAACTTCAGCAGCATCGTAGTTAGTTGCTTTGCTGTCGTTAATGAAATCAATGCTTTCCCAAGTGCAGATATGTTCCAAACGATGGGCAACTCCAGGAAATTCGGCGATCGCACGTACAATAGCATTAGGCTCAATTTTTGCCAACCGCGCTGCTGCTACTGCCATGAGGAGATTTTGCTGGTTATGTTCTCCCACCATCCGCAAGGCAGACACTTCCACAATAGGTGTCGGTGCAGAGGTTGCATTTAGCTTTTCTATAACCCAGCCATCTTGGATGTAAAAGCCTTTTTCACCAATCAGGAAATCTTTTCCTTTCACACTTGTCCAATAAGCATCAGCCCAATTACTAAGTTCTACCTTACTCAAGTGAGTATCATCGCCATTGAACACTTGTAACTCAGACTGACGCAACAGTTTGGCTTTGATATTATAGTAGTTCTCTAAAGTCTTATGCCGACTAAGATGATCCGGTGTAAAAGTAGTCCAAACACCAATACGAGGAGCAATAGAAGTAGAAGACTCAATCTGATAGCTGCTAATTTCGGCAATCACCCAATCAAGTGATGAGGGGGATGAGGAGGATAAGAAAGTAATTTCTCCCTCTCCCCCACTCTCCCCCTCCCCCCCTCTCTTAAGAGACAGGGCAACTTCACAAGCGGCGTAGCCAATATTACCGCAGGCGGGTGCATTTAATCCTGCTGCTTGAAAAATTGCGGCTATTAAAGCAGTTGTAGTGGTTTTGCCGTTAGTGCCGGTAATTCCTACCCAAGGGAGAGATTGCAAATGTCGCCAAGCGAGTTCCATTTCTCCAATGGTTTCAATACCGAGTTCTCGCGCCTTAACTAATACAGGCACATCCCAAGGTACGCCAGGACTAACGACTATTAATTGGGGTAAATTAGCACCATTTAAATCTAGGGAATAACCGAGTTTAACTGTTATTTGCTCGGCAGCGAGTTCTTGTTGTTGCTGAAGGAGGGTTGCGGAGGTGTTGCGTGAAGCAATGCTCTCCGCACTAGCGGAATCACTTAGCTCCACCTCCCAGCCTTCCTGTCTCAACAATCTCGCCGCAGCAACACCGGACTTTCCCAATCCAATCACATGAGCTTTGGACATAGATTGCAGCAGAGATCCCTGGTTAAGCACTCCCTATACTAACGTTAATTAGCAAAAATTACACAACTTTTTGTTGCTCTATGCTACAGATTTTTGACGATCGCACCGAAATCAGCCAGTATCCGGGCATGATTGCGAACTAATCCTAACAAATTTAATCGATTATGCTTGATGTCTGGATCGGAGTCCATCACTAAAACACTATCTGCGCCATCAAAAAAGTTACTTACAGTCGGAGCAATTTTTGCTAGTGCTGCCACTAACAGTTGATAATTGCGTGTTTCAAGTGAAGCTTGTGTTTGTGGTACTAAATCCACTAAAGCATGATATAAAGCCCCCTCAGAAGCCTTTTGGAATAGTTCTTGACGGACTACATCTGCTGGTTCTAGCTGTTTGGTATCCAAATCACCTTGTGCGGCTAAGCGTGTGGAACGGTTAACGGTTTCGTAAATGTTATCTAAGGTGCTGTCGTTGCGAATTTGTTGCAGATATAAGGCGCGATCGCGTACATCTAATAAATCCTTTAATGCTCGTTCTGTATATTCTGGGTCATTTTCTCCCAAAACGGCATTTACTAAATCGTAATCTATCTGCTTTTCTTCTTGCAGCAGGGTGCGGATGCGTTGTAAGAAAAATTCTTGTAACGCTGCAATTAATTCGGCTTGATTTTTATTATGGTCTGCTGCAAAATCTGTGGCTATTTGCTCCAGTAAATTTTCTATATTTATAGGCAGATTCGCTGACCATGTAATATTGATTACAGCATTTGCTGCCCGCCGCAAAGCAAAGGGATCAGATGAACCTGTGGGGATTAATCCTAATCCAAAGATGCTTACTAATGTATCTAACCTATCTGCCAAACCCACAACTTGACCTGTGAGGGTTTCAGGTAAAATATCATCGGCTCCTCGTGGCAAGTAATGCTCAAAAATTGCTGTAGCAACTTCTGTATTTTCTCCATTAGCTAAAGCATATTTTTGTCCCATTATGCCTTGCAATTCTGGAAATTCATAAACCATTTGGCTAACCAAATCAGCTTTACATAGCAAAGCGGCTCTTTGGATTTTCTGACGTTGATTTTCCTCTAATTGTAGTTGAGTCGTAATTTGTGCAGCAATCTTGCCAATTCTATCGACTTTGGCGCGTAGAGAACCCAAATCTTCTTGGAATGTGACTTTTTCTAACTGTGGTAAAAAGCTATCTATTGGCTTAGCTAAATCAGCTTCATAGAAAAATCTACCATCAGCTAAACGAGCGCGAATCACTCTTTCATTACCAACAGCAATAATATCTGATTTTGTTATGTCACCGTTAGAAATAGTGATAAAATAGGGAAGTAATTCTTTGCTATTTGCTGTTTTAAACACCGGAAAATAACGCTGATGGCTTACCATAACTGTGGTAATTACCTCAGTTGGTAAATTCAAAAACTCTGGTTCAAACCTACCGACAACTGATGAAGGATATTCCACCAAGTTAGTAACTTCTTCTAATAGATTGGGATAGATTTCTGAATACCCATTTAACTTTTGTACAGTTGATTGAACTTGCTCTTTAATAATATTAGCTCGTTGATTAGCGTCAACTGTCACAGAAGCTTGACTTAAAGTTGTAACATAATCAGTCGCGTGCGTAATTGACACGGGTTCTGGATGTAAGACACGATGACCTTGAGAGATGCGATCGCTCTGAACTCTTTCAGAACCATTTACTAATTCTATCGGCAAGACTGTCTCATCTAACAAAGCTACCAACCAGCGAATTGGGCGAGAAAACTTGGCATCCCCATTTCCCCACCGCATCAACCGCTTACCTTCTAAACCCCAAATCCATTGAGGAATCAGTTCTGTCAAAATTTCTGCCACAGGACGGCCGAGAATTCTTTTTTTTACAAAGACAAATTCTCCCTTGTCTGTAGGACGAACTTCCAAAGCATCAACTTCTACTCCCTGTCTTTTGGCAAAGCCTACTGCTGCGGGTGTTGGTTTGCCATCTTTAAAGGCTGCTTGTGCGGGTGGGCCTTTAATTTCCTCTTCCCGATCTGGTTGCTGGGATGGTAAACCTTTAATCAGTACCGCTAAACGCCGAGGAGTACCGTAGACTTCTACACTTTCACTTATGAGGCTATTTACTTCCAGACTTTGGGGAATACGCTTTTGCCACTGTGCCAAGGCTTCACTGAGAAAGCTTGCAGGTAGTTCTTCCGTACCAACTTCTAATAAAAACGCTAAATTCCCTAATTTTTCAATACTTTTCAAACTCATGATCGCTATGCTACACAAAAAATACACAAAATTGATTCAGACAAGTATGTAGCAGTGCATTTTAAATATAAAATGATACTTAATTTGCTACAAGTACTTCGTACTAAAGGCATACCATACCATCTTTACATCAAAAGTTCTTAGAGTAATACTCCTAGACTTATCAACATATACCTACCTTACAGTTTACCTCTGGGAGTTCTCCAAAAAAACGAAGCATCAAGGGTTTGAACTAAAGGTTTAAACGATAAGAAAGATTAGAAGTTTAGGAATATAGAAATTTTCGGTGAGATGAGTATCAACTTAATACTCCTTTAATTACTGAAAATAAATAGTTATATTATTGAACACGAAATTAGAAGCCATTTATCAACTAAAAATAAAATCACTGTAGCGTATCCATTGCATTGTAAACTTTCCCAAAGTTGTTGCAACTGGTGAACTAGCGCACCTAAGTTGGTTTCCTTCTCTAAGCGACTGGTGTTAGCGCAGCGTCTCGCAGATAAAATCACCCATACCCCAGGGAGAAGCCAGCTATGCCTTAGTCTCCTATATGAGAAGAGGGTTGTGTTCAACGCATATATTTCGATATAATTCGTCAGAAAAAACATTTTTATCAAGTGATTAAAGTGCCACTTTGTCTAGTGGCACTTAATGCTTAAGCTTTAACACTAGGGCATTTATAATCCGCTGCTTGGGCCGCGTCCCCTACTTAAGATTTACTACTGTGAACGCGAAATTATATCTCTTTGAGAACTCTTTTAATTAAATGTAATTTAGATAACTATTTTTGCCTAAGTGTAATTAATTAGACAATAATTTTAAAGATTTTATTAAGTAAAAGTATAAATTATCAACATGGGCTTGAATATAATGCTACAATTCCCGAAGTGTTAATTAATGCATAAGTTTTAGAATAAGCTAAAATCACAACTGCTGTCATGATCCCAGTAGCTAAATCTGATGGCTATAGGAGCATAAAATGTCTATAAAAGCTAGTATTTCAATTTTCAAATGTGTAATATGCAGTACATAAGTTCCTTTTCAAAATCTACTTGAGGGAATAATAAATAAATATTTACGGCAATCCTATTTCATAGAAAAATTCTCACTGAATGATGTAATAGAAATAGCTATGTCTATTTAAATACGAGATACGGCTTCCTAATTTTAACTGAAAAGAAACCAAGTTGAAAGCTTGTATTATCAAGCTTATACTGCTATAAAAATTATGTTATTTACAATGAAATGCTCTCATAACTTTTTAATAGTCTTTTGCATAAATAGTACAGTCAAGCCTGAAATTAAAAATAAATCTCTCAATCTCAGGCTGTCTTAACGGCAGAAAATTTACAAATAGCTCATGCACATTCTGATTTATTCCTACAATTATCATCCAGAGCCAATTGGAATTGCTCCCTTGATGACTGAACTGGCAGAAGGACTAGTAGAGCGTGGTCATGAAGTGCGTGTAGTTACAGGAATGCCTAACTATCCAGAGCGCGAGATTTACGATGGGTATCGAGGTAAGTGGTATGTTACTGAACAAAATAATGGCGTTACTATCCAGCGAAGTTACTTAAGGATTAAGTCTAAACCCAACCTGTTAGATCGGTTGCTATTGGAGTTAAGTTTTGTTTTTACAAGCTTGCCGCAAGCATTCAAAGGCAGACGTCCTGATGTGATTCTTTTAACAGTCCCGCCTCTATTAGTAACGATACCTGCAACAATACTTGGTTGGTTATACAACTGCCCAGTTGTGCTGAATGTGCAAGATATCCTACCAGATGCTGCTGTGCGCGTCGGTCTACTAAAAAATAAGTTAATGATCCGAACTCTTGCAGCCTTAGAGAAATTTGCATATCGGGCCGCACACACCATTAGCGTTATTACTAATGGATTTAGTGAGAATTTAGTGAATAAGGGAGTACCTGTTAATAAGATTGTTTGTATTCCCAATTGGGTAAATGTAAATTTTATCCGCCCTTTACCAAAAGAGAACAACCCGTGGAGATATAACCATCAATTAGATGGGAAATTTGTGGTATTGTATTCGGGTAATATTGCGCTGACTCAAGGGTTAGAGACAGTAATTGAGGCAGCAGTTCGCTTGCGTCACATCAAAGAAATTGTTTTTGTTATCGTCGGCGAATCGAGAGCATTGCAAAGGTTGCAGGAATATTGCCTATTAAATGGAGCAGATAATGTTTTGCTGCTACCGTTACAGTCACGAGAAAAACTCCCCCAAATGTTAGCAGCAGCTGATGTGGGGCTAATTGTCCAAAAATGCAATGTGATTTCGTTCAATATGCCTTCAAAAATACCACTGCTGCTAGCAAGTGGTCGCCCGATTGTCGGTTCGGTTCCTGCTACTGGCACTGCTGCTAAAGCAATCCAACTTAGCGGTGGTGGGATAGTTGTTGAGCCAGAATCACCTAGTGCTTTGGCAGATGCAGTCCAGGATTTATATACTAATCCGGCTCTGGGAGCGAAGTTAGGTAAAAAAGGCAGACACTTTGCTGTAGAAAATTATTCTTTGGAGCAAGCACTTGATCGGTATGAAGGGCTATTTTCTCATGTTGTTGCTAACCGATCATCAACTCTAGATATTTTGCCACAATTGGATACCCAGCAATCAGTTGTAGATATTTGAAAACGGGCAAGGAGTTGGTAATAGGCAATCTCAGCCTACTATGACGCAAAGCGATCGCAATTCGCAAATAAAGACAAAAAACAAAATATTTATTAAGCTATCAACTGCTCCTTTATACCAAATAATCTCTGGATATGGTTATAATGCAAGCAAGTGCTTACATATGCGTGCAAGCGTTTGCATAACTGTTATGGAGAAATTAGCATCACAGATGATTGATTATTCCTCGTCAACGTAGATGATATTGGCTAGCGCTTCCTCCTTGATTCAAAGCACAAGCTTTCTACATCTGCATGGGTATAATAAATTACAAATATAGAAATCATACAGTAATTGCAGAGTGTATAAATTATCAATATTTGTTGCTTTGAACGCTAAACCAACTGAACAATAACACAAATACTTAAGCGTGTATAGTATCTATGTACACAAAAAAATCATTTTCCATATTGGTAAAAAATGGCTAAAAAACTATCTCTTTAAAGAATGCTTTTTCAGCCAAGAGTAGATTGCCAAAGTCTAAATCTAAAAGCCGAGAAAACAAGATGTCTCATTCTGATTTTCCTGAGTCCCCAGCACCCATTGAAAAAGAACAACCTGCTGTTACTGATTCCAATCAGATTCAACAACAAGATTCTCTGCCAGAGCAAAAGCAACCGCCTAAGCAACCTCAAAAGCAGCGTTGGCCACTAATCTTAGGAATAGTTTTGTTAATTGCAGGTCTTGGTATTGGTTGGCGCTGGTGGCAAACTAGCAGCGCCAATAATGCACCTCCAGGAGCTGCTGCTGGTAAACCGGTGGGAATTCCCGTCAAGCTAGCAACTGTGGAGTCTGGAACTGTGCAGGACAGCGCGGATTTTATTGGCTCTTTAGAGGCTCCACGTTCAGTACCAATAAAGACGCAAATTGGAGGAAGAATTACCCAAATTATCTTCAAAGAAGGCGCACGCATCCAAAAAGGACAAGTTTTGATTACCATCCAAAGTGATGATGCCGAAGCCCAGTTACTACAACGGAAAGCCGCACTCGAACAAGCGCGTGCTAATCTTGCCGAACTTGAAGCAGGTACTAGAAAAGAAGAAGTTGCTCAAGCCAAAGCGCAATTAGATCAAGCCCAAGCAAAATATCAAGATGCTTTAACTGGATCTCAGCCACAGCAAATTCAGCAGGCTGAAGCTCAAGTTAATTCCGCCAAATCTGATCTAGAACTGGCACAAGCACGAGCAACGCGATATACACAATTAAGAAAAGAAGGTGCAGTTTCCCAAGATGCTTTAGATGAATACCTCAAAAATCAACGCAGTGCTGAAGCAGCGCTGGTTTCATCTCAAAAAAACTTAGAAAATCTCCGCAAAGCTAGAGAGTCTAGCATCAATGAGCTAGCTGCGGCTTTAGAACAACAAAGACAAAACTACAGGCAGCAAGTGAACGGCTCTCGCCAAGAAGATATTGCCCAAGCACGAGCGCAAGTAACCCAGGCAGCAGCTCAAGTCCAGTCAGCTCAAGTCCAGTTGGGATACACAAAAGTCCTAGCTCCGTTTACGGGTATTGTAGGTGATATTCCAGTCAAGGTAGGACAGTATGTCAACCAAGGAGATCAACTCACTACACTTACCACAAACGACTCTTTGGATCTGAATATATCCGTTCCGCTCAACCAAGCCAGAAGGTTACGCTTGGGGTTACCAGTGCAAATGCTGGACGTTCAAGGTAAACCCATAGCAACAGGTAAGATCAGTTTTATCTCCCCAAATGCCAGTTCAGATTCACAAACAGTTTTGGTGAAAGCTAACTTTGGTAACTCCCGGAATCGACTGCTAAATCTTCAGTCAGTGCAAACCAGAGTCATCTGGAAAGAACGTCCAGGAATTAAAATTCCAGTGACAGCAGTATCTCGCTTAGGTGGAGAAACTTTTGTGTTTGTGGCTCAAACACCAGAAAATCCCAAACCAGGAGCGCCAACTATGGTAGCTCAGCAAAAACTTGTGAAGTTGGGAGCTATTGAGGGAGAAAATTATCAAGTTCTCCAAGGATTGAAAGCAGGAGAAAAAATTGTTGTTTCCGGGATTCTCAGTTTAACCAATGGCGCTCCGATCGCGCCTGCAACTGAAGAAACTGGTAGTCCGAAACCCTAATTTTTTTGATATCGGTGTACTTCATTCATCTGAAAATCGGGCGTTGCGTTTTGTGGGATGGGTTGTCTGCCTGTCCCTTGTATTTTTGAAGGGAGCATGAGAGTGGGGGAACCTTGGACTGGTTTTAGTGCAGTATCACTCAAAAAACCTCAAAATTTTTTCTCAATTATTTTGACGTTAAATATCATAAATATGAACAAATAGTGCAGACTACTTTTAGAGGGCGAAAGCGTGAACCGTCTTCAATGACCCCCACCCAGCTTAGGCTGAGGTGGGGGAGTGGTCGGAGATAACCCGACCGTAGCTGCGAATAGCTCAGCGGATGTTTACGGATCAGACACTACCAGTTACTTCTCTCGACTGGGTTATTTGTGAGGGGATGGAATCTTATCCAGCGAGGTTTAGGCTCGGACACACCGTAAGCATTGAGCTAAGAGACATTAAGTTTTGGGATTATCTCTCTAACAACTTATGCAGCGAATTTCAGTTCTCAATCCAGATCATAGTCCTGCAATGCCAACAAAACTTCAACGCGCCGAACGTTGGGTCGAAGAAGGTAGAGCAGAATGGGTCTACACCGATTTGCGGATCAAGGCAGTTCGACTGTTGTCTGAACCGTCAGGACGCGAATCTCACTTCTGCACCGTTTGTGATTGTTCGTCGTCCACCTATTTCAAGAAGACAGCTTCACTTGATGGTTCCTTCTATTGGGAATGTACCCCGTAAATATGGCGGAACAACCACGCGACATGGATTCAGAAAGGGGGATTTGGTCAAAGCAGAGATGGCAAAACGAATCAGTATTGGATGGGTGAGTGGCGACACCACTCGTCAAATTAGTGTTTCCGATTTTGATTGGAAACGATTGGGGCAGTTTACTGCTTCTAAAGTTCAGTTGATCCGACGCGCAACGGGTCTACTGGTTTCGTGTCCACAGAGATTGTCAGTTTAGCGGCTCGACGCCGCTAAACTGACACTCAAGCATCCTCCCCCACAGTAGTGCGCTCTTGATGGGGGTGTCTCGGAGAAATTGATGAAAATTGCTATTGGCAGTGATGAACGTACAAACCTTACCAACAGGGTAATAGAAGAACTTCAACAGCGTGGACATGAAGTTTTACCCTTCGGTTCCCTAGCCGAGAATGATTCAGAAGTTGATTGGCCTGTCAGCAGTAGTAAGGTGGCTTTGGCTGTAGCAAACAACAAAGCAGATGAGGGTATTGTCTTTTGTTGGACTGGCACAGGTGCATCCATTGCTGCTAATAAAGTCTCTGGGATACGTGCAGCTTTGTGTCATGATGCTGAAACTGCTCGCGGGGCGAGGATTTGGAACCACGCAAATGTTTTAGTACTTAGCCTGCGTGCTACTACAGATGCGATCGCAAAAGAAATATTAGATGCCTGGTTTAGTACACCTTATTCTGATGATCAGTGGAATTTACAGCAAATAGAGCGGATTAAACAGTTAGAAGAAAAGTAAGATTCTCAGGTAGCAGGGGAGCATACTTCTCTACGAGAGGCTGCACCCTAAGCGCATCTATGCCGCAGGCTTTACGGCTACGCTCAGTGACCGAGGAGCATACTTCTCTACGAGAGACTGCACCCTAAGCGCAGCTATGCCGCAGGCTTTACGACTGCGCTCAGTAACCGGGGGAGCAGGGGAGATATACTTTCGAATTCAATCATCACTGTTTAATACTTGTTCAATTTACCTCAGAACTTCGCCCCTCTGCCTCCTACTCTCTACTTCAGTAATCTTAAACCACTCAAAGTAACTAAAACTGTGGAACCTTCATGCCCAATGACGCCGATGGGTAAGTTGATATTTCCTAAGAAGTTGCCAATTAAAAGCAACATAATAAAACTCAACGCTACCACTATATTCTGTTTGACTACGGCTTGCGATCGCCTACCTAAATGTATCGCCACGGCAATTTTCTCTAACCTATCTGCCATCAAAACTATATCTGCGGTTTCCAATGCCACATCACTACCCGCCCCTCCCATTGCTATACCCACAGATGCTTGAGCTAGGGCAGGTGCATCATTGATCCCATCCCCCACCATCGCCACAGTTTGATACTGTTGCTGTAGACGGCGGATGACATCTAACTTATCTTCTGGCAGAAGTTGAGCATATACGCGCTCAATTCCCACTGCTTGAGCGACGCTATTAGCAGTTTCCTCGTTATCTCCAGTTAACATAACAATTTGCTCAACTCCCAGTTGCTTTAAGCGAGTAATGGTTACAGCAGCTTCAGTTCGCACCATGTCTGCAATTGCAATTACACCCATCACCTCTGTTCCCTGCTCCCTGCTCTCTTGCCCCTCTGCCCCCCTGCCTCCACTCGCTACCCAAACAACAGTTTTACCCTCTCGCTCTAAAGATTGAACTGTTTGCCGCAATCCTTCCGGTAAATTAGTCACATACTGCTGAACAAAAGCGGCGTTCCCCACAATTACCTTTTGCTCTTTAACGATTCCCTCAATTCCCTGTCCGGGTATGGCTTGCACTTCAGTTGCACTAACCCAATCCAAATCACTAGCTGCTTGCACAATTGCCTTAGCAATAGGATGTTCAGAATAGGATTCCACCGCTACTGCTGTTTTTAATACATCTGCTTGTGTGTATTCACTAGTTGAAATCACTTGGAATACTTTTACCTGCCCTGTTGTCAGAGTACCAGTTTTATCGAAAGCGATCGCCCGAATTTTGCCAATCTTCTCTAACTGCGCCCCATTTTTAAATAAAATCCCCTGTCTTGCACCGTTGGCAATTCCCGAAAGTAGGGTTGGCATAATTGCAGCCATCAGCGCACAGGGAGAAGCTACCACCAAGAAGGTAAGGGCGCGATAAATCGTAGTTTCCCAGTCCCAACCCCAGAGGAATGGCGGTAAAATTGCTAGTAATACCCCAGCTATGACAATTACTTTGGCATATCCCCGCTCAAAGCGATCAATAAATTCTTGGGAAGGAGGTGCTTCTGTCTGCGCCTGTTCTACCAAACGAATCACACGCTGAATTAAACTGCTTTGGGCTGGTTTGTGTACTTTGATTTGTAATGCACCATAGCCATTAAGTGTACCTGCAAATACTTCTTCACCCACGGTTTTCTCTACAGGTAAGGACTCGCCTGTAATAGCAGCTTGATTCAAGGTGCTGAAACCAGAGACAATGATGCCATCGGTGGGAATTAGTTCTCCAGGTTTAACGACAATCTCATCACCCACGTTTAACTGGCTGATGGAAATATCCTCTTCTCTTCCCTGACGCAAAACCCTTGCTGTGTCTGGAGTCAGGCTCATTAGACTGCGGATGCTACGCTCAGTCCGCTGCATGGCATAGCCTTCTAGTGCGCCACTAATCGCAAAGATCAGAATCAAAATTGCCCCATCAACAATTAGATGATATTCCCTTTGCCATAATCCCAAGCTAGCAGCACCAATCGCTGCCACAATCATCAGCAAATCTACATCGAGTTCTTTTTCTTTGAATAGGGTAGTCAGCCCCTCCCGCGCACTTTCGTAGCCGCCAATTACATAAGCGGCGGGTAGTAACAGCAGTGCTAACCCCAACCAACCAAGATGCAAAGCGAACCATCCGAGAAATAGCAGCAAGCCACAAAGCAAGGCTGCTAAAGTATCTGTGTGTTCTTTGGTGAATTGGGTAAAACGCTGGGGGTAGAGCATGAGAGTTGAATCACAGGGACTCTCTCACACTAAACCTTGACATCAATGTTAAGGTCAAGAGTGTGGCAAATAAAAATGAGGGTAGCAATATAGAGCAGAATCCCTATCTGATTAGTTGATTTCAATTGTTGTAATCAGTGAAACTGCCTTGGCAACAAAGAATTTTATGCTCAAGCGTATGTGGAAAAATTGGTAACACTGGTTTACCAAGGTTGCATGAAAATGCACCGCCATCTCTTCAGACTGCTTGTGGAGAATTGCAAAGAATTTTGCCGTTGTTGGAGTAAATCATGAACGCTGCTTGCTTAACCATCAAAGAACTTACCAATGCAGTTGGCAGTGGGATTACACCGCGCATGGTGCGACACTACCATCAATTGGGACTGCTACCGCAACCAGAGCGATCGCCTAGCAACTACCGTCTCTACAACGATAAAGATGTCATCAGATTACAACGGATTGTGGCACTTAAGCAGCAAGGGTTCCAACTAAACCATATTCGCCACATTTTGGAAGTAGAACCAGAAACAGACACAAATGTCAACCTGATGACGCAACTTCAGCAGCAATATCGTGCAGTAATCCAACAAATTTCTCATCTACGGCAAACAGCATCAGCATTAGAAGGATTATTGGGACGCGATCGCCATTGTCAAATTATGCAAGCTGAGGTGCTAGCCCAACTCAAGGTACTAGACGTAGAAACCCAAGTTGGACTGGGAGGACTAGAAAAACTGTGGAGTGGGTTAGATGCTGGAGTTCATACGCATTCAGAAGCTTTTGTTGAATCGTTACAACGCTTACTACCTGATTTGTCTAATCGTTCGGAGATTGAACAACACTTAATTTCTCAGTTGGTTTTGGCTTGTGGTGACGTTAGTTTAGTGTCGTTTATCAAGTTAAGCCGAGGTGCGATTGCAGCCAGTCGAGAAGCACTAAAATCAGGCTGTCAGATTGTTGTAGATATTCCCACGGTAGCTACTGCCTTAGATCAAACCCGATTAGTTCACTTGGGATGCCAGATTACAACTTTAATTGATAATCCTCACATTACAACTGCTACAGAGGCAGAACTGGAATTTTGGCAGCATCAAGAATGGCGAGAAAAATTGCAGCAAGTAACTCCGGGTTGTGTGCTAGTGGTTGGTTATGCTCCCTCAGTGCTGATAGCTATCTGTGAAGCTATTGCCAACAAACAAATTCACCCTGCACTAGTGATTGGAATGCCTATTGGCTTTAGCCACGCTCCCGCAGCCAAGCGGCAACTAATGCAACACGAAGTTCCTTTTATTACAGTAGAAGGTACTTTGGGAGGTGGCTTGTTAGCTGCTACTGCCCTGAATGCCCTAGTGGAGTCACTGATTGATAAACCAGATTGTCATTGTTATCTCAAGGGCTAGGGAGTCGGGGTAGAGACGCGATTATACTCTTACGAGAAGCCGCACTCCCTGCGTCTACGCGTCTGTGCAGGGAGTGGGGGAGATGAGGGAGATAAGAATAATTATTTACTAGTCCTCATTCCCCATTACCCCTTATCCCCAGAGGGGGCCCCGAGTTCCCCAATCCCCAATGCCCTATTTCCAATTGTTAAATAATATTTAATTTGTTACACTTTACCAGTTTTAGTAATTCAATAATTCATAATTGCGGCGATGAGCTACCAATGTGGTATAAGTTGCGCTATAAATTCTAGAAGAATTTTCAGTAGATAGACTCTAGGAATTAAAGTATCAATTATCATGCTATACAAGCTTAGTGGAAGTATAAATTTATATTAAGTAGATTGAGAAATTAGTAGTAAAGATAACTCAGATGTATAATTAGCCCGTCTCCTCCATAATTCATAAAAAGATAACGATTTAGGACTGACCGGGTTTCTATTTTTACTTTAATAAGGGGTAATAAGGGGCATATGAGACAACAAGAAAAAAAAGATAGTTCGATAGTTAGTCTGGCATTATGGCTCGCCTTAGCTACAACCCCTATGGCAGCAACTGTATTGGTATCGGCTCCTATGCTGGCACAATCTACACCAGAAACTCCCGCTTTTTCACTGCCACAAACAGTGGAAAATGGAACGACAGTGCGGATTGATGGTTCAAGTAGCTTGGCTGTAATTAACCAAGGCTTGAAAGATAATTTTGAAAAACAGTTTTCAGGCACAAAGGTAGAAATTGCGGCTAACGGTACTGATGCGGCACTGAAAGCTCTGTCAGAAGGCAAAATCGATATAGCAGCCATTGGTCGTGGCTTGACGCCAAAAGAAAAAGCACAAGGTCTAGAACAAGTCCGCCTCCGCCGTGAGAAGGTTGCAATCATCGTTAGTACGGAAAATCCTTTCAAGCAGAGCTTGACCAGTCGGCAATTTGCCCGGATTTTCCGAGGCACAGTTACAGATTGGTCGCAAGTGGGAGGTACTGCGGGTAAAATTCGGTTAATTGATCGCCCAACAACGAGCGATACCCGTGAAAACTTTCGTGATTATCCTGCTTTCAAGGCGGCTAAATTTGCTACAGGCTCGAATGCTACTCAAGTCGCTGAGGATAATACCGCAGAAATCGTCAAACAACTGGGCAAGGACGGCATCAGCTATGTATTAGCTAATCAGGTGTCAAAGTTACAAGGTGTGCGAGTTCTCAAATTACATCAAACCTTGCCAGATGATCCTAAATATCCCTTCTCACAACCTTTAGTTTACGTTTACAAAAAGAATCCTAGCCCCGGCGTCGCCAGCTTTCTTGGCTTTACGATCGCACCACCAGGGCAAAAGGCTATAGAACAAGCTAGAACTTCCCAAGCAGAAGCGATCGCTGCCAGCCTAACGCCAACAGCTACTCAGCCTACGCCAGCAGCGACAACTTCCCCCAGTGCAGAAACTACACCTGCACCTAATGCAACTGCTCTTGCTAGCCAAGAACCGTTTGTGGCTCCGGCGACAGTCAAACCAGTTGTAGTCAAGCCAATTGTGGATAGAGAAACACCATTTTGGTTGTTGCTACCTTTATTTATTACTGGCGTAGGCGCATTATTACTGTGGTGGTTCCTTGGAAGACGCCCATTGCCAACTGAAAAAACAGACGATTTACCCGAATCAACACCTAATCCGCCTAGCTCAGAAACTAAAGTAACGGCAACGTCTACCACTATTGTTTCTCCCCCCGTTAAAGAAGCGATCGCCTCTGGTAGTGCGCGAGCTTCTGAAGGAACCAACACAATTGCTCAAACACCATCTAATGGAAGAGAGAATTACACTCAGGCAACATCAAATCTGACACAAAAGGCAACTAACGGCGCTTCTAACCTTGAAGGTACAACCCCGGTTGGAACTAATGGATCATCTGTCTTGACAGGAGCGGCTGCTTTAACTGGAGCAGGGGTAGCTCTCAAGTCTGGGATTTCCGAAAATGGGAGACAAACCAAACCAACTAATCAGACAACAAACACTCCTGCTGTGGATAGAGTTGCTTCTGAATCTGGCGATGTTGCATGGGATATAGAAGCACCTGCGGCTGTCGTTAATACTCCATATCCCCAACTTCCTAGTATTCCAGAAGAGGCAGCTAATGTGGAATTGCCTTCACCTGAAGTTACAGACTCAATTGGTGAATCACCAAATGTGTCAGGAACTGCAACTAATACAGGGATGGCATTCTTGCTTCCAGAATTACCAGAAATATCAGATTTGACATCTGATATTTGGGATTTAGATGATACTGAAGAACCTACAGAGGAAGAACTTCAGGCAGAATCAAATTGGCTAGAGAATACCACGCCTACAGAAGATGCAGCCTCAACAGACGATACAGAAACAAGTATTCTATTTAACATTTACGGCAAAGACTCCGAAAGAGAAACAACTGAGGAAACACAAGAAAACAGTATTTATACTGAATTAGCATCACTCGATTCTAGCGATCTGTCTGCCACAGAAGTTACAGCCTCGCCTGCTAATCTGTCAGAGGAGTCATTCAATCTGGTAGCAGACACAGCTGAACCTACAGCCGATTTGCCCGAGGAAGTATCTCAAGCAGAGTCTGCCCCAACAGCAGATATTACTGAACCCAACTCAGCAGACTTGGCAAGCGCTGCTACTTTAGCAGCAGGTGCAGGGATTGTCGGGTGGGCGGCTACCCCTTATGGCGTTGAAGAAACTTCTGAATTAGATATTCCAGCAAAAACTCAAACTCCAGTTGACAATCTACCAGTAGTAGAAGAGACTGCAACATTACAAGATATTGATGAGAGCAGTATTGTCCTCATAGCCAGCAGTTCTACGTCGGCTAACATCTCTTGGCAGATTTCTGACACCACCAAGCAAACACTCCAGCAACAAGGAGGCTCGCAATTGGTAGTCCGGCTCTATGATGTAACTGGAATTGACTTGAGTTACCAGAGTCCCCAACTTGTGCAGCAGTATGAATGGGAGGGGGGAACACAGGAACGCTCTGTGGCAATTCCCGTGAGCGATCGCGATTACATCGCAGAAATTGGCTATGTTACAGATGACAATCGCTGGTTGTTGATAGCTCGTTCAACAATTGTTCGTGTGTTCAGCCCTGTCAATACAGACACCACGGTGGAAAATGCATCGTTATTGGGCGAAACAGCCATTGCCTTGGTAGATGCAGATGAGGAGAACAGTATTGTTCTCACACCCAGTAGTTCTACCTCGGCTGATGTGTCTTGGGAGATTTCTGATACTACCAAGCAAGCACTGCGCCAACAAGGCGGCTCACATTTGATATTGCGGCTTTATGATGTAACTGGAATTGATCTAAGTTATCAGGCTCCGCAACTTCTGCAACAGTATGAATGCGAGGAGACAAGACACGATGGCTACGTGATAATTCCCGTGAGCGATCGCGATTACATGACTGAAATTGGCTATCTCACAGATGACGATCACTGGTTATTCATAGCCCGTTCAGCAATTGTTCGTATCTTTAGTCCTGTCGATTACACCACGACGGAAAATGCATCTTTATTAAGTGAAACATCTGCTGATTTAGTAACCGCAGATACAGATACCACGGTAGAAAATGGCTCTTTATTGGGTGAAACAGCTGGGGATCTAGTAACCAAAGATACAGACACCGCGGTGGAAGATACATCGTTCTTGAGCGAATCACTCTTTGGCTTGGTAAATGCAGATACTGATACGACAGTAGAAAATGCATCGTTATTGAGCGAAACAGGTGTTGACTTGGTAAATGCAGACAAGGAGAGCAGTATTGTTCTCATACCCCGCACTCCCAAATGGGCTTATGTCTCTTGGTACGTCTCCGACAGCAAGAAGGAAGCGCTGCGGCAACAAGGTGGTTCGCAATTGGTAATCCGGCTTTATGATGTGACTGAGATTGACTTGAGTTATCAGAGTCCCATGCTGATACAGCAGTATGAATGCGAGGACGTAACAAATGATCGCTTTGTGGCGATTCCTGTGAGCGATCGCGACTATATTACTGAAATTGGCTATGTCACAGATGACAATCGCTGGTTATCCATAGCTCGTTCAGCTATTGTTCGTGTCTTCAGTCGTCCCAACGGAGATTTCTGGTTTGTCGCAGATGCTGAATTGATTATCCACGGAGCAACGCAACCAAACACAAACGTCACAATTGGTAGCCATAGCATCAAAATTAAACCAGATGGTACTTTCCACTTACGTATTCCCTTTTCAGATGGCTTAATTGACTATCCCATAACAGTAGCTGCTAATGGAGAAGACGCTAAAACTATCCATAAGAAGTTCTCTCAGGAAACATCAGAAAGTTAGGAGTTAGAAATACAGACGCGACGCCAGTCGCTACAACGGGGAGCCACTGCGTTGGACGGTGAGTGCAGCCACACGTGCGGTGAAACAGCCCGATCTTGGGGTCTCCCCAAGTAGAGGGACTGCTGTTAGCGCAGCGTAAAGCCTTCGGCATAGCTTCTCTACGAGACGCTAACGCGAACGCTTAGAGCGAGGCACGAGCGTCACCCGTAAGGGCTTTGCCGCCGTTAGCATCAGCGGTAGCGACGGAGGAGCGTCGTGGACTGCCGTTAGCGTAGCGTAAAGCCTTCGGCATGGCTTCTCTACGAGACGCTAACGCGAACGCTTAGAGCGAGCTTGCGTTCGCGCAGCGTCTCGCAGAGAGCGTCACCCGGAGGGGTTCCCCGACTTGTACCCCTACGGGGAAGCAAGCTACGCACAGCGTCTCCGACAGGAGAAGCAAGTGGCGTGGAAACCCCCCTGACGCTCGAAGACTCGCTAACGGGTTCACAGTCGCCTGCGGAGGGAAACCCTCCCGCAGCACTGATTCACCGCAATGCGCTGGCTCATTAATCGCGTCTATACGGGAGTTAAGAGTTATTAGTTTTTGACTCTTAACTCTGGCTTCGTGTTTTTGTGTTTTCGTGATGAATAAAATTTATTTTGTAACCGCAAAGACACAAAGTAAAATTACTTAATTTGTCGCTTGCGTTACCTCCAAATAAATATGCTCTAAGCGCACAGGCTGACGTGCGATCGCATCAATTGTTATTCCTTCAAACCGGGAAATAATTTCCTTTAATTCCAAAGGTTCTGGTAACCAAAAAGCCAACTCATTACCATAACGTCGCGGTGTGAAACCATACTTTTGGGCGCAGGCGATCGCTTGTTCTTCCTGTGGAGTCTGCACTACCAAAATTTCTGCTGCTGGAATCAAAGTGCGTAACTCGGCTAAACTTCCTTCAGCCAAAATCTGACCATTTTTCAAAATCCCGATTCTCTGACAAAGACGCTCGACTTCATCTAATAAATGTGTCGTGAATAAAATCGTAATTCCCTGATTTTTCAGTTGCCGAATCAACTCCCAAATTTCGTATCGCGCCTCAATATCTAACCCAGTAGTTGGTTCATCAAGAATAACTAATTTCGGCTGATGTACTAAAGCTACTGCAATATTCAACCGTCGCTGCATCCCACCACTGAGAGTTTCTACCGGACTTTTGGCTCTGTCTAATAGGTTTACAGCCGCCAAAGTTTCTTTTATCTGTTTCTGGCGTGTTTTTCGGTCTAATCCATAAATATCAGCAAAAAATTTAAGATTCTCCTCACAAGATAAAGTCTTATACAATAAATTTTCTTGAGGTGCAATACCAATTATTTTTTTAGTCACCTGAGAAACAGGCTGATTATTAATTGTAATATCACCACTATCAGCTTTAAGTAAATTACAAACAATATTAATTATCGTTGTCTTTCCGGCTCCATTTGCGCCGAGCAAGCCATAAATTTCTCCAGATTCAATATGTAGATTCAAATTTTTTAGAACATTTCTGAGTTTATAAGACTTATTTAAATTTTGAATTTTTAACATAGTTGCGATTAACTTTTTCCTAAAAGGGATTGGGGATTAAGATTAGTAATTAGCTAATAGTTTTTTCCAGTCCCCAGTACCTTAATTGATATTTTCCTGCTTCAGGGCATGACGAGCTAATTTCACAGACAATAACATTGGAAATGAGTTAATTTATGTATCCCAAGCGCTCGCTTCATTCAGCAAATTGATAGAGGTTGGGTCAAGTTTAATATCTACTGCTTTGATAATTTGGTTTAGCTGCTCAACTTTTGTTGCACTGACAATAGGAGCAGTAATGCTAGGACGCGCCAAGAGCCATGCCAAAGAGATTGAGGTAGCAGTAGTATTATAATTTTTTGCCACCTCATCAATTGCCTCTAGAATTCGCAAACCACGACTATTCAAATATTTCTTTATAGAACCAGCACGGGAACTATTAGATAAATCTTTTTCTGAGCGATATTTTCCTGAGAGGAAACCACTAGCGAGAGAAGAATAGCTAATAACACCAATTTCATTTTCTTGGCTCAGTTGTTCCAGTTCCTGCTCATAGTCAGCTCTATCATACAAGTTGTAGAGGGGCTGAAGACTTTCATAGCGAGGATATCCATGCTGCTTACTGATTTGCAATGCCTGTGACAAACGGGATGCACTATAGTTTGAAGCACCAATTGCACGCACTTTTCCCTGAGCAATTAATTCCCCATAGGTTTCGAGAGTTTCTTCAATGGGAGTGTTTTGATCATCGATATGTGATTGATATAGATCAATATAATCAGTTTGTAACCTATGCAATGAGTCCTCAATAGCTTCTTGGATGTGTTTCCGGGAAAGCCCTTTGCCTTTAGCACCCATGTCACTACCAACCTTAGTTGCTATCACAATTTGGTCACGTTTACCACGCTGCTTGAGCCATTTCCCTAAGATTGTCTCAGACTCTCCACCCTGATTTCCCGGAGCCCACTTGGAATAGACATCAGCAGTGTCAATAAAATTACCTCCTGCCGTTATAAAGTTATCTAAAATCTCAAATGCAGTATCTTCATCAATTGTCCACCCTAAGACGTTACCGCCAAAAGATACAGGTGATACTTCTAGTCCTGAACGTCCAAGTTTGCGTTTTTTCATAAAAACTACACTCCTTGTTACCAAGTCTTTGCTCTTTTGACCAAGTTCTACTCTACATTTTGATTATGGTGGATAAGAGTCGGTATCCGAGCAGGTGAAAATGTAAATCTACCCTAAGACGGGTGATAACAAAAACTTTCCTTTACTCTTAAAGTGACAATCTCGAAGATGTTGAGAAATTAGAACTCGCTTACATGGAACTCATTTTCATAATTAGGGTGTTGAGTACCAAGTAACTTGTCCCAAAACGTGAAGTACAAACCGTAATGCACCATATACTTACGATGATGTATTGAATGATGCATAGCACCTATGAACCATTTTCCTAGCCACTGGCGAGTAGATGACGCAGGTAATAGTTCAAATCCTAGATGAGTTACCACTGCCCATACTGTCATGGTCATAAGTATGACTAACAAGGTAATGAAATGGAGTGGAATGATAAAGATTACAGCCACAAAGAAAAGTGCTTGTATAATCGCCTCTGGCAAGTCGAATGCGAAGGAACTCCAAGGTGTCGGCTCTCCTGAACGGTGGTGTCCAGAATGCATCCATCTGAAAATCAGAGGATGGTGAAACATCCGGTGGATAAAGTAAAAGTAAGTATCTTGAAGAATAAGTACAGCAACAAAGCTAGCTACTAAGTACCAGAGTCCGTATTTGTGTAAGTCAGTGTATAAGAGGCTTGCTCCCAAACCATGCTCTGAGATGAACAGCGCTGTAAAAGCAGCAAAGACTACTGCCGAAAGAATCGATAATTCAATATCTTTTCGGATTGTTCCACCCATTGGCGGCTTCAGACGTAAACTCTGTTTAGCAACAGACTGCCCCAGAACTAAGTAGAAAAGCAAGTACGCTCCTCCAGCTATCAAAAAGTAGCGGGCAAGAATAACACTGAAGAAAGCAAACCAGTAGAACCAGAATGAGTGGTTACTCAATTTAAATTTTCCTTATTTGAATCCAGATAATATTCTGAAAAATTTATCCTGCTTCTGCCTTGCCCAAAGGACATATACGCCAGAATTCAGGCGTAGGGAGTGTGTTGGTGAGCCAGCACGGTGAGTCCTCTTAAAGTTCGCCTAGCCTCTCTGAAGGACATAGCAATTGCCGTTCAGAATCCGAAGTTCTCATCTAAGGAAGCTTCTGTTACAAAGTTCAGACTTTTTTGAAGGCACAGCGTTTTTGGCTCCACTCATAATTCAGGAGTAAAACAGGCTTTATGCCTAGTTTTTAGACCTAACTGATGTACTTAACTTTTCTTGGAATCCGCTGTAAATCGTTTTTCGGTCAGCTTACACTTCAATGTTCTCAAAAACTTTCGGCCCAAGTTTAAACAAATTTAGAGCAGACTATCTACTGTAGTGAGCAAGAAGTCTGTATCTTCAAGATTACTGCAAGCTGAAATACTTGTTTGACTGTTTATGGAATACATTTAAGGATAATAAAGCACACACTTTTAGTAATAATAACTAAGTTGAGACTCTTTAGTACTAAGTAACAGTTTATTATTTTTAGGTTGTTATCAAGCAACTTGCTACCTTGATAAAAAAAGTTATATGATGATGCTCATCTAAAGTTATCTCTCTTCTTGATTGCAAAGGTGGCAAAGAAAGAGACTGATAAAATTAAAAGCTTTAAGGAAATCTTACACATTTCTAAAAAAAAATCATAGATTTTGTTACTAGGATGTGATAACTGTATCAAAAAGATTTAGTAAAAGAACGTGAAATTAATGTAAAGTATTGCCTTAGTTAGTTAAATATATGTATTGTTAAAAGTGGCTTTTATAACAAGCTCTAATAAAAAATGCAACATTTTGCAGCTGAACTAAGTAAAACTTGGAGAGTTAGAAAAAAATTTTGCATCGTCACAACTTTAGTTAGTGTAAAAGTACTTTAACTCCAAGCATCAAAATTTATTTGGTTGCACCCAAAATGCCACATCATACCTTTATTGGGTAATGAGCCAAGCGTCTGTGCAGCTAAGTTCTGACTTTTTCAACGTACTTCTTTGGTGAATGGATGTGTGCTTTTCAGTAGACTCTTGATTGGGGCCATTTTTTAAAATTATTTTTATCTATTCAAGACTGAATAGAAATTTTTCATTATAAATGAAATCCTTAATACCCCTTCAAATCTTGAAAAAACTACTAGGAACTTGTACCTAATTCCGATGAAAAACGTTGTACATCTGCATAGTCAAATCTCCAAGCAAACGCTTAAAACCAAGCCAACATCAAATAAATCAGTAGCTAGTCTTTCTTTAGACTTAGATAATCTCTGGTGTTATCTAAAAGATAATGGCGAGCAGGGTTGGCAGACTTTACCCTCTTATCTGGATATCGTTGTACCCCGTTTCCTAGATGTTTTCAAGCAACTGGATTTGACAATTACAGTTTTTGTTGTAGGTCAGGATGCGGCTATTAAAAAGAATCATCAGGCATTACAAGCGATCGCAGCCGATGGTCACGAAATTGGCAATCACTCCTTTTACCATAACATCTGGTTAAAACAGTATTCAGAGAGTGAGATTGAACAAGAGTTAGCACTGGCTGAAAAGCATATCCAGCAAGTGACTGGCCAACGCCCCATCGGTTTCCGAAGTCCTGGTTACAGTTTATCTTCTACAGTATTGCGAGTTTTAGCACGTCGGCAATATCAATATGATGCTTCTACTTTTCCCACATTTTTAGGCCCATTGGCACGGGCATACTACATGACGACCTGTAAGTTAAGCGAGGAAGAACGCACGAAACGCAAGGCCTTGTTTGGTAGTTTCAAAGACGGCTTACAAAGCCTCAAGCCATACCAATGGTGTATGGATAGCAATGATCTGATTGAGATTCCTGTTACCACTATGCCGATTTTCAAAGTGCCAATTCACTTCAGCTACCTAATGTATCTGAGTACATTTTCTCCCGATTTGGCGTTGCTTTATTTCCGAATCGCTCTTTGGCTGTGTAAAGTTACAGGCACTCAGCCTTCTTTACTACTACATCCTACAGACTTTTTAAGTCAAGAAGATGTACCAGAACTATCATTCTTCCCTGGTATGAAGCTTCCTACTTATAAGAAGCTTTTAGTATTGCGTAAAGCATTAAAGCTTCTATCCAATCAATTTACAGTTTTGCCTCTTGGACAACACGCTCAACTGCTAACTAGGGTTCGTCAAGCTGTTTAAATACAATAGAATTCAGGAGGAAACAGTGTGGTATTGGGGACTCCTCAAGTGGAGAAACTGCTGTTCAAAATACAAAAATTAAATAGGCTTTGAGACATAGTTTATGTACTTTAGTTCATCAACTACAAATATGCTGTAGATCACAATGCAAAGAGTTAAAACATAAGCATTGATACAAAAAATATATGCATACTATTGTCTAATATTATCAAATTGTAGACAGATAATATTTTGGTAACACTTACTTAAGTACGCCATTAAAGTACAACTAATATAAATCTTGAACCTAGCGATATCTAATAAAAAATAAGTACTGAGAAGGATATTTTTTTGGCTTGAATATCTCATTATAATTAATAACATTGAGAACTTCTTCATATGAGTTTTAAAAACTAAAACGCAAATATCTTAGATATATGAATATTGGTATTATTGGCGGAGGTATGACAGGGCTAGTACTAGCTCAACGTCTTTCAGAGTATGGTCATGTAGTCACTGTTTTTGAGAACAACAAGCAATTAGGTGGGCTGACAACTTACCATGATTATGGGTCATTTGTTTGGGATCGTTTTTATCACGTCATCCTCCCATCTGATACTCATTTAATAAATTTTATTAGAGATGTTGGGCTAGGAAATAAGCTGCGTTGGCGCGGAACTTTAACAGGATTCTACGAACAAAAAAAGTTTTATTCTATTAGTAATGCTATTGAATTTCTGAGGTTTCCACCACTGAATTTTATAGACAAGATAAGGTTGGCTATAACTTTATTATATGGTTCACGTATTAACAACTGGCGGAGCCTCGAAAAGATTCTAGTAGAAGATTGGTTATTGAAAATTAGTGGGAAAGGCACTTATGAGAAGTTATGGAAACCATTACTGTTAGCCAAATTAGGAGATAATTATAAGCGTATTTCAGCAGTGTTCATTTGGGCTTATATCAAACGACTCTTTTCAGCTAGGGATTCTTCTTTAAAAAAAGAGCAACTTGGTTATGTTGTTGGTGGTTATAAAACTCTTTTTGACCATTTAGAAAAACTAATTTGTTCTAATGGAAGTCAGATTCACACAGGTGTAGCAGTAAAACACATTGCTCCTCATCCAACAGGTGGAATTTGGGTTGAATTTCAAGGTAAAAAAGAACATTTTGATAAAGTTATTTTTACTGCTCCAGTCAATATTTTGCAAGAAGTTACTGCTAATGAGCTGGTAAACATTTCAAGCGATCGCAACTCAGTAGAATATCTAGGAGTAATCTGTATGGTTCTGATTACTCGTAAAGCATTAGTTCCTTATTATGTTGTGAATATTGCCGACAAAAATATTCCTTTTACAGGGATTATTGGTATGAGCAACTTAGTTGGATTGGAAGAAACAGCAGGATATCACGTTACATTTCTACCGAAATATATTCTCTCAAGTGACCCACTTTTAAAACAGCCTGATGATGAATTGCGTCAGCTATTTTTCCAGGGAATACGTCTAATGTTTCCAGAACTTAAAGCAGATGACATCGTTGCAGCACATATTAATCGAGCTACTAAAGTGCAACCATTACAAGTATTAAACTATTCAACTTTGGTTCCCAAGGTGAATACTGAAAACGATGATTTTTTTGTACTCAATACCTCACAATTTATCAATGACAGTGTTAATAATAATGCTGTTGTGCGACACGTCGAAGAATTTTTGCAAAAATCTGCATTCCTGAATTAGTGAAAGTTGAATTGCATCTTAAACTTTAAACGAGGTACTTATGACTCTTTTTATCCTCTTACCTGCTTATAATGAACAAGAATCAATTCCGCCTTTGTTCCAAAGGTTTCACTTCTTACAAAATGTCTCTAACATAGATATACAACTGATTCTTGTCGATGATGGTAGTACTGATACAACTGCTCAAGCTGCTTTGGAACAATCGCAATTGCTTGGTTTATCGTTAAAATTAGTACAACATTCAAAAAATGCTGGTTTAGGTCAAGCAATCAAAACAGGTTTCATAACCTTCTTAGAAGTTTCTCAAGAAGGTGATTTCTTAGCCACTATGGACTGTGATAATACTCAACCGCCAGAACTACTAATGAAGATGTATGAGACTACGGTGGCTGGTGGCTATGATATTGCGATCGCATCTAGATATCAGAAAGGTTCTAAAGTTGTTGGCTTATCGGCTTTGAGACTGCTAATGAGTTATGGCGCTAGTTGGCTATTTAGAATTGCAGTCCCTATATCCGGTGTCAAAGACTATACTTCCGGTTACAGAATCTATAATCGTTCTTTGCTTATTAATCTTTTTGAGTACTATCGTAACAATTTATTCACAGAGAAGGGGTTTGCCTGTATGGTAGATTTACTGCTTAAAGCAAAGGTATTCAAACCGAAAGTTATTGAAGTTCCAATGGTTTTGAGATACGACCAAAAGCCAAGTGCTAGCAAAATGAAAGTAGTTAAAACTGTTGCTCAAACACTGAAGCTGCTATCAAAAAATCTATTATTCGTTGAGAAAGCTAACAATTTAGGTAAAGCGTACAAAAACAAAGAGAGAGAGCAACTTATAAATAAAGCTTAAAAGATAAAATTCTAAACCTCTTTCCTAAAAAGAAAGAGGTTTAGATAAGACTTTCCCAAATACTGTGAAAAGTCAGATAAATTATAGGCTATCAACAACAAATTTTCAAAATTAGTAGAGGTTGCATCTACAATAAAAGCACTCTCTGATTAATTATAATTTAATGTGAATATACCAAGACCAATTAACAATAGAGCAAAAATTTGCTTAGCGCCAAAAGCTTCTCCCCAGAGTAAGTGAGCTAAGAAAGAGACAACAACATAGCTAATTGCAACAGTTGGGTAAGCAACAGAAATTGGTATCTTTTTAAGACAGTATATATAAAATAACGCGGCTACAAAATAAGACAGTAGCCCTACAAAAATATAGGGTTGTAAAAATAAATTTAGTTTACTTCCAGAACTTTGTACAGCTCCTGCTTTAAGGCAAAGTTGTCCTCCAATTCCAATAATAATTGAAGCCAATAATGCTAAGTAAGAATTCACTTTATTCTCCTCTCTAAAATTTACTATTTTAATAAAAAAGTTTGTTTTAATATAATATATTATTTTGTATATGCAATTAAATTCTATATTATTTTACAATACTCTAAATAGTATATAAACACAAATTTTATATTGAAGGGGAAAGCTAAGAGGAGTCTTAAAGTTTTAATCCCTAATAGGGATTTTGTGTAATTGGAATCTTCAGGTGTGAGTTCAATACCCTTTTGATGAGTAGTAAAAGCGATCGCTTGTGTTGGGATAGTTGTTTTCCTTACTCTTCCCCATAATAACTAAAAGCGATCGCTGATGTTTGGTTAGTTAATTTAGTTTTCTTTCCCCTTCCCCACCTTGATTGATTGCATTGTCTACATCGGCTAATGTTTCATACTGTTGACAAGGCAACAATTTCAAGGCTCGTAGGACTTTCTCATCAACACCTTTTTCTTCAGCATATTTAACCAAGTCTTTTTTGCTGAGTGGATAGTTAACTGCAATCAAGTTTTTCTGTAGTTGTACTGGACTGACCTTAGTGATGAAGATTTCATCAACTAATTTGACCACATCAGCTAGGGTTTCATATTGTTTTGAAGGCAACTTCTTCAAAAATCGTAGTACTTTCTCGTCAATACCTTTTTCTTCAGCATACTTAACCAAGTCTTTTTTGCTAAGCGGGTAGTTAACTTGGTTCAAATTTTTCTGTAGCTGCACTGGATTCAGTTTAGCCATAATAAATCTCCTTATGGTCTGACGCTGTGGATTCAGTGAAGAGAGTGAAAAAAATCAGTAAAAGTCAGCTTGCACAATTATGGAGAGTAGTTGATTGAGGAAGATGTAGCGCATACACACCTCACTCTGTAAGCTTTGTAAATTGATCTGATTCTCGTAGTACCGGATTGGCAAGCGAGTTTTCCTATCTTCACCGGATGACCACTGTTTAATTGACAAATGAAACTTAACAAACTCCTTCGGGGCGGTAACAGCGAGTAGGGAACAGGGGATAGAAGATAAAAAACCAGCTCCGAAACAAGGTTTTAAGGCGTACTGGGCTTCGTCCTGCTGCACTAACGCCCCTTGTGAGTGAAAAATCTCTATTTCTCAAGGCAGGTAGAAACCCCGTCCCTTGTGGGCGGATTAGTTTCCCTTATTCCCTGTCCCCTGTTCCCTTTCTTAGTGCGCTATCTCTAGCGTGAGGCAGGTACTATAGAAGATTTATCCCTCTAAGGTAAGATTTGACAAATGACTAAACGTCATATTTCTCAAGACTTGTTTATTATATTTCTATGGATAGTAGAATACAAGGTCATATTCACTTAATATTATTTTTAATAAAAATCGCTAGATAGCATATATTTTAAAACCCGTTCCCCTACTTATAGGGAGCGGGTTTTGAAGTTGTATTTGCTCTTTTGCCAGAGAAAATACCCAGTACGCCAATTTAAGGACATATAGATATTTTAGATATTTGCAATTAGTTATATTAATCTTTTCTTGGTTTTTCAGCTTCAGTAATTGCTTGTTCTAAGAAAATTTTTGCATCATCAACTTGTCCAGCATCTAAACAACCATAAACAATTCTGCACCATTCTAGTAAATCTGTAAGCTGGTTTTTTTGACTATCGTGAATCATCGACTTTGAGACTACAGGAAAAAGACGTAAATTGTTCACTTTATACCTCCTTTTGATGTTTGTCGCTTGCACCTCTATATTTGACCAAGTTATAAACTATGAACTTCACCCTAAGATAGAAAGACAAACTTACTTAATATTTATTTAACAATTTTCGAGAAAATTTTTAGGTTTAAATACTTAAAAAATGTGTGAAGTAATCAAAAATTGAAAACACAAATTCTCTACTGTCTAGCTCTCATCTAGTTATAAGGTTCCTCAATCAGCTTTTAGGACGAGCAGCTAGAGAGCGATCGCACCAAGCGCATTGCGAAAGGCGATCGCAGCTTATTCGGATCTTTTTATTGGGGAATGCGCTCAGCACCAAACTTGCGCTGATGCCAGTAGGGATAAATTGGTGCGATCGCGCTGACCTCATTCAGTCGGTTTACTTCCTCTGGTGTTAGCTCCCACTGAGCAGCACCGAGGTTGTCTCGAAGTTGTTGTTCATTCCGCGCTCCGATAATAACGGATGTAATACCAGACTTACGCAACAACCAGTTGAGTGCTACTTGAGCAACGCTGACACCACGATTATTAGCCACTTCGTGCAGAACTTCCACAATATCGTATCCTTTCTCAAGATCACTGACCGTGCCAATATCGCCGATTTTTGCTCGTCGCGTCCCCTCCGGTTCCGACTGACCACGACGATACTTACCTGAGAGGAAACCAAAAGCAAGCGGACTCCACACCAAGATCCCTACACCTTGATCTAAACTTAGAGGAATTAGTTCAAATTCCAACTCTCGCGCCACAAGCGAGTAATAAACCTGTTGTGACACATAGCGCTCCAAGTTCAAACGCTCTGATACAGACAGCGCCTTCATTAAATGCCAAGCTGAATAATTAGAGCAGCCAATGTAGCGAACTTTGCCACTACGGACAAGATCATCTAAAGCGCGAAGCGTTTCTTCCAGTGGAGTCAGAGCATCGAAACCATGAACTTGGTAGAGGTCGATGTAATCTGTGCCTAATCGTCTTAGGCTGTCCTCACAGGCTCGAATCAGATGATAACGTGATAGACCAGTATCATTTGCTCCTTTTCCCATACGACCATAAGCCTTAGTTGCAATAATCACATCAGAGCGACGCTTTCCGAGAGCTTTACCAAGAATTTCCTCAGAAAGTCCATTTGAGTAAACATCGGCGGTGTCGAAGATGTTGACACCTGCATCAAGGCAAATATCAATCAGATGCCGTGCCTCGTCTACCTGAGTCGCTCCAATTTCTTGGAAAAAGTCACTACCACCAAAGGTCATTGTACCGAAACTGAGAACTGAAACCTTGAGACCGGACTTTCCTAATAACCGTGTTTCCATTGTTGTTACTCCTTGAAGCCGTGCCTATTTGCAGATCAAGTGAAAATTTTCTCACAATGGATAGTTTCTTCGGCTCTAACTCTGGTTACTATTAAAAGCAAGTACTTACAAGTCAATACGCTTGAGATCAGAAGACAATTTGCATCGTCAATAACTTTTCTAGTTTATTTTAACTGGAAGTTGAATTACAAACTCTGTACCTTGAAACAATTCTGAGATACAATTCAACTTACCACCGTGTTTATCTACAATTTGATAGCTAATCGACATTCCTAAACCTGTACCTGAACCAACAGGTTTAGTCGTAAAGAAGGGATCAAAAATTTTTTGCTTCACTTCTTCTGTCATTCCGCAACCATTATCAGCAATTCTAATTAATACTTGATTGCTGTCTAAAAATTCAGTGCAAATGCGAATTTGGGGAACATTATTTGATACTTCTTGATTTGCAATCACTCTTGCCTTACTGACTGATAAGTTACAACCGATCATTGACTCTTTTAAAGTATCAATAGCATTAGTAAAGATATGCATGAATACTTGGTTGATTTGTCCTGGATAACAATCAATTTTAGGTAAATCGGTGTATTCTTTAATTACTTGAATATCTGGATGGCTTCCTTCTCCTTTCAAGCGACTTTGTAAAATTAATAGTGTATTATCAAGACCTTCGTGAATATCGACTTGCTTTATTTCTGATTCATCTAGCCGCGAAAAGTTGCGTAATGATAATACAAAATTACTGATGCGTTTAGCTCCTATCATCATAGAAGCTAATATATTTGGTAAGTCTTCTTTAATAAAATCGAGATCAATTTTATAGCTGAAATCTTTAATTTCTGTTACTTCTTGTGGGTAGCGCTCCTGATAAAGTGAAATCAACTTAAGTAAGTCAGCAATATATTCATCAGCGATAATAGCATTACCATAAATGAAACTAATAGGGTTGTTAATTTCATGAGCAAGACCTGCAACTAATTGTCCCAAAGAAGACATTTTTTCCGTGTGAATTAGTTGAGTTTGAGTATTTGCGAGTTCTTTCAGAGTGAGTTTTAGTTGGCTGTTAGCTGCCTCCAGTTGTGCTGGACTTGGCAAAGCTAGTGCCTGGGGAATTATCGGCACTAAAGTGATAGCTGTATAAACTGATACGAAAGCAGTAAAAGCTTTGATGAAACCGGATAGCCAATAAGTAGGATGCCAAAGCGTCCATATTTCCATTAGGTGCGTTGTACCACAGGAGATAATGAAAGCTCCAAATAATAAAAGTATGGATTTAAAAGGTAAATCTTCACGCTTGCGGACGAAGTAAACAAGGGCGATGGGAATAGAAAAATAGGCTAGGGCAATTAAAAAATCTGATATAATATGTAACCCAACTAAACCTGTCTGCCAAAGATAACAATGTCCGTGTGGAATAAAAAAGCCATCTCCAAAAAGGCTTTGCAATATTTTCAGCATCTTCTATTCAACGAGTGTAAATTTTCAGCCATAAATGACAAATTATACTCGCAGTATAGAGAAATGTCTGTAACTTTAAAAAATTAACAGAATAACTATTGTAATTAATGTTAAGTTTAAAATAAATAATTTTAATAACAAACTTAAGATTAATAATGTATTTATTTTTTTAAAGTAGTTTTAAAACGGATATTTAAATCAATTTAATTAACTTTATCTCCTACACTAAATAGACTAATAAATCTCTTGTGATAGCACAATCAGAGTAAACAAAAAATTAAATTAAAATACGCTATAAATTATAGCGTGATCGCCTATTAGAAATAAGATGCCTGACTTTTAAAATAGGTCGGATATCTATGGCTTTTTTGTTGATCAATAATATGCCTGTGGTTGTCTAACTATGCCCCAAACTTGCAACTTACTATTAGGTATTTGTGTATACTTGCTCATATTTAAGCCTGTAATGCATCAGCATTTGCAATAATTGTGGTAAACGCGATCGCTGAATATCATGCTGGTACGGTTGAACTCTCTAGTCGCTTACTCGCTGGATCTACTTTTACCGTTAGAACCACCACAGGAGGTATTGCTCATGAACCGGATTCTGATCGCAGAGGATGAACCTAGGATTGCAAGCTTTCTAGAAAAGGGTTTGAAAGCTAATGGCTTCACTACGGCTGTAGCTAATGATGGTGAGGAAGCTATTGACATGGCTTGTAGCGGTAATTTTGACTTACTAATCCTTGATATTGGTCTCCCTGGTAAAGATGGCTGGACGGTGTTGGAAGAATTGTGCGGTCAGGGTGAACAGTTACCGATTATTATCCTCAGTGCGCGTGACGGGGTGAAAGATAAGGTGTATGGCTTGGGAAGTGGAGCTGATGACTACGTTACCACGCCTAATTAAAGCACCAGTAATTCTAGATGTGATCGCGATCGCCTTTATTGCCAGTGCCGAAAGTTTGCTTTCTGGAGTAGCCGTTGACCGATTGCATACTGGAACAAGAACTGATTTTGACCGGGAATTGGCAGCTCAAGGATTTGGCAACATGGTTTGTGGCTTACTAGGCGCTGTGCCGATGACAGGAGTCATTGTCCGTACTTCCGTCAACGTGGAAGCAGGAGCAAAAACTAGATTTTCCGGAATGCTACACGGTCTATAGTTGCTGATTTTAGTGATTGCTACACCATTCTTATTAAATAAAAATGATTCCCACATCTAGCTTGGCAGCAATTCTAGTTTTCACTGGCTATAAGCTGATTGAAGTAGAACACATTCGCCAGTTAAAGAAGTATGGACGTTTTCCTTAATCATATTCTCTGCTACCTTAATCGGGATTGTAGCTGCTGACCTACTCACCGGTGTGGTGATTGGGATTGTGCTAACAGCAAGTTACTTAACCGAGCAGTATTGGCGGGGTTGCAGGAGTGAATATTTTGTATTAGTTATTTAATTTACCTACAGAGTAATTCAGCAAGATTGCGCGGCGATCGCTACATTAGAAGATAGAAGATATATCAATAAAAATCATTGTTCGTCCCTATTTATCCGCAGCTGACCAAAACTATGAGTGCAAGTGCCATTATTTCAGAGAATCCTCTACTTCAAGGGTCGGGTTTGCCTCCCTTCGCCAAGATTAAACCAGGGCAAATAGTACCAGCTTTCAATCAACTGCTGGCAGAACTTGACCAGCAGCTGGCTAGTTTAGAGGCTAATGTACAGCCCACATGGAAAGGTTTAGTAGAGCCACTAGAAAGGCTGACGGAAAGGCTTTCCTGGAGTTGGGGAGTGGTGAATCATCTCATGGGTGTAAAGAATAGCCCTGAACTACGGGAAGCTCATGAAACCGTACAACCACAGGTCGTACAATTTATCAACAAACTTGGTCAAAGCCAACCCATTTACAATGCTTTTAAGGCACTCCGCACGAGCGATACTTGGGCAACTTTAGAATCAGCCCAGCAACGCATTGTAGAAGCCGCTATCCGAGATGCCGAACTTTCGGGGGTTGGCTTAAAAGGAGAAGAGAGAGACCGTTTCAACGCCATCCAGATGGAGTTGGCAGAACTTTCCACCAAGTTCTCTAACCATATATTGGATGCTACTAAAGCTTTTAGCCTTACCTTGACAACAAAAGCGGAAATCGACGGCTTACCCTTGAGCTTGCTCAGTCTAGCGTCACAAGCTGCTCGTGCTGCTGGTGCAGAAAACGCGACAGCAGAAAATGGCCCCTGGCGCATTACTTTAGACTTACCCAGTTACGGCCCTTTCATGCAGCACAGCACTCGTCGCGACCTGCGCGAAAAGCTCTATAAAGCTTATATCACCCGCGCTTCTACAGGCGAGCTAAATAACAACCCCTTAATTGAACGTATTTTGGAGCTGCGGCAAGAACTCGCAAATTTACTTGGCTTTAAAAGTTTTGCCCAGTTGAGCCTTGCTAGTAAAATGGCTCCCAACGTTGAGGCAGTTGAAGCTTTGTTAGAAGAACTACGTCACACCAGTTATGATGCTGCAATTAAAGATTTAGAAGAACTCAAAGCTTTTGCAGCCGCAAAGGGAGCAGCAGAAGCTCAGGATTTAAAGCACTGGGATATTAATTTTTGGGCAGAACGCCAAAGAGAAGAAAAATTTGACTTTACCGCTGAAGAACTACGTCCCTACTTCTCGCTTACCCAAGTGCTAGATGGCTTATTTGGGCTTGTCAAGCGGCTGTTTGGCGTTACGGTCAGCCCTGCCGATGGTCAAGCCCCAGTCTGGCATGAGGATGTCCGTTATTTCCAAATAGCTGATGAGAATGGTTCTCCCATAGCTTATTTCTACTTAGACCCTTATAGCCGTCCAGCCGAAAAACGTGGTGGTGCTTGGATGGATCAATGCATCAATCGTGCCAAAATCACTGAAAATGGTGTAACTGCTATTCGCTTACCTGTGACTTATTTGGTATGTAACCAAACTCCTCCAGTAGATGGCAAGCCTAGCTTAATGACTTTTTATGAAGTAGAGACTTTGTTTCACGAGTTTGGTCATGGATTGCACCATATGCTCACCAAGGTTGACTATCCTGGAGCCGCAGGCATTAATAATGTAGAGTGGGATGCAGTAGAACTGCCCAGCCAGTTTATGGAAAACTGGTGTTATGAGCGACCCACTTTGTTTGGCATGGCTAAGCATTACGTAACTGGTGAAGCCTTACCTGAGCATTATTATCAGAAACTGCTAGCAGCACGTAATTACATGAGTGGTAGTGCTATGTTGCGGCAGATTCACTTTAGCAGTGTTGATTTGGAACTGCATCACCGCTATCACCCAGGTAGCAATGAAAAGCCCACGGATGTACGTCATCGGATTGCGAAGACAACTACCGTTTTACCACCTTTGCCAGAAGATTCATTTTTGTGTGCTTTTGGCCATATTTTTGAAGGTGGTTATGCAGCAGGTTATTACAGTTACAAATGGGCTGAAGTACTGAGTGCTGATGCTTTTGCAGCTTTTGAAGAAGCTGGGTTAGAAGATGAAGAAGCGATAAAGACTATAGGTCAGCGTTATCGAAATACTGTACTGGCATTCGGTGGGAGCAAGCATCCAATGGAAATATTTAAAGCGTTCCGAGGTCGTGAACCAAGTACAGGTCCTTTACTCAGGCACAATGGTTTAGCGACTTTTTAGG